>NZ_JACHFK010000006.1 GCF_014201805.1 Deinococcus metalli | reverse complement strand
TCGAACTCATCAAGCCCATCGCCATGGAAGAGGGTCTGCGCTTCGCCATCCGCGAAGGTGGCCGCACCGTCGGCGCCGGCGTCGTCTCCAAGGTCATTCAGTAAGTCAGCCCTGAGTGGACGGGGAGGCCTGCGGGCCTCCCCGTCTTCATTGGTACCCTCGGGTATGGCCAAACAGATGCCCGCACTCAGCGACCACCTGCGCGCCTTCATCGAGGCGCAGCACCTGTATTTCGTGGGAACGGCCGCGCCGGACGGCCGGGTGAACGTGTCGCCCAAGGGCATGGACAGCCTGCGGGTACTGGGGCCGAACCGCGTGGCGTGGCTGAACGTGACCGGCAGCGGCAACGAGACGGCCGCGCACGTGCTCCAGGTGCCGCGGATGACGCTGATGTTCTGTGCGCTGGAGGGCCCGCCCCTGATCCTGCGGCTGTACGGCACGGCCCGGATGATCCAGCCCGTGGATGCCGAGTGGGCCGAGCACGCGGCGCTGTTCCCGCCACTGCCCGGTGCACGGCAGGTCTATGTACTGGACGTGGACGTGGTGCAGACGTCGTGCGGCATGGCCGTACCGCTGATGGATCATGTGGCCGACCGTGAGGATCTGAACGACTGGGCGGCCAGAAAGACGCCCGCGGAACTCGGAGCGTACCAGCAACAGAAGAACGTCCGCAGCATCGACGGATTTCCCACCGGCCTCCCGGCAGACGCCAGCCCCTCGTCCTGAGCGCGTGTTCCTCGGGCCGTACCGGGCTGGCCGGCCGCCGCCGCTGCATGCTGGTGGTGAACGCTCTCCTGCTCGGAGGTCGCCCAAATGCTGCCCGACGAACGTGCCACCCTCGATCCTCACCTGACCGCCGCCGAGCTGGCGAACCTGTCGCTGCACCGGAACGCGGGCGTGCGGCGGGCCGTGGCCGCGCATCCGAATACGCCGGCGGCCATCCTGGGCACGCTGGCTGCCGGGTTTCCTGCTGAGGTGCTGGGCAACCCGGCGTTGCCGCTGCTGCGGCTGGCACAGCCGGACATGGTGGGGCGCTGGCCGGTGCCGTCCCTGCTCGCCCTGCTGCAGCTTGGAGACGCGCCCGGGTGGCTGCTGGCCGCACTGCGCCGCCATCCATCCGTGGAGGTGCAGGTGGCCCTGGCGCGTCATCCACGGCTGGGGGCCGAAACGGTGGAAACACTGGCGGCCCATACCGCGTGGCTGGTGCGGGCCAGGATCGCGGCGCGCCCGGACCTGCCCCCTGCCCTGCTGCGCCGACTGCTGCACGACCCGGACGACAGCGTGCGCCTGGCCGTCGCCAGCCGGACCGACCTTGGTCCGACCGAGCGTGGGGCGCTGGGGGGCGATCCGTCCCGGTTCGTGCGGCAGGTGCTCCGGCAGTGCCAGGGCCGGACCGGCGCGGCAGTGGACAGTTGAGCGTCAGGTGCCTATAATTGGAATGTTGCCCGCCAGAAGGCGGGCTTTTACCAGCGAACGCCCGGTCACGGGCACCCTGCGAAAGTGGGCGCTGGGAGCAGCTCCACCGACAGGAACGGACTGCGAAAGGAGAGTCACATGGCGAAGGACGGCCCCCGCATCATCGTGAAGATGGAAAGCAGCGCAGGCACTGGCTTCTACTACACGACCACCAAGAACCGCCGCAACACGCAGGCCAAGATGGAGCTGCGCAAGTACGACCCCGTGGCGAAAAAGCACGTGGTCTTCAAGGAGAAGAAGGTCTGATGCCGGCTCCGGGCCCCCGCGCCCGGCCGCGCGCCGACCTCCTTTCTCACGTACTGACGCAGGTGAAGGCATGAACTTGATCCAGTATTTCCGCGACTCGCGCGCGGAACTGTCCCGCGTCTCGTGGCCCACGCGCGCCCAGGTGCTCGAGGGCACGCAGGCTGTGCTCATCTTCGTCGTGGCCCTCACGCTGGTCGTGTGGCTGATGGACGTGGGCTTCGGCGCCCTGCTGCGCGTGATCCTTCAGGGCAGGATCGCATGAGCATCGAGTGGTACGCGGTGCATACCTACGTGGGTCAGGAAGACCGCGTGGAGAGCCAGCTGATGGAACGCGCGAGCAAACTCGGCATGCGCGGCACCAAGATCTTCCAAGTGCTGCAGCCCACCGAGGACGCCGTGGAACTGCGCGAGGGCGGCAAGAAAGAAACCGTCCAGCGCAAGCTCTTCCCCGGGTACGTCTTCGTGCAGATGGACGTCGAGGACGACGACGCGCCCGGCGAGCTGGGCGAGTCGTGGGAAGTCGTGCGCGGCACGAACGGTGTGACGGGCTTCGTCGGCACCGCGACCCGGCCCGTGCCGCTGTCGTTCGACGAGGTGCAGCGGCTGCTGACCTCGGTCGGCGTGGCCGCGCAGCCCAAGGTCGAGGAAGCGCCGCGCGTGAAGGTGGACTTCAAGGCGGGCGACATGGTGCGCGTCACCGGCGGCCCGTTCGCGGACTTCAGCGGCGTGGTCAGCGAGGTCAACATTCCGCAGGCGAAGGTCAAGGTGCTCGTCAGCATCTTCGGCCGCGAGACGCCGGTGGAACTCGACTTCTCCCAGGTCGCCAAGTAAGCCCCCGCCCAGCCGACTTGGCAAGGTGGGCCGCCGTGCAGTAAAATCGAAAAGTTGCTGTCAATTCGCCCGCACGGGCGAACGCAGGACTTAGCGCCAGCACCCCGGAGTCGCCCGAACGTAATCAGTTCGGCCGCGCGCTGGGGGAGCTAAGGAGGAACCAAATGAAGAAAGTCATGGGGATTGTCAAGCTGCAACTCCCGGCTGGGAAGGCCACGCCGGCCCCGCCCGTCGGCCCGGCCCTCGGTCAGTACGGGGCGAACATCATGGAGTTCACGAAGGCCTTCAACGCCCAGACGGCGGACAAGGGCGACGCGATCATCCCGGTCGAGATCACCATTTTCGCTGACCGCAGCTTCACCTTCATCACCAAGACCCCCCCGATGAGCTACCTGATCCGCAAGGCCGCCGGCCTGCAGAAGGGCAGCCCGACCCCCAACAAGGCCAAGGTCGGCAAGCTCAACTGGGATCAGGTGCTGGAAATCGCGAAGACCAAGATGCCCGACCTGAACGCCGGCAGCGTTGAAGCCGCCGCGAACACGGTCGCCGGCACCGCCCGCTCCATGGGCGTGACCATCGAGGGGGCCCCCAATGCCTAAGCACGGCAAACGCTACGCAGCGCTGGTCGGCAAGGTCGACCGCGACAAGCAGTACACCATCGACGAGGCCGCCGCGCTGGTCAAGGAACTCGCCACCGCGAAGTTCGACGAGACCGTGGAAGTGCACTTCCGTCTCGGCATCGATCCGCGCAAGAGTGACCAGAACGTGCGCGGTACCGTCGCGCTGCCCCACGGCACCGGCCGCACCGTGCGCGTCGCCGTGATCACCAAGGGTGACAACCTCGCGGCCGCGCAGGCAGCCGGCGCGGACACCGTCGGCAGCGACGAGCTGATCGAGCGTATCGCCGGCGGCTTCATGGACTTCGACGCCGTCGTGGCGACCCCGGACATGATGGCCGCGATCGGCCAGAAGCTCGCGCGTCTGCTCGGGCCGCGCGGCCTGCTGCCCAACCCCAAGAGCGGCACCGTCGGTCCCGACGTGACCGGCATGGTGCGCGGCCTCAAGGCCGGCCGCATCGAGTTCCGCAACGACAAGACCGGCGTCGTGCACGCGCCCATCGGCAAGGCCAGCTTCGATCCGGCCAACCTGAGCGCGAACTTCGGCGCCCTGCTGAGCGCCCTGGAAGGCGCCAAGCCCGGCTCCGCCAAGGGCGTGTTCCTGCGCAGCGCGTACCTCACGACCACCATGGGCCCCAGCATTCCGCTGACCCTGTCGAGCGGCGCGAGCGCCTGATCCACCTGGGGACGCTGGCCCCGCGCCATCTTCCCCACCCACCATCGGCACCCCGGTGCAGCAACGCACCTTTCCAATACGCCCTCATTCCGGCACCAAAGACAGCGGGGACGCGCCAACGTTTAAAGATCCCGCCGAGTTGCCAGGTTGCGACCGCATGTTGAAAGACTGCACCCACTGCACCTGGACTTGTTCCCACACTGGAGGTACTGCGTGGCGAACGAAAAGAACCAGCAGACCCTGGGCAGCCTGCAGAAGAGCCTGACGGACATCGAGACGTTCTACGTCGTCGACTACCAGGGCCTGACTGCCGGCCAGCTGGGCAAACTGCGCAAGGACATCCGCGAGAAGGGCGGGCAGCTCATCGTTGCCAAGAACACCCTGATCAACATCGCCCTGCAAGAAGGCGGCCGTGACTTCACGGACGCGCTCAAGGGCCCCAGCGCCCTGGTGCTGGCCCAGGACGACCCGGCCGGCGTGGCCAAGGCGCTGAGCGACGCGGCCAAGGGCAATGACAAGGGCATCCCGGCCATCAAGGGCGGCTTCGTCGAGGGCAACAAGGTGGACGTCGCCGTCGTGCAGCGTCTGGCCAGCCTCGGCAGCAAGCAGCAGCTGCAGGCCGAACTGGTCGGCGTGCTCAGCGCCCACCTGTCGAACTTCGTGGGCATCCTCGAAGCGTACAAGACCAAACTCGAAGAGCAGGGCGCGTAAAGCGCGTTTCCCGCTCCAGCACCACCCGCACCACCCACTTCACTTCTGGAGGACACCACCATGGCTTACGACAAACAGGCTCTGATTGACCAGCTCGGCACCCTCACCATCATGGAACTCGCGGACCTCATCGACGGTCTGAAGGAAACCTGGGGCGTCACCGCCGCCGTCGCCGCCGGCCCCGCCGCTGGCCCCGCCGCCGCCCCGGTCGAAGAGAAGACCGAATTTGACGTCGTGCTGGTCGATGCCGGCGCGAGCAAGATCAACGTCATTAAGGAAATCCGCGCCATCACCGGCCTGGGCCTCAAGGAAGCCAAGGACATGAGCGAGAAGGGCGGCGCGCTGAAGGAAGGCATCAGCAAGGACGAAGCCGAGAAGATCAAGGCCCAGCTGGAAGCGGCCGGCGCCAAGGTCGAACTCAAGTAAGTCCCCTCCCACCGGAGTGCAGCCCCCGCCGAAAGGTGGGGGTTTTTCCTTGGATCAAGGACCACGCCCCGCCGAGGCGGGACTGTGTCGTCTGGTTGGAGCTCCGTTTTACCCGTGACACGACGTTTCTGTTTCAACCCCGTGGTCTCGGTTGTCCCGATCCCTCACCGCCCGCACTCCAGCCCTCATTTCACCCGTCCGACAGCGGGAACATAGAGCAGGCCACTGGAGCGCGGGCCTACAGGCCAAGCACGCACAGGCCCAGGAAGAAGGCGGCCAGCCCGGCGCGCTGCGTCTGTTCCAGCACCTGCCGCACGAACACGGAGGAGTCGCGGCGCAGGCGGGCCACGCCGGACTCGGGCAGGTCGGCGCGGGCCGCGATGTACATCCGCACGCCGTAGTCCGGATCGGCGGCCAGCGCCTCGATCAGCGCGGCAGGCAGGTCGGGCCGGGCGGCGATCCGGGCGCGCACCTGCCATGCGGGATGGGCGGCCAGGACGGCCACGGTCTCGGCCTCCAGGGCAGGGTTGGTCGCCAGCGCCACCTGATAGTCGCTCTGTGCGTGCGTGAGCGCGTAGCGGCGCAGCCAGCGGGGCGCCCGCGCGTGCCGGATCAGGATCAGCTGGGTGGCGCGCGGCCACTCGAGGACCAGGCCTGGGTGCGCGAGCCGCAATAGGGGCAGGCCGGGGTTGCCGAGCACCTCGCCGGGGAACTCCGGGGCCAGGGCGCTCAGCACGTGGGGCGGCGTGTTCGGGTGGGCGGCGACGGCGGCCCGCACGTCCGGGGCGTCCTGGCGGGCGAGCCGTTCGAGCTGCTCGGCGGTCAGGTCGGGCGTCAGTAACACAGGGCCGCCGGGCGGTTCAGTTTTTCCTGCCACAGGGTCAGCAGCTCCTCGAGGTCGTCGCGCAGGGTGGCGGGGGTGGCGTCGCCGGGCGTCAGCGTGTCGAGCACGTCGAAGGTGAAGGCGGCCGCGCCGTCTCCGGTCCAGTCGCGTTGCAGCGCCGCGTGGCGGTGGGTTCCGGTCATCAGTTCGAAGCGTGTCCGGTTCAGGAAGGCGTCCACGTTCACGCTCGGGACGAGCAGGCTGCGTCCGGACGGAACGTGCGTGACGCGGGCCACGCCGGGCCGGGGCGTGGGGAGCACAGGGCTCACGTGCCCTCCCCCGTCTCGAAGGCCGGGGCGGCGAGGTGCAGGACGTGCAGACGGACGTCCTCGGGCCACGCGGCGACCAGGGCGCGGAAGGTGGCGCCGTCGCCGGCGTACAGCGCGCGGCTGACGTCCTCCGCGCCGGGCAGGTCGCCGCCCATGACGGTCAGGAAGCGGTCCGTGGGAAGCACGGCCATGCGCCGGCGTTCGGCCGCCGGGTCGGCCTTGCGGGCCTCGTCGATCACGCGGCGCAGGGCGGCGGAGGCGCCGTTCGGCCACGCCTCCAGCCACTCCCAGTGGCGGGGCAGCAGGCTGACCTCGCGCGAGACCACGCCGAGTTTCGGGCGGCCGGGGCCGGATCTGGCCGGCGCGGGGTCCTCGCGGGCGAGTACGTCGTCCAGCGAGCCGCTGAGGTCGAAGTCCACGGTGCGTCCGGTCTGGTCGTTGAAGATCAGCAGCGGTTCCGTGCCGGTGCGCTCCAGCGTCTTGAGGGTCGTGAGCACCTCGCGCAGCGGGGCGGTGAGAAGCCGGCGCTGGCCGAGGAAGACGGTGTAGGTGGGGGTGGCGTCCATGCCCGGATATTACCCGGCGAAAAAGCAGGTGGCAATATCACCCGGGTAATATGAATGGCCTACCGCCCTTGCTGGACGCGCGAACCACCCTCACAGTGACGCCATGGACCGACTTCGGCAGGGCTGGGCGCGGTACACCCGGGGCGACTACGCGGCGGCGGAAGTCCTGTTCCAGGCCGTGCTGGACGATCCCACCACGCCGCCCGAGGGCATCTTCGAGGCCCGCTTCAACCTGGGGTACTGTGCGGCGTCCACCGGCCACCTCGGACGTGCCCGCGCCATCTACGGCGCGCTCCGGCAGGACGCGCAGGCCAGCGGCACCCTCCAGACCGAGCATGTGCTGCTCCATCAGCTCGGCATGGTGGAGCGCATGGCGGACAACTGGACGGCCGCGTGGTCGTGTTTCGAGGAGGAACGCCGCCTCATTGCCGCGCTGGGCGACGACGACCTCGCGGTGGCCATCAACGCCTATGAGCTCGGGCTGGTCGCGCTGCACCTGGGCCGGGCCACAGAGTCCCGCTCCCACTTCGAGACCTCGCTGCTGTGCGCGCAGCGGACGACGGACTCTGTCGCCGTGGGCTGTGCCCACCGGGGGCTGGGCGAGTGGCACGCCGCCCACGGTCACGCGGCGGAGGCGGCGGCCGAGTGGACCCTCGCCCTGACCGCTTTCCGCACGGCCGGCGACGAACCGGCTGCCCGCAACGTCCTGGCCCTTCTCAACCCTACCTGAGGTCCCGGCGCAGGCCCGCCGCCATCTGGAACCACTCGCGTTCCTGCCGGCGGTACAGCGCCGTGGCGCGGGATTCGGTCTTGGCCATCTGCTCCAGGACCGCTCGGGCCTCTCCACCCCGGCCCTGCCGGACCAGGAAGGCGGCGTAGCGGGCGCGGGGTTCCTCGGTCGTGGCGGCGACCATCGCCTGCTGGAAGGTGGCGTCGGCGTCGGGCTTGCCCTGGGCCTCCTGGGCCTGGGCCAGCAGGGTCAGCGTGCGGGTGCGCGTGGCGGCGCTGGTCTTCAGGTCGACCTTGTTCAGTTTCGCCTCGGCGTCGGCCGGGTGCTGCCGGGCCAGGTCGAGTTCGGCGCTGGTGAGCAGCACCACCGGATCGTCGGCGTACAGGCCGCGCAGCAGGGGCTCTAGAGTGGCCTGCGCGTCGTCCTGGCGGCCTGCGCGGGCCTGGAGCGCCGCGAGGTCCGCGCGGTTTTGCAGGGTGTCGCTCTCGGCGAGTTCGGCCTGCGCGTCGCGGATGCGCAGGTCGAGGGGTTTGAGGGCGTCCACGCCGCGCGCCACGGCCCGGCCCGCGGCCCGCGAGCCGCCGCGCATCGCCGGAAACAGCACGGCGAAGGCGTAGTACACCGTGAACGCCAGCCCGAAGAGGCTGCCCAGCACGGCGCCCAGGCCCAGCATGATCATCAGGTACGGCTGCTGTCGCGTGGCGATGGCGTGGATCAGGCACAGCACCGCCAGGCCGCGCACGATCAGGTAGAGGGTCGGCAGATACGGAGCGAGGACGTCCACAGCGCCATGCTACCGGCCGAGCGTGCAGCACAGCGGGCAGGATGGAGAATCGGACAACAGCCGAGACGAGTGCCGCCACCCCGGCACGGTCTCCGGACGCGCCGGGCACGGGGTTCAGTCTCCAGTCGGCCCGCTGTGATGGCCGTGCAGCACACCCAGGAAGGCGCGGGCGGCGTGGGAGAGCTGCTCCGTCTCCAGGCTCACACGGGTGAGTGGGCGGCGCAGGCCCGGCAGGTCCAGCGGCAGCCGTGTCAGCACCCCGAACTCCAGATCCCGCCGCACCCGCAGTTCTGGCAGGATCGCGGCGCCCAGGCCCTGGATGACTGCCTCCTTGACCGCGTCCGTGCCCGGCAGTTCCAGTCGGCTGGACGTGACCAGCGCCGCTGCGGCGAGCGCCTGTTCGGCCACCTCGCGGGTGCCGCTGCCGCGCTCGCGCCAGATCAGCGGCAGCGGGGCGGACGGGTCGGGCGTGAAGCCAGGAGCCCCCACCAGCACGAGTTCGTCGTGTGCGAAGACCTGCCGCTGCCACTCAGGGAGCACGGGGCCGCCCGGTCCCTCGATCAGTGCGATCTCGACCGCGCCAGCCTGAAGGGCGGCCAGCACCTCCTGGGTGTTTCCCTGGCGGATGTGGAAGGCCACGGCGGGATGCCGGCCGTGGTACGTGGCGAGCAGGCCGGGCAGCAGGCCGGCAGCGATGGTGCTGCTCGCAGCGAGGCGAAGCAGGCCAGCCTCCAGGCCCCGCCGCTCTTGAATCACGGTGCGCGCGCCGTCCAGCACGCGGGACAGCGCCTGTGCGTGCGGGAGTAGGGCCGACCCGGCGTCCGTGAGGGTCACGCCGCTGCGGTGCCGGGTGAACAGCGGCTCGCCGACCGCGTGCGCCAGCAGCTTGAGCTGGCTGGACACGGCAGGCTGCGTGAGATTCAGCTCCCCGGCGGCGGCGCTGAGGCTTCCCAGCCGGGCCACACGGGCAAAGGTCAGCAGGTGCTCCGGATTCAGGGCCACCACAAGATATTAGTGATTTTTGGGGCAGTAGAGAGAATGGTGATTTGAGTTTATGGACGCGCCGCCCTAGCCTCCGGGCATGACCACCCCGTGCGCTTCTGCCCACCCAGAGGGACTCGCCGGAGTCGTCCGGGGCTTTACGCCCAACTGGTTCGCCGCGACGATGGGCACCGGCATCCTCGCGCTGCTGCTGCCGCACGTGCCCGTTCCCGGCGCGGCGCTCCTCGGCGAGGGCCTGTGGTGGATGAATATGGCCGTGTTCGCCGTGTTCACGGGGCTGTCGGTGGCGCGGCTCGCGCTGTATCCGCATGAGAGCCGCGCCACCCTGGTGCACCCGGTCCAGAGCATGTTTCTGGGCGCGCTGCCGATGGGACTGGCGACCCTCATCAACGGGCTGATCGTGTACGGCGTGCCGCGCTGGGGGGCCGGGGCCGCGTGGCTGGCACGCGACCTGTGGGCCTTTGACGCTCTGCTCTCGGTGCTGGTGGGGCTGCTCGTGCCCTACGTGATGTTCACTCGGCAGGATCACGCCCTGGAACGCATGACCGGGGTGTGGCTGCTGCCGGTGGTGGCGTCGGAGGTGGCCGCCGCGAGCGCAGGCCTGATCGCGCCGCACCTGAGCGAGCACGCGGCCGCGCCGCTCGTCTACGCCGGCTACGTGCTGTTCGCGCTGTCGGTGCCGCTGGCCCTGATGCTGATCGCCGTCCTGATCCTGCGCCTCGCACAGCACGGGCTGCCCACGCCAGACCTCGCGGTGAGCATGTTCCTGCCGCTGGGACCGCTCGCCACGGGTGCCCTCGCCCTGCTGCAACTGGGCGACGCCGCGCCGCGCGTCCTGGCCGCGCAGGGCCTGGGCGCCCTCGCGCCCACGCTGACCGGCATGGGGCTGGTGGGCGGGCTGGTGCTGTGGGGCTTCGGCGGGTGGTGGCTGGCGCTCGCCACCATGACCACCCTGCACGTCCTGCGCCGGGGCCTGCCGTTCAACCTGGGCTGGTGGGGCCTGACCTTCCCGCTCGGTGTGTACGCCGCCGCGACCTTCAGCCTGGGGGCGCTGACGCACCTGAACGTCTTCTCCACGCTGGGCCACGTTCTGGTGACTGCGCTCACCGCCCTGTGGACGCTCGTGACCGTCCGTACGGTGCGGGGGGCGTGCTCGGGTCACCTCTTCGCCGCGGCACTCCTGCCACGTGAGCAGGGGCTGCCCGCGACCGTCCCTGGACCACTTCCCCACGCATCCTGAGCAGCGGGGCCTCGCGCCTCTAGGACTGACCGGGCATCGACCCGTTCCTTCGACCTGCGGGCGGCTTTCGGACCCCTCCCGCCGCCTTCTCCACCGGCAGGCCCCAGTTGACTCTTTACCCCCGTGTCCTCTATACTCGCCTTTGGCCGACCATGATGGGTCGCGCAGGAGTTCCTTGGTATCCAGCGGACACCACAACTAATTTCTTATTTCAGGGAACGCGACCGAGAAGGGTTGCGGTTCCTCCTGCGCCGTTTTGGCCCCGAGGGGACGCAGGGAGTACGCAGGGTGCGCGGCGAGGTGTGCATGACGCTCAACAAACAAGAACCCCGCATCGAACGTTTCGGTGAAATCTCGGAAGTGATTCCGCTTCCGAACCTGACGGAAGTGCAGGTCAATTCCTTCCGTGCCTTCCTCCAGGCTGACACGTCCATCGAGAAGCGCAGCAATGTCGGCCTTCAGAGTGCCTTCAAGGAAGTCTTCCCCATCGACGAGACCGAGAAGGGCCGCTCGACGGGTCTGGTGCTCGACTTCCTCGAGTACCGCCTGGGCGATCCGCCCTACTCGCCGGAAGAGTGCCGCG
The DNA here is from genome assembly GCF_014201805.1 of Deinococcus metalli. NCBI lineage: Bacteria > Thermotogati > Deinococcota > Deinococci > Deinococcales > Deinococcaceae > Deinococcus > Deinococcus metalli. Next base: position 308,479 of record NZ_JACHFK010000006.1, on the reverse strand, counting down.
AGAAGGACCTGACGTACCAGGCCCCGATGTACGCCAAGCTCCAGCTGATCCACAAGGACTCGGGCCTGATCAAGGAAGACCAGGTCTTCCTGGGCGACCTGCCGCTGATGACCGAGGACGGCTCGTTCGTGATCAACGGCGCCGACCGCGTCGTGATCTCGCAGATTCACCGCTCGCCCGGCGTGTACTTCACCAGCTCTTACAAGGGCATCAAGAAGATGTACACCGGCGCGATCATCCCCATGCCCAAGCGTGGGCCGTGGATCGAGCTGGAATTCGCGTCCGGCATCCTGGAGATGAAGGTCAACAAGCGCAAGTTCCCCGTGGCGATGCTGCTGCGCGTGCTCGGCTACGACGACGCCCAGCTGCGCTCGCTGTTCACGGAGTTCGAGCCTGATCTGGAGCTGCCCGAGGACAAGAGCGCCGGCATGGGCGCCGACGAAGCGCTGCTGCGCCTGTTCACGGTGCTGCGCCCCGGCGACCCGCCCAAGCGCGACAAGGCGATCCAGTACCTTTACGGCCTGCTGGCCGATCCCCGGCGCTACGACCTGGGCGAGCCCGGCCGCTTCAAGATGAACCGCAAGCTGGGCGTGCAGCGCAGCGAGCACACCCTGCTGACCTTCCAGGACGGCAAGTTCAGCGACGCCGGTCTGGTGGACACCATCCGCTACCTGATGGCGCTGCAGTACGGCCGCGAGACCGTGCCGATGGCCGACGCCGACGGCGTGCTGCACGACGTGCCGGTCGGTGAGGACGACATCGACCACCTCGGCAACCGCCGCGTGCGTACCGTGGGCGAACTGCTCGCCGACCAGCTCCGCGTGGGCATGGGCCGCATGGCGCGTGGCGTGCGCGAGCGCATGCTGCTTGGCAACCCGGACGCCGCGACGCCCACCAAGCTGGTGAACAACCGCCCCATCGTGGCGGCCATGCGCGAGTTCTTCGGGCGCAGCCAGCTCAGCCAGTTCAAGGACCAGACCAACCCGCTGTCCGACCTGCGCCACAAGCGCCGCATCTCGGCCCTGGGGCCGGGCGGCCTGACCCGCGAGCGCGCCGGCTTCGACGTGCGCGACGTGCACCGTACGCACTACGGCCGCATCTGCCCGATCGAGACGCCCGAAGGCGCGAACATCGGCCTGATCTCCTCGCTCGCCAGCTACTCCAAGGTGAACGACCTGGGCTTCATCGAGGCCCCGTACCGCCGCGTGCAGGACGGCAAGGTCAGCGAGACGGTCGAGTACATGACGGCCGACATCGAGGATCGCTACACCATCGCGCAGGCGAACTCGCCGCTGCAGCCGGACGGCACCTTCAGCGACGAGCGCGTTCTGGCCCGCCGCAAGGGCGACCCGCTGTGGTACACGCCCGAAGAAGTCGACTTCATGGACGTGTCGCCCAAGCAGATCGTGTCGATCAACACGTCGCTGATTCCCTTCCTGGAGCACGACGACGCCAACCGCGCACTGATGGGATCGAACATGCAGTCGCAGGCCGTGCCGCTGGTGCGCGCCGACTCGCCCGCCGTGGGCACCGGCGTCGAGCGCCGCGTGGTGACGGACTCCGGCACCAGCGTCGTGAGCGACGTGACGGGCCGCGTGACCTACGTGGACGCCCGCAACATCCAGGTCACGCTGACCGAGGACTCCGCGGCGGCCAGCATGGTCCGGGGCAACGTGCGCACCTTCGAACTCGTGCGCTTCACGCGCTCCAACCAGGGCACCAACCTCGACCAGCACCCCATCGTGAACGTGGGCGACGACGTGGTGAGCGGGCAGGTCATCGCGGACGGTCCCGCCTCGGATCTCGGCCGCCTGGCGCTGGGGCAGAACATCACCATCGCGATCATGCCCTTTGACGGCTTCAACTTCGAAGACGCCATCTGCATCTCCGAGGGCCTGGTGCGCAAGGACTTCTACACGTCCGTGCACATCGAGAAAGACGAGATCGAGGCGCGCGACACCAAGCTCGGGCCGGAGAAGATCACCCGCGACATCCCGGGCCTGTCGGAAGCCGCGCTGCGCGACCTGGACGAGGACGGCATCGTGCGTGTGGGCGCCGAGGTCAAGCCCGGCGACATCCTGGTCGGCAAGACGTCCTTCAAGGGCGAGTCCGAACCCACCCCGGAAGAACGCCTGCTGCGCTCGATCTTCGGCGAGAAGGCCCGTGAAGTGAAGGACACCTCGCTGCGCGTGCAGTCCGGTCAGGGCGGCATCGTGGTCAAGACCGTGCGCTTCCGCCGCGGCGACGAGGGCGTGGACCTCAAGCCCGGCGTGCGCGAGATGGTGCGCGTGTACGTGGCCCAGAAGCGTCAGCTGCAGGTGGGCGACAAGGTGGCCAACCGCCACGGCAACAAGGGCGTCGTGTCCAAGATCATGGCCCCCGAGGACATGCCCTACCTGGAAGACGGCACGCCGGTCGACCTGGTGTTCAACCCGCTGGGCGTGCCCAGCCGCATGAACCTGGGCCAGATCCTGGAAACGCACCTGGGCGAGGTGGCCCGCCTGACCGGCCAGAAGTTCGAGACCCCGGTGTTCGACTCGGTGACGGAAGCGTCCATCAAGGAGATGCTGGAAGTCGCGGCGGCCGAGCGGCTGCAGCGCCTCAAGGACGAGGGCTTCGAGCTCGACAAGCGCGAGCAGGAAGTGCTCGACCGCGCCGGCAAGGTCGGCGTCGTGGACGCCCCCAACGGCGACTACGAGAAGGCCCAGATGCAGCTCGCCCGCACCGGCAAGAGCATCCTGTACGACGGCCGCAGCGGTGAGCCCATCAGCGGCCCGGTCGTGGTCGGCACCATGTACGTGATGAAGCTGTACCACATGGTGGAAGACAAGCTGCACGCCCGCTCCACCGGCCCGTACAGCCTGATCACCCAGCAGCCGCTGGGCGGCAAGGCGCAGTTCGGCGGCCAGCGCTTCGGCGAGATGGAAGTGTGGGCGCTCGAGGCCTACGGCGCGGCGCACACCCTTCAGGAAATGCTGACCATCAAGTCCGACGACATCGACGGCCGCGACGCCGCGTACCAGAGCATCGTCAAGGGCGAGGAAGTCTCCGGCAGCACCATCCCCGAGTCCTTCAAGGTGCTCGTCAAGGAACTCCACTCGCTGGGCCTGGATGTCGAGGTGCTCGATACCCACGACAAGAACGTGGACATCTTCGAAGGGATGATGCCCAAGCGCTGATGCGCGGGCACTGAGCTTCAAGGGCAGTTGGGGTCTGAGGCCTGAAATGGCACGAACTCACTGAATGTTCAGGCCACAGACCCGTAGACTGATGGGCTTCATGCACGACCACGCCTCCACTCAAGGAGCACGATCAATTTGAAAGACTTCAACAAAGTCCGTATCGCCATCGCCAGCCCGGAGAAGATCCGCGAGTGGAGCTTTGGCGAGGTGGAAAAACCCGAGACCATCAATTACCGCACGCTGAAGCCCGAGCGCGAGGGCCTGTTCGACGAGCGCATCTTCGGGCCGCAGAAGGACTACGAGTGCGCGTGCGGCAAGTACAAGCGCCAGCGCTACGAGGGCAAGGTCTGCGAGCGCTGCGGTGTGGAAGTCACGTCCAGCAAGGTGCGCCGCTACCGCATGGGTCACATCGACCTGGCGACGCCGGCCGCGCACATCTGGTACGTCAAGGACACGCCCAGCAAGATCGGCACGCTGCTCGACCTGAGTGCCGGGCAGCTGGAAAAGGTGCTGTACTTCAGCTCCTTCCTGGTCACCGATCCGCGCAACGCGCAGAAGGACGGCCGGCCCCTCAAGCGCGGCGAGCTGCTCTCGGACGACGAGTACCGCGAGCTGCGCTTCGGCCGCCAGGAGACCTACACCATCCCCAACGGCCAGGAAGCGGTCATCCGTGACGGCGAGTACGTGACGCGCGGGCAGACCCTGGGCGGCAACGTGGTCGCGAAGATGGACGGTCTGGCTCAGTTCCGCTTCCCGCGCCGCGCCGAGATCGCGTACAGCGAGGAAGTCGAGGCGACCCTGCCCGTGCCCGCCGACGCGCTGGTGCAGCAGGACAGCTTCCGCGCCGGCGAGATCCTGGCCGAGCTGGAAAGCGACGTGGAGATCACCGCGCCGGTTGCGGGCACGGCCTTCCTGCACGACATGGGCGAGGACTCGGTGATGGTCGAGCTGCGCGAGAGCGCCGTGGCGCCCAGCGCGCCCGCCTCCGACGACGAGGACGCCGCGCCGGCCGCGCCCGTCCCCGCCGGCGAGATCATCGCCCGCGTGTACATCCCGCACGGCATGGACGTGCAGGTGGCCTACGGCGAGATCGTGGACGCCGGCGCGGTGCTGGCGAGCGCCAAGTCCGGCCAGCGCCTGCGCGTGAGCCGTGACTCCAGCCTCACGGGCGTGACCTTCCCCAAGAAGAAGGGCGACACGACGGTCACCGCCCACTGGGTGCGCCGCGCCGAGTACCCCATCAACCCCACCATGCACGTGCTGGTCGGTGACGGCAGCACGGTCCGCAAGGGCCAGCGGGTCATCGGGGCGATCGACGTCGAGGAGCAGGTCACGGCGGAAGCGGACGGCGTCATCACGCTGCACGCGCCCGCAAGCGTGATCGTGAGCAAGGCGAAGGTCTACCCGTACCAGGACGAGCCCTTGGTCGTCAACGGCGACCGCGTCGAGCCCGGCGACGAGCTGGCCGACTCCGGCAACCTCCGCAGCGAGATCAGCGGCCGCATCGAGATCGACTTGGTGCGCAAGCAGGTGCGCGTCATCGAGTCGTACGACTTCGAGGCGAAGATGGGCGCCGAGGCCGTCAAGGAGCTGCTGGACGACCTCGACCTCGACACCCTGGAAGCTGAGCTGGGCGAGCAGATGAAGGACTCGAGCCGCCACAAGCGCGCCAAGGCGCGCAAACGGCTGGAAGTGACGCGCGCGTTCAAGCGCAGCGGCAACAACCCCACGTGGATGATCCTCAACACCGTGCCGGTCATGCCGCCAGACCTGCGCCCGATGGTGCAGGTGGACGGCGGGCGCTTTGCGACGAGCGACCTGAACGACCTGTACCGCCGCCTGATCAACCGCAACAACCGCCTCAAGAAGCTGATCAACCAGGGCGCGCCCGACATGATCATCCGCAACGAGAAGCGCATGCTTCAGGAAGCGGTGGACGCGCTGATCGACAACGGACGCCGCGGCAGCCCCGTGACCAACCCCGGCTCTGACCGCAGCCTGCGCTCGCTGACCGACCTGCTCGGCGGCAAGCAGGGCCGCTTCCGCCAGAACCTGCTCGGCAAGCGCGTGGACTACTCCGGCCGCTCGGTCATCGTGGTCGGCCCGCAGCTCAAGCTGCACCAGTGCGGGGTGCCCAAGCGCATGGCGCTGGAGCTCTTCAAGCCCTTCCTGTTCAAGGTGCTCGAGGAGAAGGGCGAGGTCACGAACATCAAGCAGGCCCGCAAGATGCTCGAACGCTACCGCGACACCCGCGACACCGTGTGGGACGCGCTGGAAGAGGTCATCGAGGACAAGGTCGTGCTGCTCAACCGCGCGCCCACGCTGCACCGACTGGGCATCCAGGCCTTCGAGCCGGTGCTCGTGGAAGGCCAGTCCATCCAGCTCCACCCGCTCGTCTGTGAAGCCTTCAACGCCGACTTCGACGGCGACCAGATGGCGATTCACGTCCCGCTGAGCGCGCAGGCGCAGGCCGAGGCCCGCATCCAGATGCTGGCGTCGCACAACCTGCTGTCGCCCGCCAACGGCGAGCCGAACGTCAAGCCCAGCCGCGACATCATCCTGGGGATCTTCACGCTGACGCTGCTGCGCAAGGACAACCTGGGCGCCGGCACCGACTTCGCCAGCGAGCAGGACGTCCTGAGCGCCCTAGACGCCGGCACCATCGCCCTGAACAGCCCCATCACGCTGAACGGCCGCGAGATCAGCGCCGGGCGCCTGAAGTACATCTTCAGCAACCCCGACGAGGCGATCATGGCGGTCGAGCGCGGCGAGATCGACTATCAGGATCACGTCCGCATCCGCCTGAACGGCACCACCTTCGACACCAGCGCCGGGCGCGTGATGTTCCGCCGCCTGGTCATGGAGGCCCTGGGCAACCAGGCGCACCTGGTCGACACCCTGGTCAACCTCGAGACCGCGTACGAGAAAGACGCCCTCAAGGACATGGTCATGGCGTGCTTCAAGCACCTGGGCATCGAGGCGACCGCCGGGCTGCTGGACGCCCTGAAGGACTCGGGCTTCAAGCTCTCCACGTCCTCGGGCATCACCATCGGCATCGACGACATCGTGATTCCGCCCAGCAAGCCCGAGATCCTGGCCCGCGCCAACGCGCAGGTCGCGGAGATCGAGCAGAACTACGAGTTCGGCTTCATGACCGAAGAAGAGCGGTACAAGCAGGTCGTGCAGCTGTGGAACGACACCAAGGACGAAGTCAAGAACGCGATGTTCGAGAACTTCGGCCAGAACTACCCCTTCAACCCGCTGTGGATCATGAGCCAGTCCGGCGCGCGTGGGAACGCGCAGCAGATCACGCAGCTCGCCGGGATGCGCGGCCTGATGGCCCGCCCCGACGGCAGCACCATCGAGGTGCCGATCCTGGCGTCCTTCCGCGAGGGCCTGACCGTGCTGGAGTACTTCATCAGCACGCACGGCGCGCGTAAGGGCGGGGCCGACACGGCGCTGCGCACCGCCGACTCCGGCTACCTGACCCGCAAGCTGGTGGACGTGGCCCACGAAGTCGTCGTGCGCGACGTGGACTGTGGCACCACCGACTACAGCACCATTAGCCTGGGCGCGACCGATGACCGCACCGGCGAGTGGCGCAGCCGCAAGGCCAGCGAGATCGAGACCTCGATCTACGGCCGGACGCTGACCGCCGACGTCGAACTGAGCGGTGGCCGCACCCTGCGCGAGGGCGAGATGCTGTCCCTGGAAGACGTCAAGGCGATCACCAAGGACGCCAAGCAGCTTCAGGAGATCTACGTCCGCACCCCACTGAACTGCCGCGTCAAGAGCGGCGTGTGCCAGAAGTGCTACGGCTACGACCTGTCACAGGCCAAGCCGGTCAGCATGGGCGAGGCGGTCGGCGTGGTCGCTGCCGAGTCCATCGGCGAGCCCGGCACGCAGCTCACGATGCGCACCTTCCACACCGGCGGCGTGGCCGGTAGCGGCGACATCACCATGGGTCTGCCCCGCGTGATCGAGCTGTTCGAGGCCCGCAAGCCCAAGGTGCCGGCCCTGATCGCCGACACCACCGGCACGCTGCACATCACGGAAGAAGAGGAACGCTACCTGATCAAGGTGGAAGCCGACGACGCCCAGTACAGCGGCAAGCTGCACAAGGTCTCGCGCGCCACCCGTCTGGCCCCCGACATCCGTGACGGCGTGCGCGTCGAGGCCGGGCAGCAGCTCACGCGCGGCGCGGTCAACCCCCACGACCTGCTGGAACACAAGGACAACGAGTCTGCCCAGAAGTATCTGGTGGACGAAGTGCAGCGCGTGTACCGCTCGCAGGGCGTGAAGGTTCACGACAAGCACATCGAGGTGATCATCCGCCAGATGCTGCGCTACGTGGAGATCGTGGACGGCGGCGACACCGACCTGCTCGAGGGTCAGACCGTCGAGCGCTGGGAAGTCGACCAGGCGAACGACGCCCTGCCCGAAGGCAGCACGCCCAGCTCGTGGAAGCCTGTCCTGCTGGGCATCACCAAGAGCAGCCTGACCACCAAGTCGTGGCTGTCGGCGGCGAGCTTCCAGCACACCACCCACGTGCTGACCGAAGCCAGCATGAAGGGCCAGGTGGACGACCTGATCGGCCTGAAGGAGAACGTCATCCTCGGGAAGCTGATTCCCGCGGGCACCGGCCTGCAGACCGTGCGCGACATGCAGGTCGCGGACGACCGCACGCTGGAGAAGTACGGCGAGGCCGGCAGCAGCAGCGACTCCGTGACGGGCGACCGCACGTACGACGACACCCGCCCCGGCATGGTGAACGAGAACGTGACGTACACGAACTGACGCTGATGCTTGATCGTCGATAGCTGATGGTCGAGCGAAGAGCCCCCACCTGGGAACGGGTGGGGGTTTGCCGTTCTACTCAGTCTCTGTCTGCGTACAGCCCGGCGTAGTGCTTCCCCAGGCCGACCAGAAAGCCCATCTCCTCCTTGGTGGTGCGGGCGCTCAGGCGCATCTCGAAGGTGAGGATCAACGCGCCGATGGCGAGCGACGCCGCGCCCAGGATCGCCATGAGCACCGGCACCAGCCCGAAACTCAGGCGCGACAGGCTGGCCGCGCCGATCAGGATGCTGGTCAGGACGAGGAGTGCCACGGCGATGTACATGGCGGTCATGGCGCGCGTCAGGAGCTGGCTGCGCCGGGCGAGGCGCGGGAGCTGACGCATGATCATCTGCTTTTCCTCGCGGGCCAGGGGTTCGGTGCGGCCCTGTTCGCTGACGAGCACCTTGAAGCGCGCCGTGAGCTGCCGCACGCGGTCGGTGGCGCGGCCCACGCGGGTGCTGGTGCTCATCAGCAGCGTACCGGCCCCGCTGATCAGCACGGCGGGCGTAATCATGGACGTGAGGACTTCCAGGCTGGCGTCGGCCATATGCCCGATTGTAGGTGGCCGGATGGGGCTTTCTGGGCGCCCGATGTGAATTGCCTGTCCAGCACGTGAAGTACCGGCATCAGTATTCGATCAACCTTCGCATTCCGTACACCGCGCCTGCGAACAGGGCCGGCATGCTCTGTTCAGCGCCGGCAGGAAGGCCACAGGGGCCGCCACCGGACGGAACAAGGAGACCGACCATGAACAAGCTGCTGATGACCGCCGTTGCCGCCCTGACCCTGACCGCCACCACCGCGTTCGCCGCTGCCCCCCAGGCCTATGCCACGGACGACAGCGGCATGGAGTACACGGCGCTCCAGACGGAGAGCAGCTGGATGGCCGTGGAAGTGCCCCTGACGGCCCTGGGCGGCTCAGTGCCCAGCGACCTGAGCATCGCCGTGAGCGGCCTGCCCGAGGGCACCACCATCGCCCTGGACGACGTGACGACGCGCGGCGATTCGGCCCTGCTGCACGTGACGGTCAGCCGCTCGAACACCACCACCGCCGTGAACAGCGTCGCCACCATCGCCCTGCAGTCGGGCGGGGACGTACTGACCAACGTGTCCATCCCGGTGTACGGCGCCGCCTACGGCGAATAACGTCCGGACGGTGCCTCCAGGACCGTGCCTCCACTCCCCCACTCCGGGGGAGTTTTTTTGGTGTGTGGTCAGCGGGTGCGGGTGACCTTGCTCAGGCCGGGCGGGGCGTCCGGATTCAGGCCGCGGTGCCGGGCGAGGTGCGCGGCGAAGAGGTAGAACGCCAGCGCGCTGGGCAGGACATCCGTGAGGGCGTGGCCGGTGGCGGGCGTGGGCAGGGTGCTGCCCGGAGCCGGGCCGATGGTGCGCAGGTCGGCGCCGGCGGCGCGCAGGTCGTCGTACGCGGCCAGGGTGGCGTCGCGGGCGGCGTCGCTGGGCGCGAAGCCCAGCAGGGGCAGGCCCTCGGCGAGCAGGCGGCGGGGGCCGTGCGCGAACTCGGCGGCGGAGTACGCCTCGGCGTGGATGCCGCTGGTCTCCTTGAGTTTCAGCGCGGCCTCCTGGGCGACGCCGTAGTGTAGGCCACGCGCGAGCACCAGTAGGTTCTCCGCGAAGCGGTAGCGCTGCGCGAGGTCGTCGGCGCTCGCCTCGACGTCCAGGGTGCGCGAGAGGACGTCCGGCAGGCCCGCGAGCGCGGCGCTCAGGGCCTCATCATCGGTCAGAGCCGCAATGACCGGCAGGAACGCGCCCAGGCTGGCGAGGTAGCTCTTGGTCGCCGCCACCGCGCGCTCCTCGCCGCAGCGCAGCGGCAGCACGAACTCGGCCGCGTGCGCGAGGTCGCTGCCCTCCACGTTGACCAGGGCGACGGTCAGGGCGCCGCTGTCGCGGGCCGCGCGGACGTTCTCGACCACGTCGGGGCTGGCGCCGCTCTGCGACACGGCGATCAGCAGGGCGCCGCGCAGGTCGAGCCGCGCGCCGTACAGCGTCAGGACGCTGGGGCCCAGGCTGGCGACCGGCAGGTGCAGGTGCGTTTCCAGCGCGTATTTCAGCACCGTGCAGGCGTGGTCACTGCTGCCGCGCGCGACCGTGACCGCGTACGCGGGCCGGCGCTCCCGCAGGGCCGCGGCCAGGGCGGCCACCACGTCCACGTTCTCGCGCAGCTGGCGGGCGATCACCTGCGGCGCCTCGCGGGCCTCGGTCAGCATCACCGAGTCGGCGGTCATGCGCCCGCTCCGGGAATGGGCACGCCACCCACGTAGACGGCCTGCACGTTCAGGTCGGTGTCCAGCACCACCACGTCCGCCCGCTGCCCGGTGCTCAGGGTGCCGCGGTCCGCCAGGTCCAGCGAGGCGGCGGGCACTGCGCTGAGCATGCGGCTCGCCTCGGGGAGCGGAATGCCGCTGCGGGCCGCGTTGCGCAGGGCCTGGTCCATGGTGAGCACGCTGCCGGCCAGCGAGCCGCCCGGGAGCCGCGCCTCGCCGCCGCGCACGATCACCCGCTGCCCGCCGAGTTCGCTATCACCGTCGCCCAGGCCGGCGGCACGCATGGCGTCCGTGACCAGCGTGACGCGCTCCGGCGCGGCCGCCCGGGCCAGCAGGAAGGACGTGGGATGCACGTGCAGCAGGTCGAGGATCACCTCGAACCACGCGTGCGAATCGGCCAGCAGCGCGCCGGGCACGCCGGGCTCGCGGCCCTCGATACCGCCCATCGCGTTGTACAGGTGCGTGGCACAGGTGCGGACGCCCGCCGCGTGCAGCGTGCCCAGAAACGCGGTGACGGTCGCGGTGTCCGCGCGGGTGTGGCCGATCCCGATCCGCACGCCCGCCGCTCCCATCGCCAGCGCTGCGTCCAGCGCGCCCGGCAGTTCCGGAGCAATGGTCACGGCGCGGACCACGCTGGTCTCCAGCACCTGCCGGACCAGCTCCGGCTCGGGCAGCACCGTGAAGGGCGGCTGCGCACCCAGCCGGCCGGGGCTGATGAACGGCCCCTCCAGGTGCGCCCCGGGGATGTCCGGTCCGCCCGGCACCCCCTGCTGCATCACCTCGCGCACGGCGTTCAGGGCGCGCACCACGTCCTCCCACGGGTTGGTGATGGTGGTGGGCAGAAGCGTGGTCGTGCCGTGGCGCGCGTGGAAGCGGGCGAGCTGCCGCACGCCCTCCGGGCCGTCCATGGTGTCCGCGCCGTCTCCACCGTGTACGTGAGCATCAATGAAGCCCGGCAGGATCAGGGTGGCCGGCGCGTCCGGCAGGAGCGTGATGGCGGCGATGGTGGACGTGAAGTCGAGGTGGCCCGGAACGACGCGGTCACCGAGGACGAGCTGGCCGGTCAGGCGGGTGGCGGGTGTGGACATGCGGTACCTCGGGGCGTGAGCAGGGTGGACGGTCGGCGTTCAGCGTAGTGCAGTGGGCGGCACACCGCGGCGTCCAGTGGTGCCGATCACTGCCCGCCGCGCGGCCGGGGGCTCTGGTAGGCTGCGCGCCATGTGGGCTTCTGACCGCACGTCTGCCGTGCCCGGCAGCGTCTTCTCGCTGATGGACCAGGCCATGGGCCGCGCGCGGGCCGCCGGCAGGGCCGTCATCGACCTGAGCATCGGCTCCTCAGACCTGCACCCGCCGGAGGTCGTGCTGGACGCGCTGCGGGACGCGACGCGCGATCCGGCCACGTACCGCTACCCGATGACCAGCGATACGCGGCCCCTGCGGGTGGCCGCCGCCGCGTACCTGCACCGGCGCTTCGGGGTCAGTGCCGACCCGGACGCCGGCGTGCTCCCCCTGATCGGCGCGCAGGAGGGCCTGGCGCACCTGCTGCTGGCCGTGACCGACCCCGGCGACACGCTGCTGCTGCCCGACCCGTGCTACCCGCCGTACCTGGGCGCCGCGGCGGTGGCGGGCCTGAATGTCGTGACGGTACCGCTGCGCGCCGAGGCGGGCTTCCTGCCAGACCTGGACGCCGTGCCGGACAGCGTGCGTCCACGCGTGCTGCTGCTGAACTACCCCAACAACCCGACCTCCGCCGTGGCGGACGCGGCGTTCTTCGCGCGGGCGGCCGCGTGGTGCCGGCAGCGGGGCACGCTGCTGGTGCACGACAATCCGTACGCGGAACTCACCTTCGGGGCCTACCGCGCGCCCAGTGCCCTGGAGGCGGGGCTGGACGGCATCGTGGAACTGCACTCGCTGAGCAAGACGCACCACATGGGCGGCTTCCGGGTGGGCTTCGCGGCAGGCGACGCCGGCGCTCTGGCCGCGCTGGCGCGCGTGAAGGGCGCGGTGGACTTCCACCCTTACCTGGGCATCCAGCGCGCCGCGACGGTGGCGCTGGGCCTGCCGGACGCCGTGGGGCGGGTGGGCGCGGCGACCTTCGAGGCCCGCCGCGACGCGCTGGTTCCCGCCCTGCGGGCCCTGGGGTGGGACGTGGCGCTCCCGCAGGCGAGCATGTTCGCGTGGGCGCGCGTGCCGGGCCTGACGGACTCGGTGGCCTTCGCGCTGCGCGTGGCCGAGCAGACCGGCGTGGCCCTCAGCCCCGGGCGGGCCTTCGGCACGCAGGGCGAGGGCTTCGTGCGCCTCGCCCTGGTGCAACCGCCGGAGGTGCTCGCCACCGCCGCGCAGGCCCTGGCGAGCGCCGGGGTATCACCGGTGGCGGTGGCGTAAGGTCTGGCGACCCCAAGGAAGCGTGGAGCGTGCCTCTGGGTTTGCTCAGGGATCAATCTCATCTGGAGCACGTTTGATTCGACCCTGTCCTTTATCATGAACTCATCCCTATGACAGCCTTCCAGTCCCCCCATGCGCCGCTGCATATCCTGCTGGTCGAGGACAATCCGGACGACGCCTACCTGACGCGGGAAGCGTTTGAGTCGCTGGAGCCCACACCGACCTTCTCGGTATGTTCGGATGGTGTGGACGCCATGGACTACCTGCACCGTCAGCTCAGTGACCAGCAGGCCCTGCCGGACATCGTGCTGATGGACCTGAACATGCCGCGCATGGACGGTTTCGGGCTGCTGGAACACCTCAAGCGCGATCCGGCCCTGCGCGCCCTGCCCGTGCTGGTGTTCAGCACCAGCAACGCCCGCGAGGACGTGCGCCGGGCCTACGAGGCCTATGCGAACTCGTACATCTGCAAGCCCCGGCTGTTCAGCGAGTACGAGGACGTCGTGCAGGCGGTGCGCACGTTCTGGCTGCGCACCGCCTCCCTGCCCAGCTGACCCTGCAGCAGGAAACAGAGCGGCCCGGCGCATTGCCGGGCCGCTCTTGTGGTGGAGGTTCCGTGGCGAAGCGCGCGCCTCCGTCAGACCGCCTCGGTGGCGGCGAGGCGGTCGAGCACGCTGGGGTCTTCCAGGGTGCTGGTGTCGCCCTCGATGGCGCGGCCCGCGGCGATCTGGCGCAGGAAGCGGCGCATGATCTTGCCGGAGCGCGTCTTGGGTAGGGCCTCGGCGACGATGATCGCGTCGGGCCGCGCCAGGGCGCCGATCTCCTTGCTGACATGGGCGCGCAGGGCGGCGGGATCGACAGTGTGGCCGCCCTGCGGGGTGATGAACGCAACCACGCACTCGCCCTTCACGTCGTCGGGGCGGCCGACCACGGCGGCCTCGGCCACGCTGGGGTGCGCGACCAGGGCGGATTCGATCTCCATGGTGCCCAGGCGGTGCCCGGACACGTTCAGGACGTCGTCCACGCGGCCCATCACGGTGTAGTAGCCCTCCGCGTCGCGGCGGGCACCGTCGCCGGCGAAGTACACGTGCGGAATCTCGCCCCAGTAGCTCTTGCGGTAGCGTGCGTCGTCGCCGTACACGGTGCGGAGCATGCTGGGCCACGGCTTCTTGATCACCAGCAGGCCGCCGTCGTTCGGGCCGAGTTCCTGGCCCTCGCGGGTCATGATCGCGGCGTCCACGCCGAACATCGGCAGGCCGGCACTGCCGGGTTTGCTGGGGTACGCGCCGGGCAGGGTGGTCAACATGATCGAGCCGGTCTCGGTCTGCCACCACGTGTCCACCACGGGGCAGCGCTCGCCGCCGATCACGCGGTAGTACCACATCCACGCCTCGGGGTTGATCGGTTCGCCCACCGAGCCGAGCAGGCGCAGCGAACTCAGGTCGTAGGCGTTCGGATACGCGTCGCCCTGGCGCATGATCGCGCGGATGGCGGTGGGCGCGGTGTACAGGATCGTGACGCGGTGCTTCTGCACGATGTCCCAGAAGCGGCCCCAGTCCGGCTGGTTGGGCGCGCCCTCGTACATCAGGACGGTCGCGCCGTTCAGCAGCGGTCCGTAGACGATGTAACTGTGCCCGGTGACCCAGCCGACGTCGGCGGTGCACCAGTACACGTCGTCGTCGCGCAGGTCGAACACCGTGCGGGTGGTGAGGTACGTGCCGACCATGTACCCGCCGGTGGTATGCAGGACGCCCTTGGGCTTGCCGGTGCTGCCCGAGGTGTACAGGATGAACAGCGGATGCTCGCTGTCCACGGGCACGGCGTCGTGCTCCTCGCCGGCGCCGGCCAGCAGGTCGTGCCACCACACGTCGCGGCCCTCCTGCATGGGCGGGTTGCTGCCCCCACGGTTCACCACCACGATGTGCTGCAGGCCCGGCGTGGTCCTCGCGGCCTCGTCGGCGTTCGCCTTGAGGGGCACCAGGTTCCCGCGCCGCAGGCCGCCGTCAGCGGTGATCAGCACCGTGCTCTGCGCGTCGTTGATCCGGTCGGAGAGGGCGGACACCGAGAAGCCCCCGAACACGACCGAGTGCGCCGCCCCGATCCGCGCGCACGCGAGCATGGCGATGGCGGCCTCGGGGATCATGGGCAGGTACAGGGTCACGCGGTCGCCAGCCTGCACGCCCAGGCCACTCAGGGCGTTCGCGGCCTTCTTGACCTCGGCCAGCAGCTCGGCGTAGGTGTAGGTGCGGACCTCGCCGTCCTCGCCCTCCCACACGATGGCGCGCTTGTCGCCCAGGCCGCGCGCGACGTTGCGGTCCAGGGCGTTGTGCGCGATGTTCGTCTGCGCGCCCACGAACCACTGCGCGTGCGGCTCCTGCCACTCGAGCACCTGCGTCCACGGCGTCATCCACTCCAGTTCGCCCGCCACGTCGGCCCAGAAGGTCTGCGGGTCGTCGATGCTCTGGCGGTACAGGCGGTCGTAGTCCTCCCGCGTCACGCGGGCCTGCGCGGCGAAGGCCTCGCTGGGCGCGATCACGCGGTCCTCGTGCAGCATGGCGTCGATGTGGTCGGACAGCGGTGTGGTCATGGAATCCTCCGGGCCGGTTCGGAATCGGGATGCGCCGCTCGGCGCGGCTGGCGATAACGTCGTGTTGGCAGCACTCTAACGCGCCCGAGGTGGGATTCAGGACGGGCGTTACTGCGCGGGTACTGGAGCCGGGGCCGGGCCGGAGCTGGGCCGAAAAAGCCGCGCCTGGACACCCCTCCAGGCGCGGCCAGCGGTGACGCTCAGTCGTGCGCGGCCACGGTGCCGTCGGTGCCGGCGCCGGTATACGCCCGGAACTGCATCTCCTCGAAGTCACGGTCGTCCTGGGCGGCGTTGCGGCGGGACGCACCCAGCAGGGTACCCACGTACGCGAACAGGAACCCGACCGGAATGCTGACGATGCCCGGGTTCTCCAGTGGGAAGATCGCGTTGGCCTGAATCAGATGCCGCCCGGTGGTCAGCGTGTCCGGGTCGATCTTCATGATGTTGGGGCTCAGCGCGATCAGCAGCAGCGTGAACAGGATGCCGCCCACGATGCCCCAGATCGCGCCGGTGGCGTTGAAGCGGCGCCAGAACAGCGTGAACAGGATCACCGGCAGGTTGGCGCTGGCGGCCAGCGCGAAGGCCAGCGCCACCAGGAAGGCCACGTTCTGCGTCTTGGCGGCCAGCCCCAGCAGGATGGCGACGACACCCACCCCGATGGTCGCCACGCGGGCCACGCGGAACTGGTCGGCCTCGCTGGCCTGCCCGCCCTTCAGGACGCCGTTGTAGATGTCGTGCGTGAACGACGTGCTGGCGCTGATGGTCAGGCCCGCCACGACCGCCAGGATGGTCGCGAAGGCCACGGCGGTCACGAAGGCCAGCCCGAACTCGCCGCCGGCCGTGCCCGCGCCGCCGAACAGCGCCTCCGCGAGCAGCGGGGCGGCCATGTTCCCGGCCTTGTTGGCCGCCTCGATGGCGTCCTTGCCGAGCAGGACATTGGCGGCGTTGCCCATGAAGGCGGTCATGACGTAGAACGCGCCGATCAGCACCATCGCCCACACGACGCTCTTGCGGGCGTCCTGCGCGGTGGGCACGGTGAAGAAGCGCACCAGGATGTGCGGCAGCCCGGCCGTACCGAGCACCAGCGCCAGGCACAGCGAGATCAGGTCGATGGGATTCTTGTACTTCACGCCCGCGCCCAGGAACTCCGCGCCGTTCTTGGCCTCCACCTGCCCGAGCAGGTTCGAGAACGAGAAGCCGAACTTGGTGAGAATCAGCAGGGTCATGACGATGGTGGCGAACATCAGCAGCATCGCCTTGATGATCTGCACCCACGTGGTCGCGAGCATGCCGCCCACCACGACGTACACGATCATCAGCACGCCGACCAGCGGAATGGCGATGTCCGCGCTGATGGCCCCGCGCGACAGCAGGCTGATCAGCGAGCCCGCGCCCACGACCTGCGCGATCATGTAGAAGGTGCTGATGACGATGGTGCTCACGGCCGCGTAGGTCCGCACGCGCGGGTCTTTCAGGCGGTAGACCAGCATGTCCGCCAGGGTGTACTTGCCGAGGTTGCGCAGGGGTTCGGCCACGATGAACAGCACCGTGAGGTACGCGATGAACCACCCGACCGAGTACATGAAGCCGTCGTAGCCGTTCAGGGCGATGAGGCCAGTGATCCCCAGGAACGACGCGGCGCTCATGTAGTCCCCGGCGATGGCGATGCCGTTTTGCGTCGCGCTGATGCGGCCCCCGGCCACGTAGAAGTCTCCGGCGCTGGTGTTGCGCCGGCTGGCCCAGAAGGTCACGCCCAGCGTGATGGCGACGATGATCGCGGCGAGGAGGAAGGTCACTGGCGGGCCTCTTCGGCCAGGCGGTCAAAGGCGCGGGCACGGACCACGTAGATGTACGCCATGACCCACCCCATCACGAATTCCAGGAAGGCCAGCACGTACCCGAAGGTGACGTTCCCGAAGACCTTGGTGGCCATCAGCGGCTTGTTGTACCCGGCCAGCACCGGCAGCAGGAAGTACAGCACCAGGAACGTGACGGTCATGGTGACCGTGAAGGCGTTGCGCTGCGCGACCAGTTGCTGGTACGCGGCGTTCCGGGCCGGGACGGGACTCGGGCGTGATCGGGATACGGTCATGCGTGCCTCCTGCGGGCGAGCGTGGGCCGGTCGGCCCGATTGGAGTTGTGTGACTGCTGCCAGCGTAGAAGCGTGACCCGGCGAAATCAATGGATGAGCCGAATGGGGGGTGTTCCCGACGACGGAACAACCGCCCGGCACCCGGCTCCAATGGGCAGGAAACGGGCCGGCGGCGCGTCTCCAGGCCGCTTTCGGGCGTCCGTGGATCATCTAGACATCAGTGGACAACACGTTCAACGAGCCAGGGCAACCGCTGTGGGCGGGAATGCGGCGCCACCCGCTGAAATCCAACGGTGCAGCGCGTATCGTGGACCCGATGCTCCGCGACCAGTTGGCCCGGCCCCTGCGTGACCTGCGCATCAGCGTGACCGACCGCTGCAACCTGCGCTGCACGTACTGCATGCCCGCAGACGTGTTCGGCCCGGACTATGCCTTCCTGCCACGCTCGGAACTGCTGAGCTTCGAGGAGATTGAGCGGCTGGCCCGCGTGTTCGTGGAGCTGGGCGTGCGCAAGCTGCGGATCACCGGCGGCGAGCCCACCCTGCGGCGGGGGCTCCCGGCGCTCATCGCCCGCCTGACGCGTCTTGAGGGCGTGGAGGACGTCGCGCTGACCACCAACGGCCTGCTGCTGCCCCGGCTGGCCGGGGAGCTGAAGGCGGCGGGTCTGCACCGCGTGACGGTCAGCATCGATTCTCTGGACCCGGAGATCTTCGGACGGATGAACGGCCTGGGCACCCACCCGCAACGGGTGCTGGACGGCATCGAGGCGGCGCTGCACGCGGGCCTGGGCGTGAAGGTGAACACGGTGGTGCAGCGCGGCGTGAACGAGGACGGCCTGCGCGAACTGTGGCTGGCCCTGCGCGATAAAGCCGTGGTGCGCTTCATCGAGTTCATGGACGTGGGCAACCACAACGGCTGGAACCTGGACAGCGTGGTGCCGTCGCGCGAGGTGCTGGCCCGCCTGAGCGAGGGCGGCGACGGGGCCGAATTCCAGCCCGCGAACGCGAACTACCGGGGAGAGGTGGCAGCCCGCCATGTGGGCGCCCAGGGCCACGAGGTCGGCCTGATCTCGTCGGTGAGCGCGCCGTTCTGCGGCGACTGCTCGCGGGCGCGGCTGTCGGCGGTCGGGGTGCTGTACACCTGCCTGTTCGCCGGGCACGGCACCGACCTGCGCGCGCCGCTGCGGACCGGGGCCAGCGACGCCGAGGTGCGCGCCGTGATCGAGGGCGTGTGGGCAAGCCGCCGCGACCGCTACTCCGAGGAGCGCGGCGAGGCCACGCCCGGACGCGCCGGCAAGGTTGAGATGTCGCATATCGGCGGCTGAGCGCCCACGGACTGACCCGCCGTTGTTGTCCCCAGTTCGGGAACAGCCCAGACAACCTTGTGTCCTGTGGACACTAACCCTAAGATGAGATGAAGCCCCGCCTGCCAGCGGACGCCACCGGAGGGATGCATGGCGAAGTACCCGCTCATCAAATCGACCCTGAAAGACCGCCTGCTGGGCGGCCATTACACCGAGGGCCTCCCGCTGCCGAGCGAACCGCAGCTCGCCCGCGAATTCGAGGTGTCCCGCATGACCGCCCGGCGCGCCATCGACGAACTCGAACGCGAGGGCTACGTCTACCGCGTGCAGGGCGCCGGCACCTTTCCCACCGGCAAACGCTTCCGCCAGGGCATGTTCCGCGTGCGCCCCTTCAAGGAATGGGCCCGCCACCCGGACCACCGCACCACCGTACTGCGCGCCATGCAGATCGAGGCCACGCCCGAGATCGCCATCGTGCTGCAGATCCAGCCCGGCGACCCCGTGATCTTCGTCCACCGCCTGCGCACCGCCGGCGACGAGGCGCTGGTGATCGAGAAGCGCTACATCAACGCCGCGCTGGTGCCGGCGCTCCTGGAACACAACCTGGGCGTCGAGAGCATCCACGAGACCATGGTCACGCTGGGCGTACCGCTGCAACGCGTCGAGCAGAACCTGGAGGCCGTCAACCTGCGCCAGGAGGAGGCCGATCTGCTGCGGGTGCCGCTGGGCACCGCCGCGTTCCTGCTGCGCCGCACCACCTACAGCGGCCAGCGCCGCGCCAGCTACGTCAACTACTGGGTGCGCGGCGACCGCTACGCCTTCCAGGACACCTTCGAGCCCTGAGCTGCGGGCTTCGAGCCCACACCTCACAGCCCAAAGGCGAGCGCCGCCTCCATCACTGGAGGCGGCGCCGCTGATTGGGTCTTACTTGCCGGCTTTCGCCGCGTCCACCAGGGCGCGGAAGGCGTCCGGTTCGCGGGCGGCGATGTCGGCCAGCACCTTGCGGTTCAGGTCGATGCCGGCGCGCTTCAGGCCGCCGATGAAGGTGGAGTAGTTCATGCCGTGCAGGCGGGCGCCCGCGTTGATGCGCTGAATCCACAGGCGGCGGAAGTCACGCTTCTTGTTGCGGCGATCCCGGTACTCGTAGGTCGCGGCGTTCAGCAGGGTCTGGAAGGCGTTGCGGTACTGCTTGCTGCGGCTGCCCCAGAAGCCCTTGGCGCGCTTCAGGACTTTCTTGTGGCGGCGGCGGCGGATGATCCCGGTCTTGGCGCGAGGCATCTACTTCACTTCCCCTTCGGCAGCATGAGTTTCATGCGCGCCCATTCACTCTTGGCCAGGACGAAGCCCTTGCCCTTGCCGCGGATCTCGTCGCCGCTCTTGCCGGTGTTCTGGTGGCGCTTGCCACTCTTGAACGCCATGACCTTGCCCGTGCCGGTGATCTTCACGCGGCGCTTGGCCATCTTGTGCGTCTTCATCTTGGGCATGGTTGCCCTCCTTCGTAGTCCGGTCGCACTTCCTGGGAAGGCTTCCGTCTGGGGTTCGGGCCGCTGGACGGTGCCAGCCGTTGGTCGCCCTGCCCCACTTGACCAAGAGAGAACTCTACACGAGGACGGGGGAACGGGTCAAGGCTGCCGGAAGTACTGCTGCGTGCCGGTGTGGACGGAGCCGCTCTTCTCGAAGATGCGGCGCATGGCGTGGTTGTCGGCAGCGGTGACGCCGCCGTGCCGGTCGTGATCGTCACTCAGGCGGGCCAGCAGGTGACGGTGCAGCCGGGTCCCGAGGCCGAGACCACGCCGGTCTGGCCGCACACCGATCATGTCCACGCCCCCGTACCCCGGTTTCGCCGGGCCATACGCTCCGAGGGCCACCGGGGCCGCGTCGTCCGCACCGGCGGCCAGGGCCACCAGCGTCCACCCCCGCCGGTGGCCCTCAGCGTGACCGAGGGCGGACCGGCCGAGCGCGGCGAGCAGAGATTGGATCTCCGCGTGGGCCAGCAGCTCCGCGCCGCCCTCGCTCGCGTGCGGGTCGGGCGCAGGGCGAGCCACCGTCAGATCCGTCTCGTAGATGACCTGGGTATCGTCCAGTACCCAGCCGGCCGCGAGCACGGAACCGTGTCCCACGGCGGCGCGCGAGCTGTCCAGCACGAGTTGCCGTTCGGGCATGACCTGAAATCTGCGACGGACTTCGAGCAGGAAGGCCGTGACCGCTGCGGCGGGCGCGTCGGCGCGCAGGTGGGGAAAGACGTAGGGATGCGGCATGGCACCGAACGTCACACTGCCCTCGACACCGCGCGGTGTGCGGAGGATCAGCGTGTCCGACAGGGTGACCTCGCCGCGTTCGACCCGGCCCCGGAAGGTCTCCATCAGCCGGGCAGCCGCGGTGGCGTCGGGGTGCAGGGCGTACAGATCGGGCAGGGTGTCAGGGGTGGCCGGCTCGATGGTGGCGCTGTTCAAGGACGTGACCTCGGGTGGGGCCGGTCACCGGGGCGAACCTCAGCAGGCGGTGACCGTGGAACGGACGGCACGCGGGACACGGAGCAGATCGGATCGGGTCATGGGGCACCTCCGGGATACGGCTTCACTGTACGGGGGCCGACGGGCGGTCCGGGACACAGCTGGGGCGGGGAGGCCAGTTCACCTCCACGCCCCAGGCCGCGCTCCCCTACCGCTGTGGCGTCTGCCCGGCCTTCCGGATCGCCTCCAGCAGCTTCGCCACCGCCTGCGCGACGTTGCCGGCCTCGCGGCGCACGTCCGGGTCGCGGGACAGGTGCGTCAGGCGCTCGGAGGCGCGGCGGGCCGCGTCGAGCAGGGCCTCGGTGGGCACGCGGGGCCGGTGCGGGCGGCTCATATGGTCATGTGGGTGGGCGTGAGCCACAGGGCGCGGAAGGGATCGAGCGTGATGGTCGGGCGGTACAGGCTGAAGCCGCTGCCGGTCAGGTGGTCGAGCGCGAACTCGCCCACGTGGTCGCGCAGGGCGTACGACGGAAACTGGATGCGGTGCTCGCTGAAGTTGTACACGCCCAGGAACCGGCCGGCGGGATGGTCGCGGCGCAGCAGCAGCACGCACGGATCGGGGCTGTCCAGCGCCTCGGATTCCACGCTGGCGTGGAGGTGCGGCAACGTCTTGCGCACCTCGATCAGGTGGCGCAGCCCGGCGTTCACCTGTGCGGCGGGCGTCGACGGATCGGCCTGCACGGCCCCTGCGCTGGGCCAGTCCATGCGGGGGCGGTGCACCCAGCGGTTGTCGGCCGCGTGCTCGGGGGTGTCGGCGTAGGTGTAGTCGTTGAGCATGGCCAGCTCGTCGCCCATGTACAGCAGCGGCACCCCGCCGAAGCCCAGGATCACGGCGTGGGACAGCAGGATGCGGCGCACGGCGTGCTCGGTCCACGTGGGGTTGCCGGCGTCCAGCGCGGCTTCCAGGCCCGCGAGGCTGGCGCCGCTGCCGCTGATGCGCCGGTCGCCGGTCTGCGGGTTGTACTGGAACACCAGGCCGCGCGCGAAGGACCCGGGGAACTCGCCGCTGTAGAAGTCCGACAGGAAATGCCGGTGCCCGGCGCCGTTCACGCCGACGCGCGCGGCGTCCGCGTCGCTGATGGCCCAGCCGATGTCGTCGTGGCAGCGCACGTACATGCCCCACGTGGTGTTGGTGGGTTTGGGCGGGAACGCGCGCAGCGCGGCCGTCATCAGGCGCACGTCGCGGGACGCCAGCGAACTCCAGATCTGCACCATCAGGGAGTTGTGGTACGCCATGTCGCTCACACGGCCGTGGTGGTCGCCGGTGCCCAGGTAGTGGATCAGGTCGGCGGGCGCCACAATCGCCTCGGCCTTGAAGGCCACGGCGGGCGCCACGATGCGCGCGCACGCCCGCAGCGCGCGGGTGAGCCAGTGCACTTCCGGCTGGTTCTGGCTGTCGGTACCCAGCCGCTTCCAGATGAACGCGATGGCGTCCAGGCGGAAGACCTCCACCCCGCGGTTGGCGAGGTGCAGGATGATGTCCACGAACTCACGGAACACCGCCGGGTTGCTCCAGTTCAGGTCCCACTGGTAGGTGTTGAAGGTCGTCCACACCCACGCCTGCGCGTCGCCGTTCCACGTGAAGTTGCCGGGCGCGAAGTCCGGGAAGACCTCCGGCAGCGTCCGCTCGAAGGCGTCGGGCTGCGTGCGGTCGGGGTACAGGTAGAAGTAGTCGCGGTACGCCGGGTCGCCGGCCCGCGCCCTGGCGGCCCACTCGTGCTCCTGCGCCACGTGGTTGAGCACGAGGTCGAGCACCAGGCTGATGCCCCGGCCGCGCAGGTCGCGGGCCAGCGCGGAGAGGTCGTCCATGGTGCCCAGGTCATCCCGCACCGCGCGGTAGTCCTGCACGGCGTAGCCGCCGTCGTTCTCGCCGTCGCGGGGGCGCAGCAGCGGCATCAGGTGCAGGTAGGTGACGCCCAGGCCCTGGAGGTAGTCGAGGTGCTCGCCCACGCCCCTCAGCGTGCCGGCGAAACGGTCGGTATACGCCACGTAGCCCACCACGTCCGGGCCCTGGAGCCAGTCGGGACGCAGCAGCCGGGCCTCGTCCAAGCGCCGCAGGTCGGCCGGGCGGGTGTGGAAGGCGTGCAGCAGCACCGGGATCAGGGTGTCGAGCAGATCCTCGGTGCGGTCGCCATACACGGCGCGCAGGCTGGCGACCAGTTCCGGCCCGTAGCGGTCCAGGCGCATGAGAAAGGTATCGGCGTCGCGGTCGTCGTCGAAGGCCAGCCGGAGCTGAGCTGCCAGCTCTGAATTCAGCATGGCCCCCAGCATACGGGGAAATCTGGAACGGGTTCCAAACCGTGGACTGGACAGCGGATGACGACTGAACGCGGTGGGTTCAGCGGGCCACGAAGTCCAGCAGCAGCGTGTTGAACTCGTCGTTGTGCGTCGCGTTCAGGCCGTGCGGCGCGCCCTTCATGACGTGCAGCTCAGCATTCGGCTGGTACTGCGGCACGCGCTGGCCGCTCGCCTCCAGCGGCACGATCTGGTCCTTGTCACCGTGCACGACCAGGGTGGGCACGGTCAGCTTCGCCAGGTCCTGGCGGAAGTCGGTCATGCCGAAGGCACGCACGCATTCCTGCGTGGCGACGGGCGAGGCCTGCAGGTACATCGACGCGGCGAAGTCCAGGAATTCGTCGCCCAGAGCGGCGCCGTGCTCGTCCCAGTTCAGGAAGTTCTTCGTGAAGCCGGCCAGGAACTGCGGGCGGTTCTGGGCGACCTGCTGCACCATGCCCTCCACGTCCGCCTCGCCCAGACCGCCATCGGGGTTGTCGGCAGTCTTGAGCAGGTACGGCGCGACCGACGCGACCAGCATGGCGCTGCGCAGGTGCTGCGTGCCGTACAGACCGGCGTAGCGGCTGACCTCGCCGCCGCCCATCGAGAAGCCGACCACCGTCACGTCCTCCAGACCCAGCGCCTCGATCAGGTCCTTGAGGTCGCTGGCAAAGGTGTCGTAGTCGTAGCCCGTCGCGGTCTTGCCGGACTGGCCGAAGCCGCGGCGGTCGTACGTGATGACCCGGTAGCCGGCGTGACGCAGCGCGTCGATCTGGCCCTCCCACATGCGGCCCGACAGGGGCCAGCCGTGGACGAGGACAACGGGCCGGCCCTCACCGTAGGACTCGTAGTAGATCTCGGTGGCGGGGGCACGGCTGTGGCTGGTCTGGATCGTGGGCATGGGTGAACCTCCTGGGTTCGCAAGGGACACTTTGATGTCAAACTGTCCGGCCCATCGTAGAGCCGGCGGGTCAGCTCCCGCTGAGCCCCACCTTCACGAAGACTCAGCAAACCGTGACGGCTGCCAGAGAGCCGGCTCCGGCCGGGACGCCCACAGCGAATACGCCCCACCCGGATTGGGTGGAGCGCGCCCTGTGCAGATACCCGCCAGGTCAGGCGAGGGTGCCGCGTTCCACATTCAGGTACACGGCCACGTCGTCCATGCTCTCGACCTGCGACAGGGGCACGTAGTGGTGCTGGCCGTCGGGCGAATCGGTCTTGGTGGGCTTGAGCTGGTCGCCATCGAGGTGATCGACGGTGCCGACGTGCTCGCCGTTCACGTCCTTGACCTGCAGGTGCTCGCCGTCCTTCGACAGTCGGTCCTTCAGGTCCTGGGCGATGCGGTCGGTGATGTCTCCGGACTGGGCGTTCTGGGTCATGCGTGCAGTGTGTGCGCCGCGCGTGGTGATCAGATGACGGCCGGGTTCAGGCCAGCGTTACCAGACCTTGAGCGACCCGTCATTCGCCGCGTCCCGGTATCATGGCGGGCGATGACTGGGGACAACGGCAAGGGCAAACAGGGCGGCAAGGCGCAGCAGTACGGCGTCACGCCCCAGAGTGTGGATTTCAACGACTGGTACAACGAGGTCGTGAAAAAGGCCGATCTGGCCGACAACAGCCCGGTGGCGGGCGCGATGGTCGTGCGCCCCTACGGCTCGGCGCTGTGGGAGAACATCGTGCGGTGGCTCGACGACCGCTTCAAGGCGACCGGGCACGAATCGCTGGTCTTCCCCACCCTGATCCCCATGGGCTTCATCACGAAGGAAGCGGACCACGTCGAGGGCTTCGCGCCGGAACTGTTCACGGTGAACAAGATCGGCACCGAGGTGCTGGCCGAACCGTACGTGATGCGCCCCACGTCCGAGACGATCATCGGGCACATGTGGGCCGGGTGGCTGAATTCCTACCGCGACCTGCCGTTCCTGCACTACCAGTGGGGCAGCGTGTTCCGCGCCGAGCTGCGCACCAAGGCCTTCTTGCGCACCTCCGAGTTCTACTGGCACGAGGGCCACACCGCGCACGCCGACGAACCCGAGGCGCGGGCCGAGGTGCGCCAGATGCTCGACATCTACCACGAGTTCTGCCGCGACGTGCTGGCGCTGCCGGTGGTGCGCGGCGAGAAGACCGAGTCCGAGCGCTTTGCCGGGGCGGTCGCCACGTACTCCATCGAGGGCATGATGCGCGACGGCAAGGCGCTCCAGAGCGGCACGTCGCACTACCTGGGCCAGAACTTCAGCCGGGCCTTCGACGTGAAGTACCAGACTCGCGAGCAGAAAGAGGAGTTCGCGCACACCACGTCGTGGGCGATCTCCAGCCGGATCATCGGCGCGATCATCATGACCCACGGCGACGACGCCGGGCTGATCATGCCGCCCCGCATCGCGCCCATCCAGGTCGTCGTGATTCCCGTGGGCCGCAAGGAGAACTTCGACGAGATGGTCGCCGAGGGCGAACAGCTGGCCGCCGAGCTGCGCGCCCAGGGCGTCCGCGTGCGGGTGGACAAACGCGACGGCGTCACCAACGGCTTCAAGTACAACGACTGGGAACTCAAGGGCGTGCCGGTGCGCGTGGAACTCGGGCCGCGTGACCTGGAGAGCGGCGTGGTGGTCGTGAAGAGCCGCAACGCCGACGACAAGGAGACGCTGCCGCGCGCCGAGGCCGTGGCGGGCATGACCGCTCGCCTGGACGGCATCCACACCTGGCTGCTGGACCGCGCCACCGAGTACCTGCGGTCGCACACCCTGGAGGTGGACGACTACGACGCCTTCAAGCAGGCCATCGAGAATGGCAACTGGGTGCGCGCGTACCACTGCGGCGACGCCGACTGCGAGAAGGCCATCAAGGACGACACCAAGGCCACCACCCGCAACGTGCCCCTGGACGACGCCGAGTTCTTCAGCGAGCGCGGCGAGGGCACCTGCGTGCGCTGCAGCAAACCCAGCGCGTACGGCAAGCGCGTGATCTTCGGCCGGCAGTACTGAGGGCAGCCCGCGACCGGGCGCCGGACAGGAGGTGACGCGGGTTGTCTCCTGTCCGGACAGAGCGCCGCGCTTCACACGTGGCGCTGACGGGCGGCACCCGCTCCACGGCCCTGCCCGCCCCGACGACCACGCCCTGCCGCAGCGACGGCTGCGAATCGGCCCATCCGCGCGAACCTGACGCGGGCCGTGGCGTACGCACCCGCGAACATCACGCACAGCAGCATGAACCCGACACTCCTGACCATGACGGCACCTCCGGCGAGGCGGTGGGGTCCCGGCTCCCGCCTCTGTGGACACCGGAGGCGCCGGGCCGTGACCGCCGCTTGACCCGCTGGTGACGGGCCCACGCCACGGTCTACAGTCGGGCATGACCACCGGAGTCACCCCCGAGGCCGACGCCGCCCTGCGCGCCCACGTCCGCGCGCTGCTGACCCGGGCCAACGCGCACGAGACGCTGGACGACGTGCTGGACAGGTTCCCCGTCGGCCGGGCCGGCGAGCGCGTGCATGATCTGCCGTACTCGGCGGCGGAGATCCTGTGGCACCTGCGCTTCACGCAGCGGGACATCCTGAACTTCGTCCGGGACGCCAGTTACGAGCACGCGGCGTGGCCCGCAGCATACTGGCCGCACGACCCAGCCGGGGCCGCGCAGGAGTGGGACGCGCAGGTGGTCGCCTTCCGGGCGGACCTGGCCGCGCTGCTTGCCCTGCTGGACGATCCGGCGACCGACCTGCTGGCGGTGGTGCCCAACGGCGAGGGGGCCGGCGGGCAGACGTGGCTGCGCGAGTTCCTGCTGGTCGCGGACCACACTGCCTACCACGTGGGGCAACTGCGGCTCCTGCGCCGGCTTCTGTCGAATGGTGCGTGAGCCAGGCGGCGCGGGTGCGGGCGCTCCCCGTCCCCGACCCCTGAACAAGTTGACAACTTTGCTCAACTGCTCTGCTATGCTTCGCCGCATGCAGCGAGTCCTTCTTTCTCTTCTGACCCTTTCCCTGATCACCGGTGCCGGCGCGCAGCAGGCGAAGGAGCTGCGCCTGGGCGTGTTCCCGAACGTCACGCACGCGGCCGGGCTGGTCGGCGTGCAGCGCGGCCTGATCCAGAAGAACCTGCCGGACGGCGTGAAGCTGGTCGTGCGTGAATTTGCCAACGGCAGCCAGATCAACGAGGCCTTCGCGGCGGGCGCCATCGACGCGGCGTATGTCGGCCCCGGTCCGGCCATGAACGCCTTCATGCGCGGCGTGCCCATCCAGGTGATCGCCGGCGCGGCGAACGCGGGCGCGGTGCTGGTCGCGCGCGGAGACAGCGGCATCCGGACCATCAAGGCGCTGGGCGGCAAGAAGGTCGCGGTGCCCACGCGCGGCAGCACGCAGGACATCAGCCTGCGCCACCTGCTGCACGAGAACGGCCTGAAAGCCAGCGACGAGAACGGTACCGTCACCATCGTGCCCATCGACCCGGCGAACATGCCCGCCGCCTTCGCCGCCAAGCAGGTGGACGCCGCGCTGGTGCAGGAGCCGTGGGGCGCCGTGCTGGAAACGCAGGGCGCGAAGCTCGTCGCCAACGAGAAGGCGATCTGGGCCGGCGGGAACTACACGACCACCGTGCTGACGGTGAACACGAAGTACGCCGCCGCGAACTCCGACACGGTCAGGGGCCTGCTCAGGGGGCACCTCGCGTCCATCTCCTTCATCCAGAGCAGCAACGCGGGCGCGCAGAAGGCCATCGCGGATCAGATCGCGGCGTTCACCGGCAAGCGCCCGAACACCGCCGAGCTGTTCAAGGCCCTGGCGCGCACCAAGGTCACGTGGGACATCAACCTCACCACCCTGGGCGAGTACGCGCAGCTGAACAAGGAGGCGGGCTTCGCGCGGGACGTGCCGGACCTGAGCAAGTTCGTGGACCTCAGCGTGATCCGCAGCCTCGCCAAGTAAGTCCGGTTCCTACGCCGCGCTCCGACTTAGCGGAGCGCGGCGTTCCTGTGCCGGAACGCGCTGCCCGGTACACTGCGGCTCATGACGGGGCCAAGAAAGGGAACCAAGGGGCGAGGCCCGAAGAAGAACACCGCCCAGGGGCGCGGAGGCGTCACGCGTGACACCGTGCGGCCGGCGCGGGAACGAGCAGCCCAGAGCGGCGAGTCCCGCGGCGCGGCGGCGCCGCAGGGCACCGCAGGACGCTCCGGCGCCGGCAGTGGTGGTCGCCGCCCGGCCGCTTCGGGGGGCCGGACCGGCGCGACCAACCCGGCGCGGCGCAAGCCCGGGGAACGCGCGGCGGGCGAGGGCAACCCGACCGGTGCCCGCCCCGCGCGCGGCACCGGGAGCCTGAAAGGCGGGGCGAAGACCGAGGGCCGGACGCCGGGCGCCCGCGCGCCCCAGGGCGCGAAGGCCGGAGCGGTCGGGGAGCGCCGCGCGCCGCCGAAGGTGCGCAAGGCCCTCCCGGAACTCAAGCGGGTGGTGCTGGACGCGCCCGCACCCGACGCGGTGTTCGTGGACCGCGACGGCGAGCGGCTGACCTTCGCGGACAGCGCCCTGAAGCGCGTGGCGGCGCGGGTGCTGAGTGAGAAGCGCAAGGCGTGGCGCTACCGGCCGTTCTCGTTCCCACTGTTCACGGACCGCGGCCATGAGCAGACCTTCCATTTCGACTTCTACATCTACGACGCCGAGGACAGCGTGATCCGGCTGATCCTGGTGGTGCCCTTCGAGTCGCGCGAGGTGTGGGACCGCGTGGGGCGCTTCAAGCGGCAGTACCCGATGTACACCTACGAGCTGTGGACGCCGGAAAAACTGGCGTTCCTGGACGGTCCGCGTGGCCGCCTCGAGTTCTGAACCGGAACATCTCACGTGGCGTTAATACTTTAGCTGATCGTGTATCCGGTTCCATGCTTCGGGCGGAGGTGGTCTGGTAGCGTTCCCGCAAGTGGGGTCAGCCCGGTATGACCGGTGCGCGGCCCCGCTGCCAGACCACCCATGAACAGGGCCCACCATGCCCCTGAGGAGAGTCCCTCATGACGACCATCGAACGACCCCAGACTGCCACCCGCATCCGCCCCGGCTCGCCGTATCCGCTGGGCGCGACGTGGGACGGGCAGGGAACGAATTTTGCGCTGTACTCCGAGAATGCCGCCGGTGTGGAACTGTGCCTGTTCGACGCCGAGGGCCGTGAGACCCGCCACCGCCTGACCGAGCAGACCGCCTTCGTGTGGCACGGCTACCTGCCGGAGATTGGCCCCGGCCAGCGCTACGGCTACCGGGTGTACGGTGAGTACGCCCCGAAAAAGGGCCTGCGCTTCAACCCCAAGGTCGTGCTGCTCGACCCCTACGCCAAGGCCCTGGACGGCACTGAGGAGTTCGACAAGGGCGTGTTCGGCTACGTGGCCGGCAAGGACGACCTGGTCAAGGCCCGCAAGGAGCAGCGCGGCACGCCACTGGGCATCGTGGTCGATCCGGGCTTCGACTGGCGGGGCGACCGCCGCCCGAACGTGCCCTTCCACCAGTCCGTGATCTACGAGACGCACGTTAAGGGCCTGACCATGACGCACCCGCTCGTGCCCGACGAGCTGCGCGGCACCTACGCCGGGATTGCCTGCGAGCCGATCCTGTTCTACCTGCGCGAACTGGGCATCACCAGCATCGAGCTGATGCCGGTGCACCAGCACGTGGACGATCCCTTCCTGCTCGACAAGGGCCTGACCAACTACTGGGGCTACTCGACCCTGAACTTCTTCGCGCCGGACGTGCGCTACTCGGCCGAGGCGCGCCGGGGCAACCCGGCGGGCGCGGTGAACGAGTTCAAGGAGATGGTGCGCGCCCTGCACCAGTCGGGCATCGAGGTGATCCTCGACGTGGTGTACAACCATACCGCCGAGGGCAACAACATGGGGCCGACCATGTCCTTCAAGGGCATCGACAACCCCACGTATTACCGCCTGGTGGCCGACAACCCCCGCTTCTACTTCGATTACACCGGCACCGGCAACTCGCTGAACGTGCGCCATCCGCAGACGCTGCAGCTGATCATGGACTCGCTGCGGTACTGGGTCACGGACATGCACGTGGACGGCTTCCGCTTCGACCTCGCCAGCACACTCGCGCGCGGCCTGCACGAGGTCGATCAGCTGTCGGGCTTCTTCACGATCATCCACCAGGACCCGATCATCTCGCAGGTGAAACTGATTGCCGAGCCGTGGGACGTCGGTGAGGGCGGCTACCAGGTGGGCAACTTCCCCGTGAACTGGGCCGAGTGGAACGGCATCTACCGCGACGACATGCGCGCGTTCTGGAAGGGTGACGGCGGGCTTGCCAGCGAGATCGGCTACCGCCTGACCGGCAGCAGCGACCTGTACCAGCGCGACGGCCGCAAGCCGTACGCGAGCATCAACTTCGTCACCGCGCACGACGGCTTCACGCTGCGCGACACCGTGACCTACGAGCAGAAACACAACGAGGCGAACCAGGAAGGCAACAACGACGGCCACAACCACAACATCACGTGGAACTGTGGCGTCGAGGGCGAGACCGAGGACCCCGAGATCAACGCGCTGCGCCAGCGGCAGATCCGCAACTTCCTGGCGACCCTGCTGCTCGGGCAGGGCACCCCCATGCTGCTGGGCGGCGACGAGTTCGGCCGCACCCAGGGCGGAAACAACAACGCGTACTGTCAGGACAACGAGATCAGTTGGTACGACTGGTCAAGCCTGGACGAGGACCTGCTGGCGTTCACCAAGAAGGTGATCCGCCTGCGCAAGGCGCACCCGGGCCTGCACCGACGCAAGTTCTTCAGTGGCCGCACCATCCGCGGCGAGAACGTGCGCGACCTGGTGTGGCTGCGCTTCGACGGGAGCGAGATGGGCGACGAGGACTGGAACAATCCCCAGACCCAGTCTATGGGCCTGTTCTTCGACGGCGACGGCCTGGACGATGTGGACGCCAACGGCGAACCGGTGCACGACGACCACCTGCTGCTGCTGCTCTCGGCCACCCACATCGACCTGCCGTTCGTGCTGCCGGACCTGGCGGACTGCAACGAGTGGGAACTGCTGCTCGACACCTCGGACGACACCGCACACGGCGTGGAAAGCGCCAACGAGGAAACCACCCTCAAGGCCCGCTCCGTGAAGCTCTACCGCTGCCGCCGCAGCTGACGGCGCCGCCCCTCACTCCACACGGGTTGGGCGGGGCGGCCTCACGGTGCCGCCCCGCTCCGCTTGAGTTTCCAAAGGAGGCGACATGACGCCACTGTCCCACCTGAACCGTTCCCCGGACCGCTCCGCGACGCGCCTGGGCGCCCACCTGCTGCCGGGCGGCGCCGGCACCCGCTTCCGCCTGTGGTCCACCACGACCACCTTGGCCCATGTCCGCGTGGACGGCACTGTGTACCCCATGAACGCCCTGGGTCACGGCACCTTCGAGGTGGTCCTGCCCGTAGGCGCCGGCGCGCGCTACATCTTCATGCTGGACGGCGTGGACCGGCCCGATCCCTACGCGCGGTTCCTGCCCGACGGCGTACACGGCGAGGCCGAGGTGATCGACCCCGACGCCTACACGTGGCAGACCACCGGCTGGCGCGGCCTGCCGCTGTCGGAGTGCGTGTTCTACGAACTGCACGTGGGCACCTTCACGGCCGAGGGCACGTACCGCGCCGCCCAGGACAAGCTACCGTACCTCAAGGACCTGGGCGTGACGGCGGTGCAGCTCATGCCCGTCGCGGCCTTCCCCGGCCAGCGCGGCTGGGGCTACGACGGCGTGGCCCTGTACGCGCCCTTTGCGCCCTACGGCCGCCCGGAGGACCTGATGGCCTTCGTGGACGCCGCGCACGGCCTGGGCCTGGGCGTGTTCCTGGACGTGGTGTACAACCACTTCGGACCGGACGGGAACTACCTGAAGTCGTACTCGCCGGCGTACTTCACCGACCGCTTCCAGTCGGCGTGGGGCGAGGGCCTGGACTACGCCGAGCCGCACATGCGCCGCCTGATCACCGGCAGCGCCCGCATGTGGCTGCGCGACTACGGGTTCGACGGCCTGCGCCTGGACGCCACGCCCGCCATGCAGGACGATAGCGAACTGCACATCCTGGGAGAGCTCGCGCAGGACGTGCACCAGCTGGGCGGAACCCACCTGCTGCTGGCCGAGGACCACCGCAACGATCCCATGCTGCTCACCGAGTACGGCCTGGACGGCATCTGGGCGGACGACTTCCACCACGAGGTGCGCGTCACCCTGACCCGCGAGCACGAGGGTTACTACCGGGGCTTCGAGGGCGGCGCGGCCGAACTCGCGCAGGTCATCCGGCGCGGCTGGAAGTACGAGGGCCAGTTCTGGAACGTGACCGGCGAGCGTCACCAGCGCGGCAAGCCCGCCGACCTGGTGGAGGCGCCCAGCCTGGTGTACTGCATCCAGAACCACGACCAGATCGGCAACCGCGCGGTCGGCGACCGCCTGCACCACCACCCGGACGTGACGCCGCAGGAGTACCGCGGCGCGGCCACGCTGCTGATGACCCTGCCCATGACGCCGCTGCTGTTCCAGGGCCAGGAATGGGCGGCAGACACGCCCTTTTTGTTCTTCAGCGACCACCACGGCGAGCTGGGACGCATGGTCAGCGAGGGCCGCAAGAAAGAATTCGCGTACTTCAGTGGCTTCGCCGGCGCGAGCGTGCCGGACCCGCAGGCCGAGGACTCCTTCCTGGCCTCGAAACTCGACTGGACCGAGCTGGAGCGCGGCGACCACGCGCGCACGCTGGCGCTGTACCGCACGCTGGCCCACCTGCGCCGGGACGACCCGGTGCTGTCCCAGCGGTCGCGCACGAACCTGCACGCCGGGAACGTGCTGGACGTGCTGTGGGTCCGCACCCGCACGGACGCCGGCGAGCGCCTGCTGGTGTGGAACCTTGGGCAGGAGGACGCCGCGCTGGACGCCCTGAAGCTCGACCTGCCCGCGCAGGTCATGCTGCACAGCGAGGTCGGCGTGACGGACGCGCTGCCGCGCCCCGGCACGCTCGGGCCGGGCGAGGCGGCGCTGTTCCAGGGGGGGACGCCGTGAGCGCGCCCTCCCCCACCCCGCCGGACGCGCCGGTCATGCCCACGGCGCACCTGCCGGGCAGCACGTACCGGCTGCAACTGCACCGGGACTTCGACTTCGCGGCGGCGCGGCGCGTGTTGCCGTACCTCAAGCGCCTGGGCGTGACCGACGTGTACCTGTCGCCCATCTGGACGAGCACGCCGGGCAGCACCCACGGCTACGACGTCACGGACCACTCGCAGGTGAATCCGGAACTGGGCGGCATGGGCGGCCTCAAACGCCTGTCCGCACGGGCGCGCGAGCTGGGCCTGGGCCTGATCGTGGACTTCGTGCCGAACCACATGGGCATCCAGGGCGGCCACAACCCGTACTGGGAGGATGTCCTGACCCACGGGCAGGCCAGCCGCTACGCGCATTTCTTCGACATCTCGTGGCGCCCGCTGAAACGCGCGCTGGACGGCAAGGTGCTGCTGCCGCTGCTGGGAGATCAGTACGGCCGCGTGTTGGAGCGCCATGAACTCGTGCTGGAGCGCGACGGCCCGGTGTTCACGCTGCGCTACTGGGAACGCCGGCTGCCGATCTCACCGAAGTCGCTGGCGGGACTGCTCACCGGGGCCAGCGAGAAGCTGCCGGCGCGCACGGCGGACCTCACGCGGGCGGAACTGGCGAGCATCGCGCGCAGTGTGGCGAACCTGCCGCGCTCGACCGCGCGCGACCTGACCGACGACGACCGCGAGGAACGCGCCCAGGAGATGGAGGTCATGACGCGCCGCCTGGGCGCACTGCTGGACGCCTCCAGGCCCATGCGCGACGCGCTGGACGCCACGATTGCCGAGACGAACGCCGATCCCCTGCGGCTGGACGCGCTGATCTCCGAGCAGAACTACCGCCTGGCGTTCTGGAAGGTCGCGTCCGAGGAGATCAACTACCGGCGCTTCTTCGACATCAACGACCTCGCGGCGCTGCGCATGGAGGACTGGCGGGTGTTCGAGTGGGCGCACAGGACGCTGTTCGCGCTGCTGCGGGACGGTGTGCTCCAGGGCGTGCGGCTCGACCACACCGACGGCCTGTACGACCCGGCCGGCTACTTCCGGGCCCTGCAGGAGGGCGCGGCGGCGGCGCTGGGCGTGCCCGGCGGCCCCGAGCTGCCGGTGTACGTGGTCGCTGAGAAGATCCTGGAGCCCGGCGAGACCCTGCCGGAATCCTGGGCGATCCACGGCACGACCGGCTACGACTTCCTGGCGCAGCTGGGCGGCGTGTTCGTGGACGGCGCCAACGAGGACGACCTGAGCGCCATCTACCGGCGCTTCACCGGCGACCGCCTCAGCTACGGCGAGCACCTGTACCGCGGCAAGCACCTGATCCAGCGCGTGAGCCTGCCGGGCGAGGTCAATGTCCTGACCGAACACCTGGAGTCGCTGGCCGAGGCCGACCTGGGGTCGCGGGACTTCACGCTGAGCACGCTGCGCGGCGCCGTCCGCGAGGTGATCGCGTCGTTCCCGGTGTACCGCACCTACATCCGCTCGGACGGGCAGCGCGAGAGCGGCGACAACGCCAAGATCGCCCACGCCGTGCGCGACGCTCGCGCCCACAACCTGCGCGAGGGCCAGCCGCTCGATCCCAGCGTGTTCGGCTTTCTGGAGGGCGTCCTGACGCTCGACTCGCCGGACGGCCGGGTGCGGGCGAACGACGCGGACTTCGCCCTGAAGTTCCAGCAGCTCACCGGCCCCGTGACTGCCAAGGGCGCGGAGGACACGGCGTTCTACCGCTACGGCCGGCTGCTGTCGCTGAACGAGGTGGGCGGCGACCCGGCGCTGTTCGGCACGCCGCCGCGCACCTTCCACGCCATGGCTCGGCAGCGGGCCGAGCGCTGGCCGCACGCCATGCTCGCCTCCAGCACGCACGACACCAAGCGCGGCGAGGACACCCGAGCGCGCATCAGCGTGCTGAGCGAGATCCCGCAGGCGTGGGGGGTCTTCCTGAACGCCAGCGCGCCGCTGCTGCTGGCGCTGTCGCAGGATCAGGAACTGGGCCGCGCGCCCAGCGCGCTGGACAAGTACGTGCTGCTCCAGACCGTGCTGGGCGCGTACCCTCTGGACGCGGAGGGCGGCGCGTTGCCGGACGACTTCGCTCCCCGCATGGCGGCGTACATGGTCAAGGCGGCGCGCGAGGCCAAACTCCGCACGTCGTGGGCGTCGCCCCAGGAGGACTACGAGGCGGTGCTGGAGGCCTTCGTGCCCGCGCTGCTGGCCGACGCCGCGTTCATGGCGCGGCTGCGCGAGCTGCATGACCGCATCAGCCCGTATGGCGCGCAGAACAGCGTCAGCGCGGCCCTGGTGCGCCTGAGCGCGCCCGGCGTGCCCGACACGTACCAGGGCAGTGAGGGCTGGAACCAGAGTCTGGTCGACCCGGACAACCGCCGCCCGGTGGACTACGCCACGCTGTCGCGACGCGTGGCCCGCCTGGAACGCCGGCACGACCTGGGCGTGGCCCGCGCACTGCTGGAGCGCTATGCCACCGGCGAGATCAAGACCATGATCACATGGGCGGCCCTGCGGGCACGGGCAGACCACCCGGAGCTGTTCGCGCACGGCACCTACCGCGCCATCGACGCCGGGAAATACGTGCTGGCCTTTGCGCGCGA
Organism: Deinococcus metalli; assembly: GCF_014201805.1. Lineage (NCBI taxonomy): Bacteria > Thermotogati > Deinococcota > Deinococci > Deinococcales > Deinococcaceae > Deinococcus > Deinococcus metalli. Next base: position 272,387 of record NZ_JACHFK010000006.1, on the reverse strand, counting down.
GCACGCCGGGCAGGTGGCCGTGACGGTCGCGCCGCGCCTGACCCTGACCCTCACGCGGGAGCGCACGCCGTGGGCGCTGGGCGAGGCGTGGGGCACGCGGCAGCTGACCCTGCCCGGCCCCGGCACGTACGTGAACGCCCTGACCGGCGAGCGGCTGCGCGTCCGCAGCGGCAAGGTGCCGCTCGCCAAGGTGCTGGAGGACTTCCCGGCCGCGCTGCTCCTCCGCCGCTGACCACCCCGCGGGGGTGCAGGATGTCGGGGAACTTCCCACGGGACGAAACCGTACTGTAGGCGTATGCAGACCTTTCCCTCCACGTCCGCCCGGTCGGCCGACCTTGTCCGCACGTTCATGGCCCGCACGTACTCCTGGATGGCCGCCGGCCTCGCGCTGACCGCGGGCATCGCGTGGCTGACCGCCTCGAACGAGGCGCTGGCGTACCAGGTGTTTCAGCTGCGGCTGCCGCTGATGCTGGCGCAGCTCGCGCTGGTGTTCGTGCTGAGTATGTTCGCGCAGCGCCTGAGCAGCACCGTCGCGGGCGCGCTGTTCATCGGCTACGCCGCCCTGACCGGCCTGACCTTCAGCTCGATCCTGCTCGCGTACGACCGCAGCGCCGTGACGGCCGCGTTCGCCACCTCGGCCCTCACCTTCGGCGCGATGAGCGTGGCCGGCTACACCATCAAGCGTGACCTGAGTTCCATGGGCCGCTTCTTCATGTTCGCCGTGATCGGCCTGGTCATCGCCATGATCGTGAACCTGTTCGTGGCCAGCAGCGCCCTGACCCTGGGCATCTCGGTCGTGGGCGTGCTGCTGTTCGCGGGCCTGACCGTGTACGACACCCAGATGCTCCGCAAGCTCGCCCTGAGCGGTGTGAGCGGCGAGATGGCCGAGCGGGCCGCCATCAACGGCGCGCTGGCCCTGTACCTCGATTTCGTGAACATGTTCCTCTTCCTCCTGCGCCTGTTCGGCGGTGCCCGCCGCTGACGCCAACGCACCAGAGCAGCGCCCCGGCATCTCGTCCGGGGCGTTCTTCATGTCGGGTGACTCAATCCGTGTGCCGCGTCAGCGCTTGTACAGATCGCCGATGTACGGCGAACGCGTGTCCGCCAGATTCCCGATCTCCGCGTACGAAATCACTGTGGTCTCGGCGCACGCGGCCACCACGTGCGGCAGGCTGGTGGGCGTGAGGTTCACGCCGGCCGGGCTCAGGTGCGCGGTGAACTCCAGGCCGCCCTCCCGCAGCACGTCACGGCACGCTGGATCGAGGTCCGGGGCGGGGTGAGCCAGATACAGCGCTTCCTGTTTCGCGCCGGTCAGTCCGGGCCACAGCTGCGCGACCTTCACCTCACGGCCACTCGCCCGGTCGAGGATCACGCCCTGCGTGTAGGTGTCGGGGTGGGCGCCGCCGCAGTAGTAGTACACGTCCTCGCGCACGCTGACGAGCCGCGCGCCCTGGAACGTGAGCTTCGCGCCCAGTTCGTACCCATTGCCGGGGTCGCGCTGCATGTCCTGCGCCAGCTGTGAGCGGCAGTCCAGGGCGTCGGCGGCCAGCCGCAGCTGGCGGTCCTGCAGCGCGGTGTTCAGGGCCGCGCTGGCGCCGGGCACGCGCGGGTACACCAGCTGCGACGCGGGTTCGGTTACGCTGCGCCCATCGGCAGCCCGCACCCACAGACGGTTCAGCTTCAGGAAGGTCAGAGGATCGTCGCGCCGCAGCGTAGCGGCGGCGGCCGTGTCCGGCAGGTTCATTGGCAGGGCGCCGACGTTCACGGCCCGGAGGGTCACGGCCAGCGTCTTGGTGCTGCCCGGCGCGCGCCACGTGCCGCCCAGCCCGGCCGCCGTGGGCCGCAGCGTGAAGCAGCCGGTCACCACCGCGTCGTCCCCCTGGCTCTTGCGGACTTCCTCCTGCAGGATCAGGGCCGTGCCCTGCCGGAACGCGGTGAGCGGGATGTCCAGGCCGATCCGCTCGTAGTAGTACGCGCTGCCGTCGACGTCCGCGTGGCGGATCTGGAGGGCCACCGGGCGGCCGCCCAGCGTGCCCCGGTACACGCCGTCCCGGACGCCGCCCGGCAGCCCGGGCTGGCCGCCGCATCCGTGGAGATCCTGGGCGCCCGCGTGGGCCAGGAGGGCCAGGCCAAGACCGAAGAGCCATCGTCGCATGGACCCAGCGTAGTGCGTTCCCGTCAGGGGGCGGCCCCGCGCCCGTCGAAGCGGCCCGAGCGCAGCAGCGCGTCCTCGAAGGCCCCGAACGGCGAGTGTACGGACGCCCACCGCACGGCCGCGTCGATGTCGTAGGCGACCGTGCGGAAGTCCGCCGTCCAGCGCCCGCCCCGCGCGTCCAGCAGCGTCCAGCGGGCGCGGGGATCGCCGTCCACCTGATCGCTCACCGCGCCCGCGTTCACGACCAGCGTGTCGCCCACCCGCGTCGAGCCCGGCCGGTGGGTGTGGCCGCACACGACCACCTCGGCGGTCAGGGCTTCGACGTCCGCCCGCAGCTCCAGCGGATCGCGCGAGCGGTAATACCCGCTCACGCCGTCCGCGTTCCATTCCCACACCCACAGCAGGCTGTCCCACGCGCTGTCCGGCGTGCCGTGGCACGCGAGCACGCCGCCCACGCGCGCGGTGAGCGGCAGCGCCGACAGGTGGGCCAGCGTCTCGGCGGGCACCTGGGTCTCCAGCCACGCGCCGATCTGCACCGACAGGGTGCTCCGCCGCCCGCCGGGCCACAGCTTCTCCTCGTTGTTGCCGCGCACCTCCACCGCGCCCAGACCCGCCTGCAGGGCGGCGGCGCGGGCCGGGTCGGCGCTGCCCTCGATTTGGTCACCCAGGTTCAGCACGGCGTCCGGCGCACTGGCCCGCATGTCGGCCAGCACCGCGTCCAGCGCGAAGGCGTTGCCGTGCACGTCACTGATCACCGCGATCCTCACGCGGCGCAGGCTAGCGCGTTCCCGGGTAGCATGCGGGTCATGAGTATCCTGCCCGACTGGCGCATCCGGGAGCTGGCCCACGCGGGCATGATCGACCCCTTCGAGGACCGGCTGGTCCGCACCGCCGAGAACGCCCAGGTGATCTCGTATGGCCTCAGCTCCTTCGGCTACGACCTGCGCTGCGCCGACGAGTGGAAGATCTTCACGAACGTCAACAGCGCTGTGGTCGATCCCAAGCACTTCGACGAGCGGTCCTTCGTGGACCTCCAGGCCGCCGAGATCATCATTCCGCCGAACTCCTTCGCGCTGGCGCGCAGCCACGAGTACATGCGGATTCCCGACAACGTGATGGTCGTGGCGCTGGGGAAATCGACGTACGCGCGCTGCGGCATCGTGGCGAACGTGACGCCGCTGGAGCCCGGCTGGGAGGGGCACGTGACGCTGGAGTTCAGCAACACCACGCCACTGCCCGCGAAGATGTACGCCTTCGAGGGCTGCGTGCAACTGCTGTTCTTCGAGGGCGAGCGGCCCGAGGTGACGTACGGCGACCGCAAGGGCAAGTACCAGGGCCAGCGCGGCGTGACCCTGCCGCGCCTCTGACCCGGCACACGGTCCACCGAACCCCAGCGTGATCCGCGACCGCACCGCTGCAGATCTACCGGCGCTGGCCCTGGCACTGCGCCGCGTGCACGACCGCGACGCCTACCCCTCCGTGTGGCCGGACGATCCGGCGGCCTTCCTGAACCCGCCGGGCACGCTGGGCGCGTGGGTGGCCGGCCCGGCAGATCACGTGCTGGGGCACGTGCTCCTGCGCGCCCTGCCGGACGTCCTGCCCGCATGGGCAGAGGTGACCGGGCAGCCGGCCACCGAACTGGCCGTGGTGTCGCGGCTGTTCGTAGTGCCGGAGGGACGCGGCGTGGGGCTGGCACGCTCGCTGTTCCACACAGCCTGGGCCCAGGCCGTGCGCCTGAACCGGCGGGCCGTGCTGGACGTGCACCTCAGGAACCACGCGGCCATCCGCCTGTACGACCGCTCGGGCTGGGAGCACGTCGCCACGGTAGAGGGCGACTGGCGTGATCCGGACGGGAGCGTGCCGCTGGTGCGGGTGTACATGGCCCCGGAATGACAGTGGCCCCACCGTCGTCCGGCGGGGCCACGCGGCTCAGGTCAGTGTGGGCTCAGGGGTAGCTGACGACGGTGACGGGCACATCGGGGTTGGCGATCGTCGAGGAGCCGCCGGTGCCGTTGATCACGTTCAGGATGCCGCCCTTGCCGTTCGAAGGATCGAGGAAGATCGTGAGCAGGTCGCGCAGGCTTCCAGCGGCCAGGGTGGACGGCACCACGAAGGCGTTGTCGGCGTAGATGTCGACGCCCTGGTTGAAGAAGCTGTAGCTGCCCATCCCGATTCCACTGAAGGTGCGGACGCCATCCGTGACCCGCAGCGCCGGGTAGCCCCGGACGTTCGGCGCGGACATCCACGCGGCCTGCGTGGGCGGATCGTAGGGCATCTCGTTCTGGAAGAAGATCACCTGGCCACGCTCGCCGTTCCAGATCACATCGCCCTTCTGGTAGTGCTCGACGAACAGGCCGGTGGCGCTCACGTCGTCGCCGTTCACGATGACGCCGTGGTCGGCGGTGTTCATGGTCCAGCCCACACCGTCGCCGTGGTCGGCGCGCCACGCCCACAGGTCGTCGAGGATGACGTGGTCGCTGTTCACTTCCAGGCTCAGGGTCGCCTTGCCGATGTGCGGTCCGCCGATGCGGAAGAACACGTCCTGGATCAGGGTGGGGGTGGCGGGATCGCTCCAGGAGTTGTGTTCACGGGCCTGTCCGTTCACGGCACGCTGCGTCCCGACGCGCAGCAGCACCGGAGAGTTCACGGGGCCGGCATCGACCATCACGCCGGCGACGGTCACGCCGGGTACGTCCGCGACCGTCAGCGCGGCGTTCCCGTTCTGGGGCGTGACGACCGGCAGCCCCAGCCCCAGCACGATGGTGCCGGGCCGCTTGACCTGGATGGCCTGCGTGGTGTCGTACGCGCCAGGCGTCAGCAGCAGGTGCTTGCCCTGAGCGAGCTGCGCGTTGATGGTCTGCACGCTGTCGCCGGGGCGCGCGACATAGAAGTCGCTCAGCGGCACGAAGCGCCCGGCCGCCGGACCAGCCTGCCATGTGGTGCCGCTCGAGTTCCGCCGAGTGGCCGGCACGAAGACGCGGTACGCGCCCGCGGTGTCCACGGTCAGGAATGGCTTCTCGCGCGAGACGGGCGTGGTGTCCAGGGTGGTGTAGGGGCCGCCGGCCGACGTCGCCGGGAACACCTGAGCGGGCGCGCCGGTCACGCCGGAGAACACCTGGTTCCACACGCCGTTCGTCCAGCCCGTCAGGACGCTGTTGCGGGTGTAGAACTGCTGCTGCGAGCCGTTGATGACCTGACCCTCGAACGCGGAGTCTGCGATGAAGCCGCCGCTGGCGAACGAGGGGCCGGTGCAGTAGTCCATCAGGGTGATGTTCTGGCCGTTCCCGATGACATGCATGCGGCGCATCGGGGCAGCCTGCGAGACCGCCCAGAACTCGCCGGTATAGCAGCCGTTCGCGTTCGAGACGTTGATGGTCATGTTCGACAGCGAGCGCCAGAAGTTATTCAGGGCGATGCAGTTCCCGTTGTCGCACTGGTTGTGTACGGAGACGGAGCCAATGATGGTCACGTCGTCCGGGCTGGCCCCAAGGCCAGCGACCTCAGTGCCGTAGCCCACTTCGACGTTCAGGGGATCGGCGGCCGAGCCGTAGGTGCCGGGCTTGAACAGCAGCGCGTAGCGCTCCGGGCCGAACTGGTTGGACACCTGCTGCGCGGCGATCTGCTTCACGACCGCGCGGATCTGCGCAGTGCTCATGCTGGGATCGAAGACCCGCACGTTCGGGCCTAGGTCCTGCGCGCCGGGCTTCGCGGCGCTGGCCGACAGCGCCACGTCGGCAGTGGCGGCCGGGTTCTGGCCGCAGGCGGCAAGGAACAGCCCCAGGGCGGCGAGCAGTGCGCCGGACAGGGCGGGGCGGTGCGGGCGGGATGGGATGTGGGTCACGGGCAGCCTCTCGAGCGCTCAGGGCGCGGCACGGTCAGGGCAGGCGGACGACGGGCGACCGGGATTCCTGGAAACGTGACCTCCTTTCGGCACAGCGCCGCAGCGGCGACGGACGGTCCGGGAACGGACGGGACCAGGGCAGATGGGGCCGTCCGCGGGTGGACGGTGGAGCACGACGGATTGAGGTGAGGAGAGTATGACACATCCCGCGCGAGTGTGAAAGCGCTTTCTTTTATCGCTATACCCGCGGGTCCGGGCGCTGTGCCAGAGCCCTCCCTCTGCGCTTGAGCCGGCGTTCATGTCTGAAGTGAGCCTCAACCCACCGGAATCCAGTGCTCCCTGCGGGCTGTCAGGGTGGGAGCATGCCGGACAGAGACGACAAGAACTCGGGCCACACGAGCCAGCCCCAGGAATACGACCGCACCAAGACCGAGGTGAGCGGCATCGAGGATGGCCACCACCCCTCGTTCAAGGACAACAACGACCGCGAGGCGAAGGCGCCGCGCAACACCGAGGACGGCCTCAGCCGCAAGGAGTTGCAAGACCGCGAGGAAGCCCGCAGCGTCCCCACCAGCAAATAAGGCCAGCGTGTCCATCCACTCCGCGTGATGCGCGCCACCCCTGGCCGCCTGCTCCCGCCCACCCTACCCCGGTCGGCGGTGGTGCTGGCGGCCCTGTTCGTGGTCGCGGGCGCGGCGCATCTGGTCCGGCCCGAGATCTTCGACCGGATCGTGCCGCCGGGCCTCCCGCTGGCCGCGCGCAGCGCCACGCTGATGAGCGGCGTCGCCGAGATTGCGGGCGGCGTGGGGCTCCTCCACCCCGCGACCCGGCCGGCGGCCCGCTGGGGCCTGCTGGCCCTGCTGGTCGCGGTGTTCCCCGCAAATATCTTCATGGCGCAGCACCCCGAGCGCTTCGGACTGCCCGCGTGGGCGCTGTGGGCGCGGCTGCCCCTCCAGCCGCTGCTGATGTGGGCCGTGTGGCGGGCCGGCCGGCGACCGGGCACCCAGCGCTGACCTGAGCGCAGCCCGGCCGGAGAGTCGTGATCAGCCCGACTGCGCCGCCCGCTCAGTCCTCGTCGTCCGCGTCGTCGAGGTCGTCCACGTCGAAGCCGGGCTCGTCTCCATCCCAGCCGGCCGCGGGGCCGCTGCGGCGCAGGTCGTCGCGCGGCGCGCTCAGCTGGGCGTCGCGGTTCTCGTCACCTGCCAGCACCCGCTGCGCGCGGGCCAGCACGTCCAGGTCGGTGGGGCTCACGCCGTAGCGCTCGGCCAGGTACACCGCCACCCACACGCCGAAGTACCACAGGCCCAGGTGCCCGGCGTATCCCTGCGCGCCCTCCGGGTAGGGCACGTGGATCACCTCGTCGATGCGCGTTTCCAGGATCTCGCGGGCGAGCAACAGGGTGTCGTCGGCGTCGCCCAGGATCACCGCCACCTTCGCGTCGCCCTTCTCGTGCCGGGCCTCGAACGCGCCGGTGCTGAGCGAGAGAGGATCGCCCAGCAGCGGGATCGCCAGGGTCTTGCCCACACGGGCCAGGACCTGCTGCCACGCGTGCGGCAGGGCGTCGGCGTCGGGTGCGGCCAGCAGCAGCGGCTGGCGGCCCCACACGCTCCACGCCAGGTCGCGGGCGGGGTTGCCCTCCTGCACGTGCGCGGCGCAGCGGGCCGCGAGGTCCGAGATCACGGTATCCGCCGCGCGGGCGTCGTCGGCGTGGCCGCTGGCGTACGCGACGTACTGCGCGAAGTGGTAGGTCGCCAGGGGGCCGCCGGGAATCAGGACGTCGATCTCGCCGGGCAGGCCGCCGGTGCTGGCGCGGCGCACGGTGGCCCCCGCGACCTCCGCGAGGTCGGCGTAGTCGGTGGCGGCGCTGCGGGCGTCGGGGCTGCCCAGCACGAACTGCGTGCCGCTGCGGGCGAGGCCGGCGGGCACCAGCGTCTGCGCGAGGTGCGCGGCCAAGGTGCCCTCGCCGGTGCCGACCAGGCCGTGGGGGCCGCTGTCGGGCTTGGTGGGGCCGGCGTAACTGCCGCCCAGCGTTTCGAGCAGGGTGATCAGGGTCGAGGCGGATGCGGTCATGGGTCCAGGGTACGGCACCCCCGGGCCGCGCGGGCGTGCTGGGGGTGAAAATACAGCGTCGCGAACGGGATTTCCGGCTTCATGCCCGATTAACCTTGCGTGCTAGAATTCTGCGCGTGTCAATTCCGGGTGCAGCGCAGATCGGGCGCAAAGCGAACACCACCCTGCCACTGGGCCTGGGGCCGCTGGGTATGGGTGGTGTGCATGGTGCACTCGACTGGGCTCGAACCAGCGACCTTTGGCTTCGGAGGCCAACGCTCTATCCAACTGAGCTACGAGTGCGGCTGACTCCGACTGAGCAGAGCCCTGGTACCCTAGCACCTGATGTAAAGGAGTTCAAGTGAAGCGAAAACCACTCGTGAACGGTCTGCTGATCGTTCTCGCCATCCTGCTGGTGGCCGGCATGGCCTACCAGTTCACGCCGGCCCTGCAAAGCGGCTCGCTGTTCGGCAGCAAGCAGACCGGTACCCCCGCCCTGACTGTGAACGGCCAGACCATCACCGCCGAGGAACTCGAAGCGGTCAAGACCAGCAACGCCGTGCTGGGCAGCGTGGACACCGGCGTGCTGGCCGACGACTTCAAGACCTACATCGTGCAGAGCAAGGTGCGCGAGAAGCTGATCACGGAGGCAGTCCAGGACATCAAGGTCAGCCGCGACGACGTGAACGCCGACGTCAAGAAGATCCGCGAGCAGAACCAGCTGACCGACAACAAGGCCTGGACCGACGCCCTGCAGAGCCGCGGCTTCACGGACTCCTCATTCCGCGAGCAGGTGCGCGCCAGCCTGGCATACCAGCGCAAGGTGGACGACCTGAAGAAGGCCGCGCCGGCCGCCACCGACGCCGAGGCCAAGGCGTACTACGACCTCAACCCGCAGGCCTTCCAGAGTGACGCGCGCATTGTGGGCCGACAGATCGTCGTGACCGACAAGGCCAAGGCGGCGGCGCTGCTGGCGCAGGTCAAGGGCGGCGCGGACTTCGCCAAGCTGGCCGGCGAGAACAACGCGGCGGCCGACTTCAAGGACCGCGGCGGCGCGCTGGGGCCCATCGAGAGCGGCGCGCCCCGGCCGGTCGCGCAGGTGGCGCTGCCCACCGAGGTCGGCCCGGCCGCCTTCGCCCTCACGCAGGGCGGCGTGACGGACGTGATCGCCAGCGGCGGGAAGTTCTACATCGTCAAGGTCGAAAAATACCTGGCGCCCGCGCCCAAGCCCTACGCCGACGCCAAGACCGACGCCATGACGGCCGTGAGCGAGGAGAAGAAGAACGCCGCGCTGGAAACGTGGATCGCGGGCCTGGAAAAGGGCGTGAAGATCGAGTTCATGGACCCCAACTGGAAGGTCGAGAACCCCACAGTCGCCACCGTCGCCGGCCAGGACATTTCCTACTCCGAGGTGCTGGAGCAGGTCGTGAACAACCAGCAGTTCTCGCAGCTGCTGCAGCAGGTGCCGGCCGAGCAGGCCGCCGGGCTGGTCAACGGCATCCTCAAGCCGCAGGTCGTGCAGCAGCTCATCCAGGGCTACGCCGCGCCCAGCATCGCCCAGAAACTCAAACTCGACCTGGCGGGCAGCCGGCAGGAAGTCGCGGCCGGGCTCGCCGCCTACGGCGCGCGGGACGTGAAGGTGACAGACGCCGACATCCAGGCGTTCTACGACCAGAACAAGTCGCAGTTCGAGACGCCCGCCAGCGGCACGGTGGCCGAGGCGAGCTTCAAGGACCAGGCCAAGGCGGTCGCGTTCCAGAGTGGCTGGAACGGCAGCGGCAGCTTCACCGGCGCGGCCACCAAGGGCGGCGGCACCGTCAGCGAGCACGGCGCCGTGACGGCCGGCGACGGCAAGCTGGGCGCCGAGCTGAACGCCGCCGTGTTCACCGCCAAGACGCTGCGCACCGCGGGCGAGGGCAGCCTCAGCGACGTGGTGAAGGTCGGTGACCGCTACTCGGTGCTGTACGTGACGGACCTCAAGGCCGCCGCCACCCAGCCTCTGAGCGCCGTGCGCTCGCAGATCGAGACGCAGGTGCTGGCCAGCAAGAAGCAGGAGGCCGGCCAGAAGTTCCTGAGCGAGCAGGTCGCCACGCTCAAGCCCGTGGACAAGCTCAAGGACGTGCTGGCCGCGCAGGCCAAGCGCGTCGCGGCCGCCACGCCCAAGACGACCACGCCCGCCACCGGCAGCGGCGCGGCCACGCCGGGCAGCGCCACCCCCGCCACGCCCGGGTCGGGCAGCGCGCCGGCCACCAGCACCCCCGAAACGAAGTAGGCACCCGCAACTCCAGGGGCGGCCCGCGCACAGCGGCCGCCCCTCGCCCATGGCCCCACGGTGACGCCGGGCGGGCGCGGAGCGCAGCGGGCCGCTACAATCCCCTGGTTATGTCGCGCGTGTTTTCAGGAATCCAGCCGACCGGCGAGCCCCACATCGGCAACTACTTTGGGGCCATGCAGAACTATGTGAAGCTCGGCCAGGACTACGGCAAGAACTCCATCTACTGCGTGGTCGACCTGCACGCCCTGACCAACCCGAACGCGTTCGACCCGGCGCTGCTCGCGCAGCGGACGCTGGACATGGCGGTGGCGAACTTCGCGGTGGGCCTCGATCCCGCCCAGGTCACGTTCTTCGTGCAGTCGCAGGTGCCGGAGCACCAGGAACTGTCGTGGGTGCTCACCAACATCACGCCGGTCGGTGAACTGGAACGCATGACGCAGTACAAGGACAAGGCCGGGCAGCTCGAGAGTGTGCCGGCGGGCCTGCTGATGTATCCGGTGCTGATGGCCGCCGACATCCTGCTGTACAAGGCCGACACCGTGCCGGTGGGCGAGGACCAGACCCAGCACATCGAGCTGACGCGCGAGATCGCCCGCAAGTTCAACCACACCTTCGGGGAGACCTTCCCGGAACCCCGGGCCGTGAACAACAAACAGGCGCTGCGGATTCCCGGCGTGGACGGGCACGGCAAGATGAGCAAGAGCAAGGGGGAGCAGAGCACCATCGGCCTGTTCGAGCCGCTGGACTCGATCTGGGCGAAGCTGCGCGTGGCCCCCACAGACCCGGCCCGCGTGCGCCGCACCGACCCAGGCGATCCGGACGTGTGCCTGGTGGGCGACTACCACAAGCTGTTCTCCGACGACCAGACGCTGCGTACCGTGTACGACGGCTGCCGCAGCGCCGGCATCGGCTGCGTGGACTGCAAGAAGCTGCTGATGACCGGCATCGAGGAACACCTCTCGCCCATCCAGGCCCGCGGCGAGGCGCTGCGCGCGGACCTGGACTCGGTACGCGACGCGCTGGCGCAGGGCACGCGGGAAGCGCGGGCCATCGCCGCGCCGGTCATGGAGGAAGTCCGCAGCAAGGTCGGGTTCCTGAGGCCGTGACGCGCGGGGTCCGCTTCCCGTGACGGCCCTCCAGGCCCTGCCCGGCGTGGTGGCGCCCGGCCCGGTCCCCCCCGGCGCGCTGCCCGCCACCTTCACGGTCACGCTGCCGGTCTTCACGGGTAGCCTGACGGAGCTGGCAGGAGCGCTGCGGGCCGGCCGCGTGCTGCCCGGCGCGGTGCCACTGCTGCGCCTCACGCGTGACGTGCTGGCGTGGGCGCAGGGCGTGAGCGGACCGGACGGCGCGCACACCGAATTGCTGCCCGCCCTGGCCGGTGTGATCGCCCTCAAGGCGCGGCTGCTGCTGCCGCCGCCCGAACCCGACGACCTGCCTCCCGAACCCGACGAACTGCTGGAGGAACTCGTGGAGGGCGTGGAGGCGCTGGCGGAGCTGGACGCGCTGGTGAGCTTTCTGGCCTCCCGGCGCCGCGAACGCGAGGGCCTGCTGCCGGGGCGTCCGGTGCCGGTGAACCTGCCGCGCCGCGAGCGGCCCCGCAACCCGCAGGGCAGCCTGGCGAAACTCGTGAAGGCCGCGCAGAACGCGGTGCGGCAGGTGGAGGTGCCCCTGCTGTCCCGCGAGCGCCTCACGCTGGTGGACGCGCTGGGCGCGCTGCGGGCCTTCGGGCGGCGGCTGCGGACCTTCACGTTCCGGGGCGTTCCCACGCAGGACTGGGGCGAGCGCACCACCTACTTCGCCGCGCTGCTCGAGGGCGTCAAGGAGGGCAGTTTCCGCGCGCAGCAAGACGAGGTCTACGGCGACATCGCGATCGCCTCGCACCTGGAGGGCGACTAGCCGCCGGTCTACGCCAGGTCCAGGGCGTCGCGCAGGGCCAGCGCGAACACCTGGAAGGCCAGGCTGGGGCTGGCGTAGGCCTCCAGCGCCCCTTGCAGCGCGTCGAGGGCGCTGTCCGCGCGGGCGCGCTGGTGGGCGGGGTGGTGGCGCCACGTGAAGCGCAGCGCCTCCGGGTGCCACGCGGGATCGAAGCGCTTCTCCAGCGCCTCGGCGGCCTCCAGGGCGGGCAGCAGGCCCTCCGGCAGCGCCGCGCCGAGGTCGCGGGCGTCCTGAAGGGCGCCGCGCACGCGCTCCACGTCGTCCAGCACGCCGGCCCGCCCGGCGGCGAACTCGACCAGATCGGCGTCCGGCGCGTGCCCCGCGACGGTCATGGCGCGCTCAACGGCGCGGTCGCTGGCGGGCGACACGTTCACGCGGGCGCTGCGGCTGGCGATGGTGGGCAGCACCGCGCGCATGTCCTCGGCCAGAAAAAGGAACAGCGCGCGGTGAGGGGGCTCCTCCACCAGCTTCAGCAGGGCGTTCGCCGCCTCGGCTCCCAAGTGCTCGGCGCCGTTCACGATCACCACGCGGCGGCGGTGGGTGGGCCGCACCTCCAGAAATTCGAAGACGTGCACCTCGTAGTCGTGGGCCTTGTCTCGGGCCTCCAGCACCGCGCCGATGGGAATCAGCTTGCGGCGGGCCGCCTTGCCGGTGGCGGTGGTGGCGCGCGGCTCGACCAGCAGCACGTCGGGGTGGCTGCCGGCCGCCATGGCGCGGCACGACGGGCACGCGCCGCAGGCCTCGCCGCCGGGACCACGCGCCCCCGTGCAGTTCTGCGCAGCGGCGATGGCGCGGGCCACCGCGAGCTTGCCCACGCGGGCCGGGCCGCTCAGCAGCAGGGCGTTGCCGCGGAAGGCATCGGCCTGTTCCAGCACCTGCGGGTGCAGGGTGGCCGGCGAGGTCGGCACGCCGCCGCTCACGGCCCTACTTCCCGACGGCCAGCCGGGCGGCGAGCACCTGCGGCAGCCCGGCCTCCAGGGCCGCTTCCTGCGCGCGCTCGATGTCGTACTGCACGCGGAACACCTCGTAGTGCATGCGCACCGAGTCAAACACCGCGTAGCTCGCCCTGGGGTTGCCGTCGCGCGGCTGGCCCACGCTGCCGGGGTTCAGGATCACGCGGGTGCTGGGCGGCACGAGGTAGCTGCCGCCGTCCTGGAACAGCTGCATCTTGATCCACTCGCCGACCGGAGCGTTCAGGGTGGCGTACACGGCGGGCACGTGGGTGTGCCCGACGAAGGCCAGGCGCCCGTGCCACTGCGCAAAGGCCTCGCGGGCGGCCGTGACGGAGTCGGTGTACTCGTCGAGGCTGGTGGGCGTGCCGTGGCGGTAGCGCGCGCCGATGTCCGGGTCGTCCACACCGTCGCGCCACGTCCGGACCCACGCGACGTCACGCTCGGACAGCCGCTCGAGCTGGTACTTGAGGGCCACCGACACCACGCTGTCCTTGACGGGCCGCGTGCCGTCGGCGTACTCGAGCAGCATGTGGTCGTGGTTGCCCATGATGCACACAGCGTCCAGGTCGCGCAGCGTGTCAAGCACCTCGCGCGGATGCGGGCCGTAGCCCAGCGCGTCGCCCAGGTGGATCACCTGGTCGTATTTGCGGGCCTCAGCGTCGCTGAGCACCGCCTGGAGCGCGGTGTGGTTCGCGTGGATGTCGGAAAGCAGCAGGAGCCGCACGCCACCGATGATAGCGCCCTGCGTCCGTGACGCACGGTCTTTCCACGCAAACGCGTTATACGCTCAGGGTCATCCAGTCCTCGGCGAGGACGAGGCCGTCGCGCCGCACGGCGTCCGGCTGCCGGCCCCACACCCGGAAGCCGTGGCGTTCGTACAGGCGCCGGGCACTGCCCTGCGTGTCCATCACGGCGAGGTTCAGGGTGGCCACGCCGGGCCACGCACGGACGTGGGCGATGGCCGCGCGGACCAGCGCGTCCCCCACGCCGCGCCCACGGGCACCGGGCGCGACGGACACGCCGTACACATTCACCCGGTGCGCCATGATCGCGGCCTCCTCGCGTGCCAGCGTCAGCAGGCCCACCAGCGCGCCGTCCACGAACGCGCCGAGGGTGACCGTCCGTTCCGTCGGCTCCAGGCGCGCGGCAACGCTGTCCAGAGGCCGGGCCGCGAACTCGTCGGCGGTGGTCAGGAAGGCGAGCGGATCGCTGCGCAGGGCGGCGAGGCGCACCGCGCGGTACGCGGGCGCGTCGGCGGCCGTCAGGACGCGCACCACGGCGCCGGGTTCAGCCACGGACCGGCACGGCCAGCGTGACCGTCTCGGGGGCGGTGGGACGCTCCTGGGCCGCCACGCGGTCGCGCCAGTTCAGGACGTGCCCGTCCACCCGCACGGTCCGGGTGAGCGCGAGGTCGAGGTCGTGCACCAGCCACCCGGGTGCGTTCCATTCGCCCTGCGCCACCACGCCGTCCGCCGGCAGGCCGTTGTCGGCGGGCGCGTAGATGGCGCTCATGCCGTGCGCGTCCTCGACGGCGTAGGTCCACGCGGCGTCCGCGATCAGCGGGGCGTGCAGCGCGTAGCACTGGCCCTCCAGCGCGCGGGCCATGCTGCCCACCCGCACGCGCGTGTACCCGTGGCGCGAGCCGGTGAAAGACGGCACGACCAGCACGTCCGCCCCGGCCTCCGCGAGGGTGCGGGCCAGCTGCGGAAACTCGCTGTCGTAGCAGATGGCGACGCCGAAGGTCACGCCGCCCAGCTCGAAGACCCGCGTGCCGTGGCCGGGCGAGATGTGCCACTCCTCGTCCTCGAAGCGGGTCATCATCAGCTTGTCCTGCCACGACACCGCGCCGTCCGGGCCGATCACATGCGCGCGGTTCACGTAGCCGCCCGCCGCCGCGACCGGGTAGCTCGCCGCGACGATGCCCACGCCATGCTGCCGCGCGAGCCGGGCGTGCAGGTCGAGGAAATCCGGCAGCCACGCCTGGAGCGCGGGCCGCATCGCCAGCACGTCGTGGTGCAGCTCCGGGGGCAGCAGACTGACGAGTTCCAGCGCGCCGTACTCCGGGAACACCAGCAGCGCGGCGCCCTGGGCCGCGGCGTCGTGCACCCACGCCGTGACCTTCGCCTCGTACGCCGCCCAGTCCGGGTGGAAGTCCACCGGGTACGCTGCCACTGCCACACGGATGACCGTCATGGCGCCAGTCTAGCGGCGGCCGGGCGGCTCAGTGGACGGTCTTCCAGTCCTTCACGAAGCCGTCTATCAGCTCGTCCAGCACGTCTGCGGCCTCCAGCGCGCCGCTGCCGGCGTCCATCGCGCCGAAGATGTTGTCCTGCCACAGCGTCACGCTCTCGTAGGCGCCGTCCTTGCTCAGCCAGCCCTCCAGGAGGGCGTCGAAGGTCTTGCCGTCGGTGGTGGTCGTGAAGTCGAAGTACAGGTTCAGCTGCCCGGTGCTGCTCAGGCCCTTGGGCTGGCACGGCGCCTCGGCGGTCGCGATCTTCGCTCCGTCCAGCGCGTCGTAGATCCGCCCGATGAGCTTGCTGCGGATGGCCTCGTTCTCCTTGTCCTGCTCGTGGAACCCGGCGTTCACGCACACGGTCTTGAAGGTCTTGAGGTTGGCGGGGGTGCGGTCGGCACCGGCGGCGCCGCTCAGGGCGCACACGGTCAGGGCGGCGAGGGCACGGCGGGCGGTCAGGGAGCGGATCGTCACGTCAACCTCCACGGAAACTCGGATTGCCTTCACTGTACCCGGCACCCTTCCCGCACGCTACGGTGGGGGTATGACGGTGGACATGGCCCCGCCGACCACGGCGGGCGCGTACCGCGAACACGTGTGGACGGCGCTGCTGCGCGCCCGCGCGTGCGGCCACCCGCTGCCGCCGCACGGCCACCACCCCAACTTCACGCACGCGCGCCGGGCCGCGCAGCACCTGCTGACCCACCCGGACGTCGCGGGCCTGCGCACGCTGGTCGTGGGGCCGGACCGCGCGCTGCGCCCACTGCGCCAGCTGGCGCTCCGCGCGGGCGTGGTGCTGTACGTGCCGCACCAGCACCGGGCCGGGTGGTACTGGCGGCTGACCGACGTGGCCGGGGCGCGCCTGTCGGCCATGGCCGCGGTGGGCGAGGCCGTCCGCGAGCCCACGGGCGCCCAGGCGGCGGTGGTCGCGTGCGTGGCCGTGGACCGCGCGGGCGCGCGGCTCGGCAAGGGCTTCGGCTGGGGCACGCGGGGCCTGGGCCTGGGCGTGCCGGAGTACACGCTGGCGCACCTGCGGATGCTTGCGGCGCGGCTGCCGTGCCCGCCGGACTCGCACGTCGCCCTGATCGGCACTCCCGGCGGGGTAATTGCCGCGCGCCCGGCGCCGGACGTGTGAGCGCGGCGGAACCCCGGCGGAAGCGGGCGCGTACTCTGGAGCATGACGTCACCCCGCAGCAAGCTCCTGGTTCCCACCATCCTGACCGTCGCGGGTGTCGGTGTCGCGGCGGGCGCGGCGTACCTGGCGCGGCAACGCAAGGGGGACGTGAAGGACTTCGTGGTGTCGCGCGTGCTGGAGGCCCCGGCCGGGCGCAGCTCGTACACGGACCTCGCGCAGAGCCTGGAGCGCGCAGGGGGTCACCTCGCGGGCCGCGCCGAACGCGCCGCCGACACCCCCGCCAACCGTGACGTGCTCGCGCACATCATCACCATCGAGCGCTGGGGGCAGAGCCGGCTGCGCGTGGCGCTGCGCGAGCGGGCGTATGTCCGCGACGAGTCGGGCGCGTACCGGCCCCCGGCCGCGCTGTCCCTGGACGAGCTGCGCGCCCTGCTGTCCAGCACGCGGGCCGGCACGGTGGACCTCGCGCGACAGCTGCACCGCCACCCGCCGCAGGACGACGTGACGGTGGACCACAACAGCCTGGGGCCGCTGACGGCCAAGGCGTGGCTGCGCTACCTGACGCAGCACGCGGACCTGGAAAGCCGGCGCCTGCGCGGCGGTCAGGACACCGCGCACGTGGCGGAACACTCGCTGTCCTGAGGGCCGGGCCGCCCCCCACGATCGGGGGCATGTGCGCGCCGGTACACCGGAAACGGCGCCCGGACGCCGAAAATCCGGCGTCCGGGGCAGCAGGCGCTTAGAGTTCTGTAAGACCCCCTCCGTACGCTGAGATCAAGATGAGTGTCCTGAACAGCGTACTGACAGCGATCGTGAAGGATGGCGCGAGCGACATCCACCTGCGGACCGGGAGCGCGCCGGCCGGCCGCGTGGACGGCGAGATCAAGCGCTACGGCGAGTCCCGCCTGACCCCCGAGCACGTCGAGGCCTTCACGCGCGAGATGATGTCGCCCGCCATGTGGGAGCACTTCGTGCAGCGGCGCGAGGCGGACTTCGCGTACGGCATCCCCAGCCTGGCGCGCTTCCGCGTGAACGCGTACTACCAGCGCGGCACCATCGGCCTGATCATGCGCGTGATCGAGGAAAAACCCATTCCGTCGTTCGGGGACCTGGGCCTGCCGCGCGAGACCTTCGAGGCGCTCGCGCAGCACGAACGCGGCCTGATCCTGGTGACCGGCCCGACCGGCAGCGGCAAGACCACCACGCTGGCAAGCATCCTCGACCACATCAACGCCACGCAGCCCGTGAACATCGTGACGCTCGAAGACCCCATCGAGGTGCTGCACCGCGACCAGCTCGCCATGATCAGCCAGCGCGAACTCGGCATGGACACCCTGAGTTTCGCCAACGGCCTGCGCGCCTCCATGCGCCAGGACCCGGACGTGATCCTGATCGGCGAGATGCGCGACAAGGAGACGGTCGAGGCGGCGCTGTCGGCCGCGCAGACGGGTCACCTGGTGTTCAGCACGCTGCACACCCAGGACGCGATCCGCACCGTGAACCGCATCATCGACTTCTTCGCGCCGCACGAGCGCGACCAGATCCGCCAGGGCCTGTCGGAGAGCGTCGTGGGCATCATCAGCCAGCGCCTGCTGCCGCGCGCCGGCGGTGGCCGCGTGCTGGGCATGGAGATCCTGCTGGGCACGCCCACCGTCCGCGAGTGCATCAAGGACGCCGAACGCACCGAGGAGATCAAGCAGGCGCTGCTGGAAGGCGGCTCGCGCGGCATGCACACCTTCGACCAGCACCTCGCGGAACTCGTCTCCCATGGCAAGATGACGCCCGAGGACGCCATGGCCTCGGCCACCAGCCCGCACGAGCTGAAGATCATGATGATGCGCGCCCAGTTCGCGTAGGAGCAGCGGTACCAGGTGGACGGCAGGTGGCCAATGACCGTGGCCACCTGCCGTCCACCTTCTGCGCCCTACACTTCCCCCATGATCGTCAAGTACGGCGGGAATGCCATGAAGAGCCTGGAGCTGCGGCGCGCGGTGGCCGCGGAGATCGCCGCGCTGCGCGCCGAGCTTCCGGTGGTGGTCGTGCACGGGGGCGGCCCCGTGATCGAGCGGGAACTCGCGGCGCGCGGCGTGCAGAGCGAATTCCGCGGGGGCCTGCGCGTGACCACCCCCGAGGCGATGGACGTCGTAGAGATGGCGCTGTGCCAGCTGAACAAGCAGCTCTCGCAGGACGTGGGCCGCGCAGTCGGGCTGATGGGCCGCGACTCGGAACTGCTGCGCGCCGAGGTGCTCGATCCGGCGCTGGGCCGCGTGGGCCGCGTGACGGGCGTGAACGCGGCCCTGCTGCGGACGCTGCTGGGCGCCGGGATCACGCCGGTGCTGGGGTGTGTCGCGGTCGGGCCGGACGGGGACGCGCTGAACGTGAACGCGGACACGGCGGCCGGAGCGGTCGCAGGCGCCCTGAACGAGGGCGTGGTGTTCCTGACCGACGTGGACGGCGTGTACCGCGCGTACCCCGACCCGGCCAGCCGCGCCGCGCAGCTCACCCGCGCCGAGGTCGAGGGCGGCATCGCGGACGGCTGGATTGCGGGCGGCATGATTCCCAAGGTGCGCGCCGCGCTGGACGCCCTGGACCGGGGTGCGCCCTTCGCGGTGGTCGCCAGCGGCATGACCGCGGGCGTGCTGGCCGCCGCGGCGAGGGGCGAGGCCGGCACGCGCATCACGCCGTGACGGGCGACGCCTACTGCGTGAGCGAGTAGATCAGCGTGTCGCGCAGCCGCGTGGGGTCGTCGGCGGCCACGTCGTCGTTCACCAGGCGGGCGTCCAGCGTGTAGCCCAGCGCGCGGGGAATGCGGGCGCTGCGCGCGTTGAGCGCGTCACAGCGGATCTCGACGCGCCGGAAGCGCAGGTCGTCCAGGGCATAGGTGGTCAGGAACGCCGCGACCTCCTGGGCGTAGCCGTGCCCGGTGTGCGCCGTGGCGATCCAGTACCCGATCTCCCCTTTCGGCACGCGCCAGTCCAGCGCGTGGTAGCCGGTGGAGCCCAGGAGTTGGGTGCCGTCCTCGGTCCACACCAGCAGGCGCAGGTTCTCGCGCCGCGCGTAGGCCTCGGCCGCCTGCGCGAGGTTCTCGCGGGCGCCGTCCAGCGTCTGGGGCTCCTGCGCCCACACCATCCAGCGGCGCAGTTCCGGCAGGCTGGCGTTCACAGCCTCCACCTGCGCCCGCGCGTCCTGCGGGCGCGGAGCGCGCAGCAGCAAGCGCGGCGTGCGGAACTCGGTGGGCACGGTCGGCGGCGTCATGCGGGCGAGCATAGCCCGCGGCGTTCAGTTCAGGCGCTTGTCGCCGGGTTTCACGCCGTACACCGCGCCCCACGGCTTGTACACGCTCTTGAGCTTGTCCCGGCTGACGACCTTGCCGCCCACCTTGATCGTGCGGGTGATCACGCTGGTCATGCCCTGCATGGGCGTGTCGAGCAGGCGCCGCCGCCCGGCCGCGACGCGCGGGTCCGGGCTGTACGTGGCCTTGGCCGCGGGCTTGAACGCCGTGACGACGGGCGTGCTGATGTTCACGCTGCGGCCGGTCTTCGCGCCGAACACGTCGAAGCGCAGCGTCTGGGCGCGGGTGTCCCACGCGGCCTGGACGAACAGGGACGCGCCGGTGTCGTTCTTCATGCGCAGATTCTTGGCCGGCGCGTACACGGTCGCCTCGAAGCCCACAGGGTCGTAGTAGTGCACGCGGTGGCTGTGCTCGTGGCGCTCTACGATGGGCAACCCGGCCGTGTACAGCGCGCGGAAGATGGTGGTGCTAACCTGGCAGATGCCGCCGCCGTCCTCCTTGGAGAGGGTGCCGCCGCTGATCACGAAGCCCTTCACGAAGCCGGTGCTCGCGTCGATCTGCCCGACCTCGCGGTTGAAATCGAACTCGTGGCCGGGCGCGATGAAGAAGTTGTCGAGCTTGTCCGCGCCGACCAGGATGTTCTTCACGCGGAACGCCGGACTGCCGCGGTACGAGCTGCTGCCGGTGGCGACGTGCCACCGCACGCCGCGCTGCGCGAGCAGCGTCACGCTGCGGGCAGGCACGACGCGCCGGTACGCGACCTGCGCGCTGCCCTTGCCCGTGCGGATGGCCTTCAGGAGGTTCGCCTTGGTGCCGTCGCGGTCGAAGACCCAGCCGGTCCGGTCGGCCGCAACCCACGAGCCGCCCACGTTCCGGAACACCGCCGGCCGGGGCGTGCGGGCGTTCACGGCACGCTCGATGCGCGACAGGACGGGCGTGAGGGTCGAGCTGACCTTGCCGTGCGCCTTGCTGGCCTTCACGCCGGCCGCCGGCAGCGTCCACGACTTCGTAAAGGCGCGCACCTTCACGTCACCCTTCTGGAGCGTGTGCTCGCTGGCACTGAGGATCAGCTTGAACGGCGTCTGGGCGTGGGCAGCGCCCAGGAGGGGCACGGTCAGGAGGGCCAGCAGGGAGCGCTTCACCCGTTCAGGCTAGAAGCGCGCACCTGACGGCCCGTGAGCGCGCGTTGCGCCGCTTTTCACGCGCGCTTGGGGGAGGGTTGACGTTCCGGGTGTCCTCCACCCCACCCGCTCAGGGAATCAGCGTCTCGAGTTGCGCGAGCCGGGCGCGCAGCGTGGAGACGTCCGGCGCGACGAGGTTCACGTGCCCGAGCTTGCGCCCCGCCCGCCACGCCTTGTGGTACAGGTGCACGCGGGTGCCCTCCAGCGCGTCGATGCCGGCCCAGTCGGGTTCCAGCGCTTCCCCGTCGGGGGACACCACGCCGACCACGTTCACCATCGCGCACGGGTGCAGGGGCCGCCAGTCGGTCAGCGGCCGGCCCAGCACCGCGCGCACCTGCGCCTCGAACTGGCTGATGCCGCCGCCGTCCTGCGTGAGGTGCCCGCTGTTGTGCACGCGCGGCGCGACCTCGTTCACCAGCAGCGTACTTCCCTGGAGCTGGAAGAACTCCAGGGTCATCAGGCCCTCCAGCCCCCACGCGTCCGCCACGGCGCGGGCCTGCTCGCGGGCGGCGGCCTCCACGCCGTCTGGCACGGCCGCCGGGAACACGCTGGTGCGCAGGATGCCGCCTCTGTGCACGTTCTCCACCAGCGGCCCGAAGGCCACCTGCCCACCGGGCGTACGCGCCACCCCTAGGCTGACCTCGCGCTCGAAGGGCACCACGCCCTCCAGCACGCAGGGCACGCCGCCGAACTCGTCCCACGCCGCGCCCAGCGCGTGGTCACTGACCACGCGGCGCTGGCCCTTGCCGTCGTACCCGAGTTCGCTGGTCTTCAGGATGCCGTGGCCGCCCACCGCCCGCAGCGCGCCCTGGAGGGCGGCAGGCTCCTCGATCACCACAAAGGGTGCGGTGCGCGCTCCGGCCGCGCGCAGGGCCTCCTTCTCGCGGGCGCGGTGCTTGCTGCGTTCCAGCAGGCCCGCGCCAGGCCGCACTGGTACCCGGCCGCGCAGGCCGTCCAGGGCGGCCACCGGCACGTTCTCGAACTCCAGCGTCACGGCGTCGCACGCGGCCAGGGCGTCCAGGCCCGCCGCGTCGGTGTACGGCGCGCACAGGTGATCCGCGCACAGCCGCGCCGGGGCGAGCGGATCGGGCTCCAGCACCGTCACGCGCACGCCCAGCGGCAGGGTGGCCAGGGCCAGCATCTGCGCGAGTTGCCCGCCGCCCAGGATGCCGAGGGAGGCCGTCACTCCGCTCCCGCCGGCGGGTGGCCGTCGAAATGGGGCTCGTCCAGCACGGCCTGCGTCTGACGTGCCCGGAAGGCGTCCAGCGCCGCGCGCACCTCCGGATCGGTCGTGGCGAGGATCGCGGCGGCGAACAGCGCGGCGTTCTTCGCGCCGGCCGCGCCGATGGCGAAGGTCGCCACCGGCACCCCAGCGGGCATCTGCACGATGCTCAGCAGGCTGTCCTGGCCCGACAGCGCGCGCGACTGCACCGGCACGCCCAGCACCGGCACGCGCGTGAACGCCGCGAGCATGCCCGGCAGGTGCGCCGCGCCGCCCGCCCCGGCGATCACGCACGCAAAGCCCAGCCGCTCGGCGCGCGCTCCGTACGTGGGCAGCAGCGCGGGCGTGCGGTGCGCCGACAGCACCCGCACCTCGTACGGAATGCCGAGGTCGCGCAGCGCGTCCAGGGCGCCCTGCATGGTGTCGAAATCGCTGCGGCTGCCCATCACCACGCCCACACGGGGCGGCGGAGCACTGGCGGAGGCGTCGGTTGTCACGCGCTGCATGCTACCCGGACAGGGCCGCCGGCGTCCCGCGCTCCCCTGGACGCGCTAGCGTTGGCGCGTGACGGACCCGCCGCCGCCCTCCCCTGCTCCCGATTACGCGTGGCTGTACGCCCGCACGCGCTCCGGCCGGGCGCGTGGGCCGGCGGGCGCACGGGCGCTGCTGGACACGCTGGGCGCCCCGGACGCGGCCTTCCGCAGCGTGCGCGTGATCGGCACGAACGGCAAGGGCAGCACCTGCGCCATGCTGGAGGCCGGACTGATCGCCGGCGGCGTGCGTGCGGGGCGCTTCACCAGCCCGCACCTGCACGACTACGAGGAACGTGTCCGCGTGCAGGGCGTGAACCTGGATCCGGCGCGCACGGCGGCGTTCATCGCGTGGGCGCAGGCACATGCGCCGGACGCCGCCTTCTTCGACCTCACGCTGGCGCTGGCGTGCGTGGCCTTCGCGGAAGGCGGAGTGGACCTCGCGGTGATGGAGGCGGGTGTGGGCGGCGTCTCGGACGCCACGCAGGCGCTCAGGAACGTGGCGGCCGTGGCGATCACGAACGTGGACCTCGACCACGTGGGCGCGCTGGGCGACACCGTGGAGGCCATCGCGCGCGACAAGGCGGGCGCCGCGCTTCCCGGCGTGCCCCTGCTGACCACCGCGACCGGCCCGGCGCTGGACGTCATCCGCGACGTCGCGCTGAAAGCGGGCGCGACGCTGTTCACACCGCACACGCACCCGGAGGTGTTCGCCGTGCCCCGGCCCCCGGTGCTCGCCGGCCCACACCAGCTTCAGAACGCGGCCCTGGCCGTCGCCACGCTGCGGACGCTCGGCTGCGCGGCGGGTGTGGACGCGGCCCTGAACGCCACCCATCCGGGCCGGCTGGAACGCTTCACGGTGGAGGGCCGGACGGTGCTGGTGGACGGCGGGCACAACCCGCACGCGACCCGCGCGCTGGCCGCAGCCGTGGCCCGCGCCGACGTGCTGCTGTTCGGGAATCTGGCCCGCAAGGACACGGCCGGAGCGCTCGCGCCGCTCCTCGCCCTCGCGCCCGTGCGGGTGTACACGGCTCCAGGCGGGGCGGCCACTCCACCGGCCGAGCTGGCCGCGCACTTCGGGGGCGAGGCCGTGGACGATCCCGCTGCGGCACTGGCCCGCGCGCTGGTCCTCACGCCGCCCGGCGGCACGCTGCTCGTCGCCGGGAGTCTGTACCTGGCCGGCACGGTGCGCGCCGAACTGAGCCGCAGGTCAAGTGAGCCATAACGCCCCATCTGCACGCCCTGACATAGGGTGGAGCATGCCCACCTTGAGCTCATCCATCCGCCGCCTGCTGCGCCCGGAACCCACGCCCTCGCCCGCGTACCGGGACGCCGTGATCGGCGTGCTCGCCGGCACCGCCGGCACCCTCCTGATGGGCCAGTGGTCGACCCGCGTGGCCCCGCTGATCGCCGGCGACCAGGACACCGCAGTGAAACCCCAGCCCGACAAGGACGTGATCAGTCCGCTGGGGCAGGAGCACGTGCCCGGCGAGAGCTCCACCGCAGCGCTGGGACGGCACCTGTACCAGCTCATCTCCCACCAGATGCCGCAGAAGGGCACCCGCACCGCCCTGAGCGAGGCCGTGCACTGGGGCACCGGCGTCCTCGGCGGAGCCGCGTACGGCGCCCTCGCGGCTCGGCGTCAGGGACCACTGACCGGCGCCCTGTTCGGCGCCGGCCTGTGGCTGGTGCTCGACGAGACGATCACGCCCCTGCTCGGCCTGCAGGACGGTCCGCGCGGCATGGACGCGCGCACACACGCGAACCGCTTGGGCGCGCACCTCGCCTACGGCCTTGGCCTGGGCCTCGCCGCCGCCGCGCTGAACGCCGCCCTGCCCGACTGAACGCCCGGCAGGGCCTGCTAACGCTTGACAGCACCGCCAGGCCCTGCCATACTCCACTCCGCCCGGTTCGCCGTGGCCCAAAACCGCTCGGATCGTTAGCTCAATTGGCAGAGCAGCTGACTCTTAATCAGCGGGTTGTAGGTTCGATTCCTACACGATCCACCACACAGACCCCCCACCGCGACGTGGGGGGCTTGCGTTGTCGGCACTCACTCGGTGTGCAGGAAGTCCAGGATGGCGCGGGCGAGGCCCTGGGCGAGGCGCTCACGGTACGCGGCGGTGGCGAGTTTCTGTCCCTCGGTGGGGTGCGAGCCGTACCCGACCTCGACCAGCACGGCGGGGGTGGTGGGGTTCTTGATGACGTAGAAGGCGTCGGTGAGCACGCCGCGGTTGACCGCGCCCGTGGCGCTGACCAGGCTGGCCTGCACCCGTCGCGCGAGGTCGCGGCTGAACGACAGCTTGGCCTGCGAGAGGATGTCACCCAGGGCGCTCTGGGCGCTGTTCGCGGCCTGCCGGGTGAGTTCCTCGCCGGTGCTGCCGCCACCGTTTTCCGCGACGGCCAGGCTGCGGTTGCTGCCGCCCAGTGGCTGCCCGAAGTAATACGTCTCGATGCCCTGCGCGGCGGAGGACCCGGAGTTCACGTGGATGCTGACGTATGCGGCGACGGTGCCGGACGTCGCCAGGCGCGAACGTTCGTCGAGGTCCGTGCGCTTGACGGTGCTGAGCTGCGTGTCGGTGGTGCGGACCATGGTGACGTCCACGCCGTGGCGGAGCAGTTCGGCGCGGGTGCGCAGCGCGACGTCCAGCGTGACCTCCTTCTCCACCACCCAGCGGCTGGCCATGCCGGGGTCGATGCCGCCGTGCCCGGCGTCGAGCACCACCCGGGGACGGCGCAGCGCCGAGGTGCTGGCAGGGCGGGTGACGACGGCCTTGCGGGCAGGCGTCACCGGCACGGACGCGACGCTCGCGCCCTTGAGCACGTCGATGATGAGCCGGGCGCCCTGGCCCCCGCTGGCCGGCAGCACGCTCGCCTTGGCGTGTGCGTAGCCGCTGGCCATGGTCACCGTGACGGTGCCGCCCGACACGGCGTAGGCGGTCACGCCCGGCGCCTTCAGGGGACCCTGTTCGGTCCTCAGGCGCACGCCGAGCTTCACGGTGACGCTCTGGGCGGTGACGCTCACGTCCAGCGGCGCGGTCTTGGGCAGGTCGAACACCAGCCGGGTGTAGGTGTCGTGCGTGCCGACGCGGGGCGCGGCCTGCGCGGACTCGGGAGCCATGGCGGCGAACAGCAGGGAGGTCAGGAACAGAGGGCGCGCGGCCCGGCCGGCCAGCCCTGACAGACGGGGAAGAACAGTGCCGTTCACTGCGCGGAGTGTAGCGGCCCGGCATGACGTGCGGATGGGAGGCCATGAGACCCCGCGCGCGAGACCTACGCTCCAGCGGCCCGGACGTACCCACCTGAAGTGGGGCTGACGGACCTCCTCACGGGGCGCTGTGGCGGGGGCGCTACGGTGACGTCCATGACGCTGCTGTCCTCCATCCGCTCCGCTGTCCTCGCCGCGCTGTTCGTCGGAGCGGCGTGCGCCGTGTCCTTCGGGGGCCTGACCATCACGCCGCGCGGCCCGCAGGCCCTGAACCTCGACACCGGCCTGACTGAGCTGCCGCAGGGCGGGAAGGCCACGGACAGCCGCGGACAGCTCACGCTGGACGCCCAGCGGATGCAGTTCAAGCCCGGCGCGTACCTGATCGCCAGCGGCGTGACCCTGACCACCAGACAGGGCGGCACCCTGAAGGCGGCACAGGTGCGATACGACCTCGCGGCCAGCACCGTCACGGCCAGCGGGGACGTGACGTACACCGACGCGCGCTTGAAGGCCCTGAGTGCCGAGAAGATCACGCTGGACGTCAGGACGGGCTTCGTGGTGGCGTCGGGCGGCGTGACGGCGGACACGCCGCAACTGAGCGGCCGCGTGCTGGTGTTCGATCCGGCCACCATGCAGGCGGTGCTGGGCGGACCGTACTCCGCGCGTCAGGGCACGCTGAATGCCTCGGGCGGCGCGAACGACCGGCTGCTGATGGTGTTCGGCGGCAACCGCGTGGTCCGCTCCTCGACCGAGCCCGACGCGGACGGCCTGGCGCGCTTCCTGCCGTACCTGAAGTGACCGCCGGGCCGGCGCTCAGGCGTTGGGCTTGAGCAGGTGACCCAGGCAGTGCCCGTAGGACACGCCCTGACGCGCGTCGGTGACGAGGTCCTGCACGCTGAATTCCTGAAGCACACCCAGCATCGCGTCACGCATACGGGTGTACACGGTGGCGCGCACGTGGCAGCGGCTCTCCTCCTCACAGGGTTCGTGCCAGTTCAGGCTGATGCACGACAGCGGCGCGACCGGGCCGTCGATGGCGCGCACCACCTCGCACAGGCTGATCAGCTGGGGTTTGCGCGCCAGGGCGTAGCCGCCGCCGATGCCCTTCTTGCTCTTCACGACGCCCTTGGCGGTCAGGGCGGCCAGGATGCGCACCAGGTACGGCCGGTGCACGCCGGTGGATTCGCTGATCTCGTCACTGGATATCCAGCGGCCGGGCTCCTGGGACCCCAGGAAGCCGAGCGCCTGGAAGGCGTACACGTCCGTCGCGGAAAGCCGCATGGGCGCAGTCTAACGTGCCGGTGGGTCCGTCCCTACGCGTCCTGCCGGCGCAGGTACGCCAGGGCCACCGGGTCCACGTGCCCGCCCGGCACCCAGCGCTCCTCGAGGTTCTCGGTGCCGTACAGCGCCCACGCGGCGCGCTCGGTGGCGTCGTCCCACGGGCCGTCGGGCAGGTGAGTGGCGTAGCCCTGCCGCAGCAGCCGGGCGCGCAGCCACGCGAGTTCCGGATCGCTCAGGGGCCGGGTCTCCTGCGGGCGCCCGAACAGCAGGTCATGAACCTCCAGCAGCCGCGCGAGTTCGTGGCACGGCCGGGGGTGGTCGTCGGCGCGCAGGTTCACCCACTCGTCCGTGAGCCCGCCGTAGCCGCGCCCCGGTCCGGCGCACAGCAGCGCGGCGGACTGCCGGCCGCGCCGGTCGCCGCCGGCGTCGTCCCCGGCGCGCAGCGCGCCCAGCAGCCGCGCGGGCAGGGACAGCCCGGCCCCGGCGTGCCACGCCGCCAGCATAGCGTCCACGACCTCCGGCCCGGTCAGGATGTTGCCCTGAATGGCGACGTCCGGCAGCGCCACGCCGCCCGCCCACGCGTGGCAGCCGGGGCCGGTGAAGGTGGCGCTGCGCCCAAAGGCGTCCACGATCCCGAACTGCCGCTGCGCGATGCCCGGATCGTCGCGCTGGAACTGCGCGCTGACGTCGGGTGCCGCGTGACCGGCCGCAAGGCGCTCCAGGCCGACCGGGCCGAAGGTGGGATTCACGTAGCTCTGCGTGGCGACCGCGCCGGCCCCGGCCCGCGCCCACGGCACCAGGGCGCCCACGGCGAGGAACTTGCTGGCGACGGCCACACCGACGTCCCCGGTGTCCGGGTCGCGGGCTGCGATCGAGAAGGTCATGCGCGCAGCGTAGCGCTGCCGGCGTAGCATCGGGGCATGCTCAAGGCCTGCCTGAACGGCAACCGGGACGCGGCGCAGCACCCGGCCGTGCCGGTCACCCCCGCCGAACTGGCGCGCGAGGCGCTGGCGGCGGTGCGAGCGGGCGCCGACGCGCTGCACCTGCACCCGCGCGGCGCTGACGGCGGTGCGCGCCGCGTGCCCAGGAGTGCCGGTGGGGATCTCCAGCGGGTTCTGGATCCTGCCCGACGTGGCCGGGCACCTGGACGCCGCGCGCGCCTACGCGGCCCTGACCCCCGCAGAGCGGCCGGACTTCGTGTCCGTGAACCTGCACGAGCCGCACGCCCTGGCGCTGGCCGATGTGCTGCTGGCGGCGGACATCGGCGTCGAGGCGGGGGTGTGGAACCCGCACGCGGTCGCCACCTTCCGGGCGTGGCCGCAGGCCCAGCGGACACTGCGGGTACTGGTAGAACTCCCGGACGAACCGGTGGCCACCGCACTGCCCCTCGCAGATGACCTGTTGCGCGGCCTGGCGGGCGTGGCGCCGGCCGTGCCCCGGCTGCTGCACGGCCTGGACCGCAGCGCGTGGCCGATGCTGCGCCGCGCCGCCGCCCTGGGCCTGTCCACCCGCACCGGGCTGGAGGACACCGTGCGGCTGCCGGACGGATCGCCGGCACCGGGCAACGCGGCCCTCGTGGCAGCGGCCCGCGACGTGTTAGCCTCGGCGCGATGACGTTCGCGCACGTGGTCACGGACCGCACCCGCCGCCTCGGCACGCGTCTGTGCGTGGGCCTCGACCCGCGCACCGAGGCCTACCGCGACCCGGATCACCTGCGGGCGCACACGCTCGACGTGCTGGAGGCCACCGCGCCGTACGCCGCATGCGTCAAGCCGCAGCTCGCGTTCTACGAGGCGCTGGGCCTGGAGGGCCTGCACATCCTAGAGGAGGTCTGTGCGGCGGCCCGTACGCTGGGCCTGCCGGTGCTGCTGGACGGCAAGCGCGGCGACATCGGCAGCACCGCCCTGGCCTACGCGCAGGGCTGGTTGACCGGCCGGCACGCGGGCGCGGCGCTGACCGTCAATCCCTTCCTGGGCTTCGAGACCCTGACGCCCTTCGTGGAGACCGCGCGGGCGCAGGGTGGCGCGGTGTTCGTGCTGGTCAAGACCAGCAACCCCGGCCAGGGCGACCTGCAGGGCAGCGGCGTGAGCGAGCGCGTGGCGGTCGAGGTGGCGCGGCTGTGCGCCGAGGAGCTGGGCACCGAGGAGTTGGGCGCCGGGAAGCCGGGCACCGGGTACGCCAGCGTGGGCGCGGTGGTGGGCGCCACGCACCCGCAGGACCTGGCGCTGTACCGCGCGCTGATGCCGCGTGCCCTGCTGCTGCTGCCGGGCCTGGGCGCGCAGGGCGGCGCGGCCGGTGCGCTCACCGGAGCCTTCGCGCCGGGCGGGGTGGGTGCCCTGGCGAGCGCCAGCCGGGGCGTGCAGTACGCCAGCGGCCTGGACGTGACCGCGAGCGTGGCGGCGGCGCGCACCTTCCGGGACGACCTGAACGCCGCGCTGGGCGTCGCCGCGCCCTGATCCCGGTGCGCGCCGGAACCGGGCTCACGCGGGCAGCGCGGGGCGTTCGGGCAGCGTGAAGTGCAGGGTGGTGCCCTGGTCCGGCACCGACTCCAGCCAGATGCGCCCGCCGTGGCTCTCCACGATCTTCTGGCACACCGACAGCCCGATACCGTTGCCGGGATACGCCTGACGGCTGTGCAGCCGCTGGAACACCGTGAACACCTGCTCCAGGTACTGCGCCTCCATGCCGATGCCGTTGTCCGTGACCGTGAATTCCCAGCCCTCGGGCACCGGGTGGGCGGCGACGTGCACGCGCGGCGGCACGCCGGGCCGGCGGAACTTCAGGGCGTTGCCGATCACGTTCTGGAACAGCTGCACGAACTGCGTGGGATCGCCGGCCAGCGTGGGCAGCGGCGAGGACGTGATCTGCGCGCCGGTCTCCTGGCTCAGCGAGTCCAGGCTCGAGACCACGTCGTCCAGCAGGCCGTCGAGGTGCACCGGGCGGGGGCTGGCGGCGTGGCTCACACGGGCCATGGCGAGCACGTCCTCGATCAGGGTGAACATGCGCTGCGCGCCCTCGATCACGATGGTCAGGTAGCGCTGCCCGCGCTCGTCGAGCTGCGCGCCGTGGCGGCCCTGGAGCAGCTGCGCGAAGGAACTCACGGTCCGCAGCGGCTCCTTGAGGTCGTGCGACGCGACGTACGCGAACTGCTCCAGTTCACGGTTGCTGCGTTCCAGCGCGGCCGTGCGCTCCTGCACACGGCGTTCCAGCGTCAGGCGGTGCTGCCGCTCGGCCTGCGCGAGCGTCACGCGGTCAAGCGTCTGGGCGCACAGTTCCGCGAAGGTCAGGAGCAGCGTGCGGTCGTCGGGCGTCGACAGCGGCATGTCCAGTACGCCCAGCACGCCCAGCACGCGGCTGCCCTGGGTGATCGGCACGGCGGTCCACCCGGGGGCGCCGTCGGGCGGCGTGACCACGTGGCCCGCGCGCGCCGCGTGGGCCAGGGCGTGCGGGTCGTCCAGCGCCAGGGCGGCCGGCGGGGCGGGCAGGTCCGGCGCCGGGCCGGCCACGGCCGTGACGCGCAGCCGGGGCACGTCGTCGTCGAAGACGTACAGGACCAGCGCGGCGCTGCGGGCGCCGAGCACGTGCTGCGCCTGGTCCACGATCAGCTGCTCGGAGTCCTCCAGCAGCAGCACGGTGTTCAGGGCCAGCGACGCGCCGTACAGCTGCCGCAGGCGGGCGGTCGCCTGACGGTCGCGTTCCTGGGCGTGCATCCGCAGCGTGACGTCGCCCAGGTACACCGACAGGCCGCCCGGCGCCGGGTACACGCGCACGCCCAGCCAGCGGTCGGTGTGCGGGTCGTGGAGTTCCTCGGACACGGTCGTCTGCGCGTCGTCAGCAGCGCTCAGCGCCGTGGGCAGCGCGGTGCCGGCCAGCCACGGCAGGGCGTCCAGCAGCGGCCGGTGCAGCGCGCTGGCGGCCGTCACGCCCAGCAGTTCGCACGCCGCGGCGTTCAGGTAGGTCACGTGCTGCGCCGCGTCCAGCGACAGAAAACCGTCCGTGATGCTCTCCAGGATGGTGCGCGACCGCTGCTGCTCGCGGCGCAGGTCGCGTTCCAGCGCGCGGCGTTCGATGGCGTTGGCCGCAGCCCGCCACAGGTCGTCGGACTTCAGCGTGCCCTTCACGAGGTAGTCCTGCGCGCCGGCCTGCATGGCGTTCACGGCGACCCGCTCGTCGCCCAGGCCGGTCAGCATGATCACCGGGCAGTCCGGCCGGGCCTGCGCGAGAAACTCCACCCCGGTCATGTCCGGCAGCTGGTAGTCGAGCAGCAGCAGGTCCGGCGGCGCGTGACGCAGCTGCTCGATGGCGTCCTCGCCAAGTTCGGCGGTGTGCAGCTCGACCGGCTGGTCCGGCCAGCGGCGCAGGAAGCGCGAGAAGGTGTCGGCGTCCTCGGGGCTGTCGTCCACGATCAGGATACGCAGCGGGGCCGCGCCGGCGCCGGTGGGGTGCACCGTCATTGCTGTCCCGGCCGGAGGGGCACCGGCAGCTGCGCGGTGTCGAGCCAGAACTCGCACATCACGCGGATCTGGTGCGTGAACTGCGCGAAGTCCACCGGCTTGACCAGGTATCCGTTCGCGCCGGCGTCGTAGCACGCGCGCACGTCGTCGTCGCTGGAGGACGTGGACATCACCAGCACCGGCAGCACGTGCAGCACGGGATCGCGCTTGAGGTGGGCGAGCACCTCGCGGCCGTCGGTGCCCGGCAGGTTCAGGTCGAGCAGGATCAGGCCGGGGCACGGCTCGCCGTCCAAGTGCAGGCGCTGCATCGCCTGGTCACCGTCGGTGCAGCGCTCCAGGCGCACGTCGCGGCCCAGGCGCCGCAGGGCCCACAGCACCGCCTCGAAGTCCTCGTCGCTGTCCTCGATCACCAGCAGGAAGCGTTCGTCCATGTCAGGCCTCCAGGGTGAACAGGAAGGTGCTGCCCTGTCCAGTCCCGCTCTCCACCCACACCAGCCCGCCGTGCCGCTCGGCGATCTTGCGCACGATGGTCAGGCCCGCGCCGGCGCCGCCGCCGTACTGGTCGCGGCCGTGCAGGCGCTTGAAGATGCGGAAGATCGTCTCGAAGTGCTGCTCGCGGATGCCGATGCCGTCGTCGCGGACGTACAGGATGTGCGCGTCGGGGCGGACCTCCGGCGGCACGCGGTGCGCGGCGTGTTCGGCGGGGTCCAGCACGCCCACCTCGATGTGGGGCTCGGCCTGGGTGGTGTACTTCAGGGCGTTGGAGATCAGGTTCTGGTAGATCTCCGTGACGCGCATGCGGTCAATACGCAGGGTGGGCAGGTCGTGCACGGTGACGGTGGCGCCGCTGTCGCGCAGCCGCGACGCGAGGACGTCCAGCGCGTCCGCGACCGGGACCGCCAGCGGCGTGGGCTGGACGTGCAGCTCCACGCGGCCCACCCGGGAGTACAGCAGCAGCGAGTCGAGCAGGGCGTCCATGCGCTGCGTGAGCCGCACCAGCGTGCGGAGCTTGGCGGCGCCGTCCTCGTCGATCTGGTGCTCGTAGGTCTCGAGCAGGAACACCGAGTAGTTGTGCAGGCCGCGCAGGGGTTCTTTCAGGTCGTGGCTGGCGATGTACGCGAAGGCGTCCAGCTCGGCGTTCGAGCGCTGCAGCTCGACGTTCAGCTCACGCGTCTCCTCGGCGCGGCGCAGCGCGACCGCGCTGATGGCGCGCCGCAGCGCGCGCGCCGCCTGCAGTTCGGCCGGCTGCCACGGCGCGGCGTGCCCGCGCACCGTCTCCTGCCACGCCGCGAAGGACTGGCGCGGACTGAGGCGGCCGGTCCCGCTGGCGTCCACCTGCACGGGCTTGTTCGGATCGCCGCCCCACGTGACGGCCCGCAGAAGTTCCGGGCGGAACCACAGCACGTAGTCCTGCCGGGACTGGGTGAGCGGCACCGCCAGCATGCCGCTCGCGGTGTCGGCGTAGACGCGCGCGGCGGGGAACTCGCGGCCCAGCGCGTCGGTGTGCACCACCTGCGCCTCGGGCTGGGTGGCCAGCCACGCGCACAGCTCCGCGACCTGCGCGCGCGTGGGGGTCAGGCCCAGCAGCAGCGTCTCGCCCCCGTAGTGGATGGCGGCGCCTGGCGCGTTGATGAAGCTCAGCAGCGTGCCGTCCTCGGCGCCCAGGGCCTCCAGCGGATCGGGCTGCCGCACCAGCCGGTCGACCAGGTCGGACTCCGCGGCGCGCAGGCGCAGCTCGTAGGCCTGCTCGTCGCGTTCCTGGCGGGCGCTGAGCTGCACGCTGGCGACCTGTCCCAGGAACTCGCACGCGCCGCGCACGTCGTAGGGCAGCACCCGTGGGCTGTCGTGGTGGCACGCGATCAGGCCCCACAGCTCCTGACCGCGCACGATCGAGATGCTCATCGACGCGCCCACGCCCATGTTCTTCAGGTACTCGATGTGGATCGGGGACACGGCCCGCAGGCCCGCGTAACTCAGGTCGAGCGGCTGGGGGTGCTCGGGCAGCGCCGAGAGCGGCGACGGCACTGCGTGCACGTCGCTGATGATGCGGATCATGTTCAGCACATACAGCGCCCGCGCCTGCTGCGGGATATCCGACGCCGGGTACCGCAGGCCCAGGAACGCCTCCATGCCCGGGGCGAGCTGCTCGGCGATCACGCTGCCGGTGCCGTCCGGCGCGAACTGGTAGACCATCACGCGGTCGAAGCCGGTCAGGTGCCGCACCTCGCGGGCCAGCACGGCGGCGAAGTCGCCCACGCTGCGCGTGGCGTTGAGCGCCCCCAGCGCCCCGCGGATCAGCGCGGCGGGCTCCACCTGCGGCCGCCCGGCGCTCGGCTCGAATTCCAGGATCTGCAGCCCGTCGTGGGCATGCGCGATCACGTCGAAGGGGCCGTGGCCGTGCACGGCGGCGCTCAGCAGGAACAGCGGGTTGTGCTCCACCGCCTCGCGCGCCAGGGCGGTCTCCACCGCGTGCCGGGTCTCGGGGTCGAACACGGCGCCCAGGTCGCGGCCGAGCAGGTCCGCGACCCCGAGGCCGAAGTGCGGCGCCACCGAGTCGCTGGCGACCACGATGCGGCCCGCGCGCAGCGCGATCAGGGCGCCGTGAGGCTGCACCGTGCCGGGAATGTGGATGGGTTCCTGGTCGCAGGTGGTGAGGTCGGGCGCGCCCGCCCCGAGGTGCAGGGTGGACAGCGGTCCGCCGGGCGGGCCGCTCACGCGCTCACCCGCGCCGGGGCGGCCAGCGTCTCGAACAGCAGGAAGGTGGCGGAGGCCCCCGCCACGACGCCGTCACGGAACGCGGCCGGACTGGCCTCGGTCCGGGCGGTCAGCGCCGCGCCGAAGGCCTTCCAGCGGGCGCCGACGTGCTCGCCGTAGCTGCCGAAGAAGCGCAGGCCGCGCTCCGGCGTTCCCAGCCGCTCGGCGAGGTGACGGCGCAGGAGCTGTCCGCCCAGGGTGGCGCCCTCCAGCACGTACAGCGCGCCCCACGCGTGGGCCTCGTCGGTCATGGCGGGTACGGTGCGCGGCGGGCCGGGTACGGCGCCCAGGTCGCGCAGGTCCGCGCTCAGCGCCGGCACCTTCACGGCGGCGCGCGCCGGCCAGTCCAGCGCCGTGTGCGCGGCGAGGGTGCGGCCGAGCTGCGCACACAGGGGGGTATACAGGGCATGCAGGCCGCGCAGGACGTCCACGTACCGCTCGGGCGTCAGGTGAGGATCGAGGAGGTCGAGTGCGGCCTCGGCACGGGCGTGCAGCGCGCGCGTCTCCGCCTTGAGCTGGGGGAGGATCACGCTTCCTGTTGTACCGCAAAACCCTCAGGACACGCCGGCAATCAGCGCCTCCACATCCTCGCGCGTGGTGTAGTGCGCGATGCTGGCCCGTACCACCCCGGCCGGGTACAGCCCCAGGTCTGTAAGGGGCTGCACAGCGTAGAAGTGCCCGGCGCCCACATCCACGCCCCGCTCGCTCAGGCGGGCGGCCGTGACGTCCGGGGCCTCGGTGCCCACGCGGAACGCCACGGTGCCGACCCGGCCGTCCATGCTGCGCGGTCCGTACACCGTGACGCCCGGCGTGTCCAGCAGGCCGCCCAGCAGCCGCGCGGCCACCGGCGACTCCAGCGCGGCGATCTGCGCGTAGGCGCGGTCCAGCGCGGCGCGGTCCAGGGTGCCTGCGCCGCCCAGGTCGCGCAGGTAGTCCAGCGTGGCCAGCCACCCGGCCAGCAGCTCGAACTGCGGCGTGCCGTGTTCCAGACCCGTGATGTCGCCCGTCGGCACGAAGGACAGCCGCGGCCACGGAAGCTGCTCGCGCACGCCGGGACGCAGCCACAGCGCGCCCAGGTGCGGCCCGAAAACCTTGTACGGGCTGAAGGTCACGATGTCCGCGCCCCACGCCTGCACGTCCGGCAGGGTGTGCGGCGCGGCGTGCACGGCGTCCACCGCAGTCCACGCGCCGGCGGCCCGCACCTGCGCGGTGATGGTGGGGATGTCCGGCGTGACGCCCAGCACGTTGCTGGCAGCCGTCACCGAGACCAGCCGCGTGCGGGGCGACAGCAGCGCCGCGAGGTCGTCCGGGTGCAGGCGCATGTCGGGCTGCCGGGCGTGCCACACGCGCACCGTCACGCCCACGCGCTCCAGCTCCCGCCACGGGCTGGCGTTCGCCTCGTGCTCCAGGCCCGACACGATCACCTCGTCGCCCGGCCCCCACCAGCGGGCCAGGCCCGCTGCGACGCGGAACGCCAGGGCGGTCGCGCTGGGCCCCAGCGCCACGTCGGCCGGATCGGCGTTCAGGAACAGGGCCGTGCCCGCACGCGCGCGGTGCTTGAGGTCCAGCACCGCGCGCCCGGGCGCGTGCGACGGCATCGCGTTCACCGCGCCGAATTCGGTGAGGTGCGCGCTGATGGCCTGGACGCTGCGTTCGGGCAGCAGGCCCCCCGCCGCGTTGTCGAGGTACGCGCGGCCGGAGCGCAGCGGTGGAAACTGGGCGCGCAGCCCGGCGGACGGAACAGCCGTGGACGTGGTCATGCCGGCAGCATAGAGCGGGCCGCCCACGAAAGGGGCGGCCCGGCCGACGTGGAACGGCGGTCAGTTGCGCTGGGGGGCGGTGGGGTCCGGCTGGCCGTCCAGCGCGGCGGTGCCCGTCTCGTGCGGGCGGCTGGCCAGGGGATCGATGTCCGGCGTGTCCTTGCTGACGCTGTCGAGCAGGATGTCCAGCACGTCGCCGGCCCGGGCGGCCTGCACGGCCTTGTGCGTGATGATCTCGCCCAGGTTCAGGATGATCGAGTCGTCCGGCGCGAGGATCACGCGGTTCACGGGACGGCCCAGGGCGTCGCGCACGCGCTGCTCCTGCGCTTCACGCTGCCGGTCGTCGAGGGCCGTCTCGGCCTGCTCGCGCTTGTCGCCCAGCCACGCCTTGGCCCGGTCGAGCAGGCCGCTGGCGCCCTCGGACACGCTGGCAAGGCTGCCGGCCACCGCCGCGCTCGCCCCGGCCACGCTGGCCCCGGAGCGGGTGGCGGCCAGCAGCTGCTGCTCGACACCCAGGTGCCGGGCGCGGTCCAGGATGGCCGGCGTCACGATCTGGCCCTGCGCGCCCACCAGGCTGCCGCCGGGCGCGCGGACGTCCGTCTGCAGGCGGCGGCCCACGGCGGCCTCGGGGTCGTTGGGATCAAGGGCCGGGCGCGGGGCGAGCGCGCCGGCGGTCAGCGCGGCAAGCTTGCCGGTCGCCTCGGCGCGGTCGGCCTGGAAGGTGGTGATCACGGCGCCCTGCGGCACGATCACCTCGCCGGCGTCGGTCGTGACGTCGCGGCTGGCGACCTTGCCGACCACGTATTCCTTCTGGCGCGCGGCCGCCCCGTCGCGGACGTCCTCGTAGCGTTCCTGCACGCCCTGCACCGCGCTGCCGTAGGCGTCCGCGATGGTGCCGCCGGTCGCGCTGGTCGCCAGGGCCGTGAGCTTCCCGGCGGCATCGGCGCGCTCGGCGTCCATGGCGGTGATGGTCTCCCCCTTCGTGACCAGCACCGTGCCGTCGTCCAGCAGCAGGTCGCTGCCCGCGGTACGGCCGACCACGTACTCCTTCTGACGCTCCTTGGTGGCGTCGGCGATGTTGCCGTACGTCTCCTTGACCGAGTCGGCCGCGCTGGTATACGCGCCCTGCACGCTGGCGGACGCGGACTGCAGCGCGCCCTTGAGACCGCCGGGCTCCTGCTCCTGCATGGCGGCGGCCACGCTCACCGGCACGATGGCGGCGTCCTCACCGATCTGCACCTGCTCGGGGGCGGGCACGTAGGTGCGTCCGCTGCTGAGGTCCGAGAACAGCCCGCCGGTCGCCTCGTAGCCCTGCACGCGGCCGCTCTGCTCGTCGAAGTACACGTCGGCGATGCGCCCGAGGTCCTGGCCGTCGCTGGTGAGCAGCTTCATGCCGATCAGGCTGTGCTTGGCCTCCAGCGCGTCCTTGAGCTGGCCGTCCTCGCGGCTGGTCGTGATGTCCTCGGCCGAGCCGATCATGACGGCGTCCTCGCCGAAGGACTTGATGGCGGCGAACGGCACGGCCTTGGCCGCGCTGAACCACCCGCCCTCGTCGACGAGCAGGCCGAGCACCTGGTTGGCGTTGTGGTCGAACACGACGTCGTGCACCGTATCGACGCGCTCGCCGTTGCTCACGGCGACGATGGGTCGGCCGAGGATGTCCTTGCCTTTGATCATGGTGACGCCTCCTGATGGGGTGAGTGGGGTGGGCGGCTCAGAAGCCGAGGTTCAGCAGCCCCTGGGGCTTGAGGTAGAGGAAATACGCGAGCAGCAGCAGGATGACGATGATCAGCACGATCACCAGCCAGCGGCCACCGCCGCCGGACGAACCCTTGAGTCTAGTCATGAGACCTCCATCTGGGAGTTTAGGAAGGGCATCTCATGGGGCGGTATGGCCGGACTCATGGGGACTTGACTGAATCTTGCGGACGCCTTTAGGGCGCCCCGCGCTAGCCTCCGGGACGTGAGCGCCAGCGTGACCCTGCCCTTTCTGCGCCCCGCCCCGCCGCCGCCGGCCGCCTTCGAGGCGTTCCTGGGCGACCTTCCCCTGACGGTGCTGGTCGGCGTGACCGGCGTGGGCAAGAGCACCGCCCTGTCGGCCCTGGGCGGCGAGCGCGTGCTGCCGGACCGCCGCCGCGTCACGGACGCCGTGATGATCCTGCCGCACGCCCCGCAGGGCGTCGCGGACCGCGAGGAACGGTTCCGCCTGACCGCGCAGTACCGGCAGGGCCACCCGGGCGGCATGGCGCAGGCGCTGGGCTCGCTGGTCGGCGACACCCGGCACTGGGGCCGGCGGCCGGTGTTCGACGGCCTGCGCGGTCTGGACGAGGTAACGTACGCGGCGGGCACCTACCCCGCGTGGCGCTTCGTGGCACTGAGCGCGCCGGACGCCGTGCGCGTGCGGCGCCTGCTGGGCCGGGCCGACGCCTTCGACCGCGTGAAGGCCGCAGGTTCAGCGGCTGGACGCGACCTGCGGACCGCGCTGGACGAGCTGCCGGGCATCGGGGCGGTGTTCACGCCCGAGCAGCGCGACGCGCTGGCCGCGCTGCCGGACGAGGGATTCGCGGCGGCCGACGTCCTCGCCAAGGTGCGGATCGTGATCAGCGAGCGCCGCAACTACGACCCCGCCGCCGCCGAGGCCTACCTGAGCACGCTCGGTCCGCAGCGGGCGCTGCTGCTCGACACCGTGGCGCTGGACGCCGCACACGTCGGGCAGGCCATCCGGGCGTGGGCATGAGAGGGTCAAACGTCGAGCTCTCTGGCGTAACCGTGCAGCGCGTGGAGGGCTGGCCGTTCCGGCTGCCCCTGAAGTCCGCGCTGGCGTGGGGCGCGCACTCCGCCATCAACGCCGCCGAGCACGTGCTGGTGCGCGTGACCCTCTCGGACGGCACGGTGGGCGTCGCGGAGGCCCCGCCGCGGCCCACCATCTACGGCGAGACGCCGGGCAGCGTGGTCGCCATCCTGGCGCACCTGGAACCGGCCCTGCGCGGCGTGGACATTCTGGACACGGCCGCGCTGGATCGCGTGCGGAACTCGGTGGCAAACAACCACACCGCGCGCGGCGCGCTGGACATGGCCCTGCACGACGCCCGCGCCCGCGCGCAGGGCCGGACGCTGCTGGACACGCTGCTGGGGCCGCGGGACCGGGTGCGCGTCAGTTTCATCCTGGGCATCGCGTCGCCACAGGACATGCTGGCCGAGGCGCGGGATGTCGTGAACGCCGGCGTGCGCTGCCTGAAGGTCAAGGTCGGCCGCGACCACGCGCGCGACCTCGCGGTGATCCGCGACCTGCGGGCCGAGTTCGGGCCGGACATGCAGCTCTACGCCGACTCGAACGAGACGCTGCGGCCCGCGGACGCCCCGGACATCCTGGCCGCCATG
This sequence comes from Deinococcus metalli, assembly GCF_014201805.1. Classification (NCBI taxonomy): domain Bacteria; kingdom Thermotogati; phylum Deinococcota; class Deinococci; order Deinococcales; family Deinococcaceae; genus Deinococcus; species Deinococcus metalli. The sequence goes on along the minus strand of NZ_JACHFK010000006.1, from coordinate 232,748 downwards.
CGCGACGCCGGCCTGACCTACGTGGAGGAGCCGCTGCCCGCCCGCGACCTGCGGTCCCGCGCTGCCCTGCACGCCCGTGGCGTCCTGCCGATCGTCGCGGACGACTCGTGCTTCACGCCCGCGGACCTGGAGCGCGAGCTGGACTTCGACACCTTCGATGTCCTGAACGTGAAGACGGCCCGCAACGGCTTTACCGACGGCCGGCGCATGCTGGAGCGGGCCGCCGCGCACGGCAAGCGCGGCATGGTGGGCTCGCAGGCCAGCAGTGGCCTGGGAACCCTGCACGCCGCGGCGCTGTCTACTCAAGCTGAGGTGACCGAACCGTGCGAACTGAGCTTCGTGCTCAAGCTCCAGGGCGACCTGCTGAACGCGCCGATTGCCTTCCAGGGCGGCTGGCTCGACGTTCGAGCCCTGCGCGGCGTGGACCTCGACCCGGCGCTGGTGGCCCGTTACAGGATGTGACGGCCGGGCCGCCACGCCGCGCAAGTCACAAATCTGAAAGAGTGCGGGGCAGACAATGAGGCATGGGTCAAGAAATGCTTAATACACTCTTCTTCCCGCTGCTGTTCAGCATGGGCGCTGGCAGCTACGCGTACCTGCGCTTCCGTGACCGCCGCCCCAACGCGCTGCTGGTCATGACCCTGTTCCAACTACTCGGGGCCTATGGCTACTTCACGCAGCCGGTGGCGCCCCTGTTCATGCTGCTGGCCCTGCACGCCACGGTCGTGTTCTTCCTGCTGGTTCACCACCTCCAGGCGCCGACCCTCGCCCCCGAAACGCGCACCGGCCCGCGCCGGTAAGCGCCCGCCACCGCACGCCGACACGCGAGCGGCACGCCCCGGCTGTCCGGGCGTGCCGCTCGCACTGCCCTAACGTCAGCGGGTCGCGGCGCGCACGGCCGCGTTGGCGTCCAGCAGCGGCAGGCCGGCGCTCCAGTTGACGCTGCCCAGCAGCAGCGCCTTGGTCTGCGCGGCACTCAGGTCGGGGTTGGCGGCACGCATCAGGGCCGCCACGCTGCTCACCAGCGGCGCGGAGAAGCTCGTGCCGGCCTCGGACGCGTACTTGCCACCCGGGGCGAGCAGCAGCAGGTCGTCGGTGGCCGCGGTGCCAGCGCAGGTGCCGTAGCCCGCACCGCCCGGCGCCACGATGTCCAGCACCCGCGTCAGCTTGGCCGACGGCCGCGCGCTGTAGCACGCCAGCTCTCCGTCCTTGGTGCCCACCGCGCCGACCGCGATCACGTCCGGGTGGCTCGCCGGGTAGTACACGCCGTCGCTGGCGGTGTTGCCTGCGGCCGCCACCAGCACCGCCGACGCCGAGGCTGAATGCAGCACCGCGTCCAGCGTCTTGTCCGCCGTGATGCCCGCCGCGCCCAGGCTCATGTTGATCACCTGCGCGCCCTGCTGCAGCGCCTCGTTCACGCCCTGTGCGACCGCCGAGGTGGTCGTCCCCTCCTCGCCCAGCACCTCGACGGTGATGACCGTTCCGCTCCACGTGGCCCCGGCCAGTCCCACGCCGTTGTTGGTGGTGGCCGCCAGGACGCCGGTGGTGGCCGTGCCGTGGTCCGTCGCGCGGGTGTAGGTGCTGGGCAGTGCGGAGTTCGCCGCCACCGTCCGGCCCTGCAGGTCCGGGTGGGCGGTGTCCAGCGCCGTGTCCAGCATGGCCGTCCTGGCCGCGGCCGGCGTCTTGCCGCACGCGGCGAGGAACGCCCACGCCTGCGGCAGGGTCACGCGCGTCAGGTACGTCTGGAACATGGTCTTGGTCCCCTGCGCGGTCGCCACCGACAGCCCCTTGTTGCCCGGCACGCCCGGATCGTTGGGCGTGGCCAGCGCGGCGTACCGGTAGTCCGGCTGCACGCGCAGGCCCCGCGCGGCGAGGCGGGCCGCGTACGCGGCGTCGGTCTCGCCGGCCGGCGTCGCCACCCGCAGCAGGCCCGGCAGCACCGTCTGGGCCGCCGCGCCGGACAGCGCACCCAGGGCCTGCGCGCCCAGCGCGCCGCCGCTGAGCACCAGCACCCGGCCCGCCACATGCGGCGCCGCCCAGTCGGCCGGGCCGGGCGTGACAGCCGCGAGGCCCTGCTCCACGGTGACGCCCAGGCTCTGCGCTGCTGCAGGCCCGCGTACCGCCGCCGGAGCGAGGCTCTGAGAACAGATGGGGTCCGGCGTGGGGGTCGGGATGGGAGCAACCGGGCCCGCGCACCCCAGCAGCAGCAGGGGCAGGCAGGGCAGCGCCAGGACCGCTCGGAGAGACGTCATGGCACACGTATACCGCTTTCCTCTGATGGATCGCTGAACCCCGTTCATGGGCTGTTCCTCCTCACCGGCGGCCCGTAGTCTGGAGCATGACGTTCCTGCGGCGGCAGATCGCGTGGGCCATCCTGGGCGCGCTGCTGTCGGGCGTGTGGTGGCTGCTGACCCACGCGGGACACACGGCGCCGTCCCCGGCTGCCAGACCGGACACCAGCGCCCTGAGCCTCAGCACGCCCGCCACCGTGGTCCTCGCGGGCGGAGAGGTGATCCGGGGTGCTGTCACCGGCGCACAGGCCCTGTGCCCGTCGTGGGCCGATACCCTCGCGGCCGGGGGAGTCACCGTGACCCTGCCCGACGGCCGGCGTATCCCCGGCGACGAGGTCCGCAGCGTCGCGGTCACGCCCGCCACGCTCGACGGCCTGGCCGCCCTCGTGACCACCACGGCGTGCGGCGACGCCCTCACCCTCCACCCGCTGACCACGCCGCCGCCCTGAGGCGGCGGCAGAGGGCACCGGGCACGCGGCCCCGCGCTCAGCTGGCCTGCATCCCGTGCTTGAGATCACGCACCTGGTCGTGGCTGGCCTTCACCTGCGCGTACTGCTTCTCCACGAGGGCGCGGATCGTGGCGGGCAGGTCGGTCTCGTCCAGCACGTCCTGGTAGTTCTGGACGGCGACGTCCTCGCCGCGCTCGACCTCGGCCACCACGGCCGCGTCGTCCCGGCCCGTCAGGGCGTCGCGGACGTTCAGCCACGCGCGGTGCAGCGCGGCGCCCACGCTGCCGCTCTCGCGGGGCCGGTCCCCCAGGGCGGTGATCTGCGCCTCGACCTCCGCAGCCATCGCGGCCCGCTGGCCCGAGCGTTCCGTGAACAGCGACTTCAGCCGGGCCTCGGTGGCGTGGTCGGCGGCGTCCGCGAAACCCTTCTCGCCGTCGCGCAGGGTACCGAGCAGGGTGTTGAGTTTGTCCAGCAGGTGGTCGTTCGTCATGGTGGTCTCCTCAGGGCCCGCACGCGGGGCCGGGTGGCATGCCGTGAGGGTAGGGGGCAGGCCGGGGGCCGACCTGTACCGCCCCTTACCGTGCGCCGTTCACGAAGCGTTGAGTTCCCCGCGCGCCTGGCGCCGGCGCGGCGCATCCCGGATAGCCTGACGGCATGACGGACCGCCGCCCCTGGGTGCTGCGCATGACGTGGCGTGACCTGTGCTTCATGCACTGGCCGGTGCCGCCGGCGCTGCTCTCCCCCACCCTGCCGCGCGGCGTGGACCTCGACACGCGCGGCGGCCACGCGTGGCTGGGCGTGGTGCCCTTCACCATGACGGGCGTGGCGCCGCGCTTCGCCCCGGACGTGCCCGGCGTGAGCGCCTTCCCGGAACTGAACCTGCGGACTTACGTGACCGCGGGCGGGGTGCCCGGCGTGTGGTTCTACTCTCTGGACGCCGCGCAGCCGCTGGCCGTGCGGCTGGCGCGCGCGCTGTTTCACCTGCCGTACTTCGACGCGCGGATGTGGGCGTCGCGCGAGCAGGGCGTGACGCGCTACGCCAGCGTCCGCACGCACCCCGGGGCGGCCCCGGCCCGCTTCGCGGGAGCGTACCGGCCGGTCGGTGACCCCGTGCCGGCCCCGCCGGGCAGCCTGGAGGACTGGCTCACGCACCGGCTGTTCCTGTACTCGGCCGACCGCGCCGGGCGGGTGTACCGGGGCCGCATCCACCACGCCGCGTGGCCGCTGCGCCGCGCCGAGGCGGTCATCCGCGAGAACACCCTGGCCGACGCGCTGGGCGTGAGTCTGGCGGGCGAGCCGCACCTGCTGCACGCCGAGACGCTGGACGTGCGCGCCGAGTGGACCCAGCGGGTTCGGTAGGGCCAGCCGCTAGGAGGCGGGTGCGTCGCCGGTCTCCAGCAGGAACGGCTCCCGCAGACCCGTCTCGGCCGCGCTGCGCGCCACCTGCGGCGCGTACGACAGGGCCAGCACGGCGCGGTACGTGCGCACGGCCAGATCGCGGTCGCCCAGCGCGTCGCGCACCTGCCCCAGCCGGGCCAGGGTGAGGCCCGCGAGGCTGCGCGGCTGGCCGTCCGCCAGGCCGTGCGCGGCGCGTTCCAGCAGCGCGCGGGCGGTCTCCAGGTCACCCACCGCGAGGTGGATGCCCGCCGCCGCCGCGTCCAGCTCGGCGCGCGGCGTGATCCGGTCGCCGCTCTCGCGGTCCAGGGCGGCCAGCAGGGCGCCGAGATCGTCGTCCTCGTCCAGCGCCCATGCGCGGTCGGCGAGGGCCCGGCGGCGGCTGGTCTCGCCCGGCGTGAAGCCGCTCACGTCCGGCAGCGCCGCGTCCGGCAGCCGGGCGCGCAGGCCGGGCAGGTCGTCCAGCGGCACCAGGGCCACGCCCGCGTGCCCGGCGAGGCGCTGCGCGAGTTCGGTCAGCCGCCGCTCCCGCCAGCGCGTGCCCGGCCCCTCGTCCAGCGCGGCGCGCACGCGGTCGTGGTAGGCCTCGGCGGCGGCCAGGGTCTCGGGGGCCAGCACCTGCGAGGGAGCCATGGGCGCCGTGAGCAGGGCAGCGAACTCGCGCTCCGCGTGCGCGGCGTCCCGCAGCCGCTCCCGGCCCTGCGGGTACTGCTGCAGGAAGGTCTGCAACTGCTCGTGCTCCGCGTCGGCCCACGCCCACCCGGCGGTGACGCCGTCTCGCACGGCGATCCCGGCGGCGGGCAGCGCGTCGCGCAGCGGGTGGTCCGGGTCGTCCGACGTGGCCCACAGCACCTCCCGGGCGCCCAGCCCCTCCAGGAGTTCCACGACGGTGCCGGCGTTGTAGCGCGGGTGCAGCCGCAGCAGGTCGCCCAGGTCCGGCAGCAGGATCACGCGTTCGCTCCGGCGCGGGCCCGGCCGTCGCGACCCACCCGCACCATGTCGGTCACGCCCTGCACCCGCAGCAGCGCCGTGCGCACGGCCGCGAGGTCCGCGTTGCCGGTCACGGCCAGCCGCAGCAGGATGTGCGCCACGTTGTCCACCCCGACGCGCGCCTCGACCTTCAGGGGGCTGCGCTTCTCGCTGCTCAGCACGCCCAGCACGTCGGCCAGCAGCCCCGAGCGGTCCGGTCCGACCACGTCCACGTCCACCAGCATGTTGCCGTGCGTCTCGGCATCCCACGACGCGGCCACGCAGCGTTCCGGTTCGTCCTTGAGCAGCCGGATCATGTTCGGGCAGTCAATGCGGTGCACGCTGACGCCCCGGCCACGCGTCAGGTAGCCCATGATCTGGTCGCCACGGATCGGCGAGCAGCAGTTGCTGAGCTTGGTGGTGGTGGTAAAGCCCTCGACGTACACGCCGCCGGTGTCGGGCGTGCGCGGCTTGGGCGCCCGCTTGGCCGGCGCGGTGCCCTGTTCCTGCGCCAGGCTGGGTGACAGCACCCGCCCGACAGTCGCGGGCATGATCTTGCCGGCGCTCAGCGCGAAGTACAGGTCGTCGGGGTTGCGGGTCCCGAGCAGCTTCTGGGCGGCGTCCTCCAGCAGTTTGGTGCGCATCAGCTGCCGCACCGGGAGCTGGCGCTTGCGCAGGTGACGCTCCAGCAGGTCGTGGCCCTTGCGCAGCGCCTCGGCGCGTTCCTGCGTGCGGAAGTGGTGGCGGATCTTCGTGCGGGCGCTGCGGGTGACCGTGAAGTTCAGCCAGTCCTTGCTGGGGTGCCCGTTCTTGCTGGTCACGATCTCGACCATGTCGCCGTTGCCGAGTTTCTGCGACAGCGGCACGATGCTGCCGTTCACGCGCGCCCCGATGGTCGTCTCGCCGATGCGGGTGTGGATGTGGTACGCGAAGTCCACCGGCGTGCTGCCCAGCGGCAGGCTGATCGCCATGCCCTTGGGCGTGAACACCCGCACGCGCTGCGACAGGATGTCGGACTTCACGGCGTCCATGTAGTCCGAGGCGTCGTTGATCTCGTTCTGGAGTTCGCGCAGCTGGGCGATCCAGTTCTCGCGGTCGCGCTGGGCGAGCTGCGTGCCCTGCTTGTACATCCAGTGCGCCGCGATGCCGAACTCGGCGACCTCGTGCATGCGCCGCGAGCGGATCTGCACCTCGATGGGCTGGCCGCTCTGCGAGATCACGGTGGTGTGCAGCGACTGGTAGCCGTTGGGCTTGGGCACCGCGATGTAGTCCTTGAAGCGGCCGGGCAGCGGCGTCCAGATCGAGTGCACGATGCTGACCGTGTGGTAGCAGATGCGTTTCTCGCGCGTCTCCTCGGCGCGCTCGCGGCGCTTCTCGTCCGTGCCGGCCGGCACCACCAGGTCGCGCGGCGTGAGGATCACGCGGATGGCCAGCAGGTCGAAGATCTGCTCCAGGCCCTTGCCCTCGCGCTGCATCTTGGTGTGGATGCTCCACAGGTGCTTGCTGCGCCCCGCGATGTCGATGTCCAACACCCACTCCGGCAGCTCCAGATCGTCCAGCAGCGCCTCGTGCAGTTCAGCCACGGCCCGCTCGATCAGCGCCTGGCGCTCCTCCTGGCGGGTGCGCAGCCGCCTGCGCAGCACGTCGTACTCCTCGGGGTACAGGTACTGGAAACTCAGGTCCTCGAGTTCCCACTTGATCTGCCCGATGCCCAGGCGGTGCGCGAGCGGCGCGAAGATCTCCATGGTCTCGCGCGCGATGCGCACCTGCTTTTCCGGTTTCATGGCGCCCAGCGTCCGCATGTTGTGCAGCCGGTCCGCGAGCTTGACGACGATGATGCGGATGTCGTCGGTCATGGCGACCAGCATCTGGCGCAGGTTCTCGGCCTGGATGTCGCGCCCGGCGTCGCTGACCTCGGCCGCCTGCGAGCCCTGCTTGGACAGCTTGCTGACCTTGGTCTCGCCCTCCACGATGCGGCGCACGTCCGGCCCGAACTCGGCCTCGATCACCTCGAAGGTCACGGTCTCGACGTCCTCGACCGTGTCGTGCAGCAGCCCGGCCATCAGCGAGTCGGTGTCCATGCCGAGCTGCGCCAGGATCACCGCGACCGCCACGGGGTGCGTGATGTACGGCTCGCCGCTGCGCCGCTTCACGCCGTGGTGGGCGCGGCGGGCGAAGTCGTAGGCGCGCTCGATGCCGTCACGTTCGGCCTCGGGGCGGTCCGCGGTCAGGCGTCTGAGTTCCTTCATCCCCTCGCGGTCCGGCACGCCGCAGAGCATAGCGCGCCGTCCGGGCCGCGTTCCGGGGCACGTCTTACGGTGGGGCCGGGCGCTCCACACGAAACGCCCACCCGGGCGGGGTGGGCGGAAGAAGGTGATGGTTCAGCCGTTAGCGCCGGTCACGCACGCGCACGGGGATCGGGACCAGCCGCGGTTCGGGAGTACCCTGGAGCGCCTCCCGGAGCCAGTCAATGAATTCGCGCAGGCCCTTCATGGACCAAGTGTACGCCCGGAATCCTGACAGAGATGGCACCAATCTTACGCTGGGTTCATCATCGGGGGGTCAGATGCGACAATGCCCGGCATGGTCCGTGCCCCGCTGCCCCTGCCCGTCATCCTGGACGGCGATCCCGGCCACGACGACGTCGTGAACATCCTCCTGGCGCTGGCCAGCCCCGAACTGGACGTGCTGGGCGTGACCAGCGTGTTCGGCAACGTCGGCCTGGACCGGACCACCCGCAACGCCCTGATCACGCGGGAACTCAGCGGCCGGGATGTCCCGGTGTACGCCGGCGCGGACCGCCCCCTGGTCAGCGCGCGCATCAGCGCCGAGGCGGTGCACGGCGAGAGCGGTCTGGACGGCCCGCACCTGCCCACCCCCACCCGGGGTACGGAGGACGAGCACGCGGTGGAGTTCATCGTCCGGACGGTGCGCGCGCACCCGCGGCCCGTGACGCTCGTTCCCACCGGCCCGCTGACAAATGTGGCGCTGGCCCTGCGCCTCGCGCCGGACATCGCCGCCAATATCGAGCAGATCGTGTGGATGGGCGGCAGCACCGACACCGGCAACTGGACGCCCGCCGCGGAGTTCAACGCCCTGGCCGATCCGCACGCCGCGCACATCGTGTTTGGCAGCGGCGTGCCGATCACCATGATCGGCCTGAACGCCAGCCACCAGGCCATCGCGCACCCGGCGCGCGTGCAGGCCTTCCGCGCCCTGGGCACCCCGGTGGGCGACTTCGTGGCCGAGCTGCTGGCCTTCTTCGCGGACCACCACCGCGAGCGCTACGGCTGGGACGGCGGCGCGCTGCACGACCCGCTGACGGTCGCGTGGCTGCTGCGCCCGGAGCTGTTCGTCACCCGGCCCATGCACGTGCAGATCGACGTGACCGACGGCCCCAGCGCCGGCCGCACCGTGGCGGACGTGTGGAACGTGACCGGCCACGCGCCCAACGCGGACGTGATGACGCAGGTGGACGCCGACGGCTTCTTCGCGCTGCTGGTGGAACGGATCGCCACGTACCGCTGAGACGGGCGACGGGCGCTAGCCTGCACGCATGACCCACAGCGACTTCCGCACGCTGGACATCGGGGACACGCGCCTGCACGCCCGCGTCGTGGGGGACGGAACCCGCCCGCCGCTGATCGTGCTGCACGGCGGCCCCGGCCTGGACCACACCGAATTCGGCACGTATCTCGACCCGCTGGCCGACACCGTGCAGCTCGTGATCCTCGACCAGCGCGCCCAGGGCCGCAGCGACCGCGACGCGCCGACAGACACGTGGACCCTGACGCAGATGGCCGCCGATGTCAGCCGCGTGGCCGCCGCCCTGAACGCGCCGGAGTACGCGGTATTCGGGCACTCGTACGGGGCCTTCGTGGCGCTCCAGCATGCCGCCGACTTTCCCGGCGCGGCGGCCGCGACCATCGCGTGCTGCGGGGTCGGGTCCTCGCGCTGGCTGGAGGACATTCCCGCGCGGCTGGAGACCTTCGAGCCGCTGGCCCTGCGCGAGCGGGTGCGGGCGTCGTGGGCAGACGAGGCGAACGTGCGGACGGAAGCGGACTTCGCGCGCCTGATGCGCGAGCAGATGCCGTGGCATTTCGGTGACCCGCTCGACCCCCGCGTTGCGGAGTACGGAGCGCACACGGACGCCCTGCACCCCCGCTACGCGCCGGACGTGCTGCGGCGCTTCAGCGTGGCCGGCTACGGGGGAATCGAGGTCGAGGAGCGCATGGGCGCGGTCACGCAGCCGCTGCTCGTCCTCGCGGGCCGCCTGGACCGCACGTGCCCGCCCCAGGCCGGGGAACTCGTGGCGCGGCGCGCACCGGCCGGCGAGGTCCACGTCTTCGAGGACAGCGGCCACATGCCGTTCGTTGAGCAGCACGGCGAGTTCCTGGACGTCGTGCGGGCGTTTCTGCGGCGCACGCTGGCCTGAAGCGGATCACCCCAGCGCCCGCAGCCGCCGCACGGTCTCCGGCGGCAGCTGGTGGCGCGCGCCGGGCAGGAGGTGCACGTCAGCGTGCAGGGCGCCCGCGTCGTCCACGTCCGCGAGCAGCACCGCGCCCAGCCGGGGCCGACCCCGCGCGAAGGCCCGGCCGTCCAGCCCGCCCGCACCGTCCTGGCCGCCCGCCGCCCGGTCGAGCCGCCGCAGGGCGTCCGCGAGCAGCGCTGCGCCGTCCACCCCGGATGGCAGCACGGCGGCCACGACGTTGACCGCCCCCGCCGGGAGCTGTCCCACCTTGTCGGTCAGCGCCCGCGCCAGACGCAACGCCGGGTCGCCGTCCATGTCGCGCAGGCGGGTGACTTCCACGAAGAAGGCCCCGCTGCCGTCCGGCGCGGCCACCCGGAAATCCGGCCCCCGGCCGCCGGACGCAGCGAGCGGCTCGTAGGCCAGCGTCCAGCGCCGCTCGCGCAGCAGCCACGCGGCGACCGCGAGTTCCGCCTCCACGTCCGCGAGGGCCGCCGGACCGGGCACGCGCAGCTTGCGGCGCACCTTGCTGGCGTTGGCCTCCAGGAAGGCCGCAACCGCCCTGGATGCCTGCGCCCAGCCGCGCAGCCGGGCAGCGAGCGGATGGGTGTCCGCTCCGCAGAGGTCCAGCACCAGCGCATCGATCCGTGACCCCATGGCTCACGGTGACCATACCTGAACGGAGCCCCGCAACGCCGCCCCGGCGCCATGCAACACCCGCGCAACGGCATGCCCGTCACCCTGGCGACCGGAGGGAACGATGAACCGACACCGCGAAGCCGCGCTCCTGACCCTGGCCCTGATCCTGACCGCCTGCGGCGGCAGCAGCACTCCCAGCGACGGCCTGAGCGCCGCGCAGCGCACCACCCTGCAGGCCGCGCCCACCCTGGACGCCACCACCCCACCCGACGGCGCCCAGACAGTCGATGCCGCCACGCTGGCGGACCTGGTGTCCAGCGGCCAGTTCCGCTTCGTGACGCCGCAGGAGCAGAGCGACCTCGCGCAGGCGGACGCCGCGTCGCCCACCCGGGTGCAGATGTGGAAGACAGAGATCGGGCAGGCGGACCCGGCGCTGCTGTCGTCCCTGGGGCCTCTGACCGGCACGCCGGGCGACACGACGACCATTCCCATGCCCGGGGACGGCGCCCTGGGCAGCGTGCGCGTGAACCGGCCGATCACCGAACTGCCGGGCTACGTGGCCGCCCTGCACGCCCTGGCCGACGTGACCGTGCAGCGCCCCGCGTACGCCGGCGACTACCGCACGCTGGTGGACAGCGCGCAGCGCAGCGGCGTGGACCTCAGCCCGTACAACCTGACGGACCCGCAGCGCCTGACCACCGCCAGCCTCGGCGACGTGCAGAAGGCGCGCGCGTCGCTGGAAAGCGCCATGCAGCGCGTCGGCGCCAGCCTGAAGTCGCCCGCCCGCGCCCTGACCGGCCTGAAGGCGCAGACGCTCGACAACCCCACCGAGGAAGAGGGCGCCATCAACATCTTCGGGAAGGGCTACTACGACCGCGCCGGCAGCAAGGCCCGCTGCGAGGGCTGGAGCGCCACCGGCCTGTACCACTACGCGGGCTTCCTGCCCAGTGCCCAGCGCTGGACCGCTGTGAAGTCCCAGGGCAGCCGGGGCGTGTGCTGGGCCTTCGCCATCACGGCGTACATGGAAGACCTCAAGGCGCAGGCGACCGGCAAGCGCTGGAACTTCAGCGAGCAGGCCGCGAGCGCTTACCTGAAGTACGACGTGCGCGGCCAGGACAAGGCGCTGCTGGGCAACGTCGCCAGCGACGGCGAGGACACCATCGCCGCGTTCCAGGCGTTCTTCGACCGCAAGTACAGCCCGGTGCTGGAAACGTCGTGGTACTACAACGCCGCGTCCCAGTGGCCCGCCGCCCCAGAGGGCCAGAAGCAGACCTACACGGGCGTGTGCAAGGGCTACGACGCGACCTTTGCCAAGGTGTTCGGCAAGTTCCAGAACTGGTGCAGTCAGACCAGCCACGAGTACCCGGTCGTATGCGCGACCTTCTTCGGCGTCTACGCCTGCGGTGTGCTCAACGTCGCGGGCAACACCAACCTGTACGCGGCCCAGACCCTGAACTGGAAAACCCGTGTGGACGCGTGGCTGCGGCCCCCCACCACCGCCTCGAATGCCGCCGACAACGCCACGCGGATCATGAACTACGCGATGGCCTCGTGGACCGAGCCTGTGGTGATCTCCGTGGATTCCCGCTACCTGCAACCGGACGCCTCGGGTTTCGTGCCGGACCTGCCCGTGAACGGCGACATCGACGCGCCGGGCAGCAATCACGCCGTGCTGCTGGTGGACTACCTGACCGAGGCCGAGACCAAGCAGTACCTCCCGCAGAGCCGCTGGGTGAGCGGCGGCTACCTCGTGATCCGCAACTCCTGGGGCGACTGCTGGGGCGACAGCGGCTTCGCGTACGTGCCCATGAACTGGGCCAAGAAGTACACCTTCAAGTACGCCCACGTCGTGAACTGAAGCGCCACGAACTGCACGAACACGCGCCCACAGTCATGTGTGGGCGCGTATTCACGGTGCCGACCGGAGCCGTACTCCATCGGCCGCGAGCGCCGCGCGCACCTGTGCCATGAACGCCGCTCCGGGATCGCTCTTGCGCGTGAAGTACCCGAGCTCGCGCTCTTCCCACAGCGTCGAGCCCCGGAAGCGGCCGTACTCGGCATGCCCGATGAGGGTGGTCAGGTCGTGGCGGGTGGTCAGCCACTCGACCAGCTGCGTGTCTGCCCTTACCTGGGCGGCCGTGAGGTCGTTCGTGCCGACATTCTCGATGCCGATGGCCGCGCGGTTCAGGCCGATCACGTGCCGGGCCATCAGCGTGTCGTCTATCAGGCGGTAGATGGTGCCGTCACGGTCGACCAGATAGTGCGCGCCCACGTTCAGCAGCCCGCCGCGGCGGATGTCCGCCCGGCCCGACAGCCGCTCCGGCATGAGTTCCGCCAGGGCCTGCTGCAGCGTGGCCGAGGCTGTCCAGTGCAGCACGACCATGCGCGGCTGAATATGGACCGAGGTGGCGGCCGGGTCGTAATGCTGCCGGATGTACGCCAGCGTCAGGCGCGTGCGCTCGGGGCTGAAGGTGATGTGATAACGGTCGGATATGGCCGGAGCGGTGATGGCCCGGGCGGGCACGGCCTGGGTAGGGCCGCTCCCCAGGAGCAGCGCGGCGACGGCGGACTTGAGCTGCACACCTCAGTCTCCCCTGCCAGAATGTCCGCCGTATGAAGGCCCTCGAGTTGCCCTTCCTCCGCCGGGTGCAGAACTCACGCCGCGTCCTGATCGCCGGCATGGGCGGGGGATTTGACGTGTTCTGCGGCCTGCCCCTGTACTTCGCGCTGCGGGCCGAGGGCAAACAGGTGTTCCTCGCCAACTACTCCTTCACCAGCCTCGCCGTGTTCCCGCCGAAACCCCTCGCTCCCGCCATCGTCGAGGTCACGCCCGATGACAGCGTGTATCCCGGCGATTATTTCCCCGAGTACTGGCTGTCCCGCTGGCTGGCCACACAGGGGGAGCCCAGTACCGTCTACGCCCTGCGAAAAGTCGGGGTGCAGCCCCTGAAGACCGCGTACGAGGCTCTCGTGCAGCACCTGAAGGTCGACACCGTGATCCTGGTGGACGGCGGCACCGACTCGCTGATGCGCGGCGACGAGGTTGACCTGGGCACGCCGCACGAGGACGCGGCCAGCCTGGTCGCCGTGAATGAGGTCGCCGGCCCGCAGAAACTACTCGCGTGCCTGGGCTTCGGCGTCGACCGGTTCCACGGCGTGTGCCACGCACACTATCTGGAGGCGACGGCCGACCTTGCCCGCCACGGTGCGTACCTGGGCGCGTTCAGCCTGACACCGGATATGCCCCCGGTGCAGAAGTACAAGGACGCCTGCGAGGCGGTCTTCGAGATGATGCCGCGGTACACCAGCATCGTGAACAGCAGCATCGTCGGCGCCATTGACGGGCACTACGGGAACCACCACGCCACCAGTCGCACCCACGGCAGCGAACTGTGGCTGAATCCGCTGATGGGCCTGTACTGGACGTACGACCTGCCCGCCGTCGCGGCGCGGCTCCAGTACTACCGGCCGATGCTGGACACCATCACGCTCACCGACGTGGGGCTGGTCATAGAGCGGCACCGGGAGAGCGTGCCGATTCGCCCCCGGGTGGACATCCCGGTGTGAACGTGCTCAAGCCAACCCCAGCCCCCGCCGCAGCGCGTTCAGCGCCGACGCCGTGAACGTCCCGGCCACGCTGGACTGCGGCGCGAAGCGCTCGAAGGCGTGGTACGCGCCCGGCACCTCGTGGTACTCGCACGGCACGCCCGCTCCGGTCAGGCGGCGGGCGTACTCTCGGTCTTCCGGGCAGAACAGGTCGAGGGTCCCCACGCCGATCCACGCGGGCGACAGGCCGCTCAGGTCGGCGCGGCGGGCGGGCACGGCGTACTCGGGGGCGGAGTCCGGGCGTGGCGGGCGGCCCAGGTACGCCGTCCAACCGTAGAGGTTAGAGGCAGGCCGCCAGATGAAGTCCCCGCGGTCCTCGTGCGCGGCGGTCAGGGCCGTGCGGTCGTCCAGCATCGGGTAATACAGGAGCTGGAAGGCCGGACGGACTTCGGCCCGGTCATGCGCGAGCTGTGCCAGGGCCGCTGCAAGCCCGCCGCCGGCGCTGTCGCCCACCAGCGCGATGCGGGCCGGGTCCAGACCCAGTGCGTCCGCGTGTCGGGCCATCCATATCAGCGCGGCGTAGCAGTCCTCCAGCGGGCCGGGAAACGGCGTGCCGGGGGCCAGGCGGTATTCGACCCCCACGACCACCACCCCGAGGTCCCGCGCGTAGGACGCGCTCTGCGGGTGGTAGGCCGCCGCCGATCCGGTCACATATCCGCCGCCGTGGATGTTCAGGATGGCCGCCGCGCCGGCCGGCAGCCCGTGCGGCCGGTACACGTACACCAGCACGTCCGGCGCCCCCGCCGGGCCGGGAATACGGCGCTCCTCGACCTGCACGTCCGGGGGCACCACGGGCGCCTTTGCCCACCCCTGGAGCGCCTGCATCACGGACACCACGCCCGCCGTGAAGGGGGGCGTCCACAGCCGCACGAACGGCGAACGCAGTTCCGGATTCAGCTGCGGGTATGAGGCCGCGCGGCGCTTCACGAGCCACCACGCGGCCAGCCCCACTGCGCCGAGCGTCAGTCCCCTTCGAATCGTCATGAGGGATTGTGGCACCCGGCAGGTCGGTCCTCAGTCTGCGAAGCGCTTCAGGACGTCGCGGCTGATCACCAGACGCTGCACCTCGTCAGTGCCCTCACCGATGCGCGTCAGGCGGTTGTCGCGCCAGTAGCGTTCCACGGGATATTCCTTGATGTACCCGTACCCGCCGAGCATCTGGATGGCCTCGTCGCACGCCTCGACGCCGACGGTGGTGGCGTACAGCTTGGCGCGGGCGACCGGCACAGTGAAGTTCAGGCCGGCGTCCTTGAGGTCCGCGGCCTTGCGGATCAGCAGGCGGGCCGCGTCCAGCTTGGTGTCGATGTCCGCGAGTCGGAAGCTGATGTCCTGGTTGTGCGCGATGGGCCTGCCGAACTGCTCGCGCTGGAGGGTGTAGCGCGCGGCGTACTCGAAGGCGGCGCGGCCGAGCCCCAGGCCCATCGCGGCGATCCCCACGCGGCCGCCGTCCAGCACGCGCATCACGTCCTTGAAGGCGTTGCCGCGCTCGCCCAGCAGCGCGTCAGCGGGCAGGTGGATGTCCTCGAAGATCAGCTGCGCGGTGTCGCTGGACCGCAGGCCCAGCTTGTCCTCCTTGCGGCCGATGGAGAAGCCCGTCACGTCGTCGCGGTTGAACACGAACGCCGATATCCCGTCGTTCTTGCCGCGGCCCTCGCGGGCGGCGTCGGTGCGGGCCAGCACGACGTACGTGCCGCCCACGCTGCCCTGCGTGATGAAGTTCTTGGAGCCGTTCAGAATCCAGCTTCCGTCCGGCTGCTGTGCGGCGCGCGACTGCATGCCGCCGCTGTCGCTGCCGCTGCCGGGCTCCGTCAGGCCCCACGCGCCGAGTTTTTTCGCGGTGGCGAGATCCGGCAGGAACGTGCGCTTCTGCTCCTCGGTGCCGCCGATCAGGATGTGGCCCTGGCACAGGCTGTTGTGCGACGCGACGGTCAGGCACAGGCTGCCGTCCACGGCGGCGATCTCCTCGATGATCATGGCGAAGGTCGCGGTGTCCAGGCCCGAGCCGCCGTATTCCTCGGGCGTCTGCGCGCCCATGATGCCCAGGTCGCCCAGGCCGCGCACGATGTCGTGCGGGAACTCGCCGGTCTGGTCGCGTTCGGCCGCGCCGGGCTCGACCTCGTTCTTCAGGAAATCGCGCAGTGCGCCGATGATGCTGCGCTGGTCGTCGTTCATGGGCAGGGTGTTGGGGTTGGTGATGTCGGGGCGGTTCAGGGTGCTGGTCATGGGGGACTCCTTCGGAGCGTCTGACCGTGTGAAGTGCAGCGGCCTGACAGGTGGGAAGCGGGTTCAGGGCGGCGGTGAGACCACTGGACGGCCAGGCAGCTTTACACCTGGAACACCCCGACCCGGAACTCGTCCTGCTCGGGGTTCTGGGCACAGGCGTCCAGGGCGCGGATCAGGCGGTCGCGGGTGTCGTTCGGGGCGATGATCTCGTCCACCCACAGGCGGGCGGCGGCGTAGCGGGGGTCGAGTTCGGTGTCGTACTTGGCCTTGATCTCGTCGTACAGCGCCTGAAGCTCGTCGTCGTCGGGTTCGGTGCCGGCGCGTTTCAGGGCGGCGAGCTGGATGTCGAGCAGGGTCTTGGCGGCGGCGTTGCCGCTCATGACGGCGTACTTGGCACTGGGCCACGCGAACAGGAAGCGCGGCGCGTAGGCCTTGCCGTTCATGGCGTAGTTTCCGGCCCCGAAGCTCCCGCCGGTGATGATGGTGATCTTGGGCACGACGCTGTTGCTCACGGCGTTTACCAGCTTCGCGCCGCGCCGGATGATGCCCTCCTGCTCGGAATCGCGGCCGACCATGAAGCCGGTCACGTCCGACAGGAATACCAGCGGCACGCCGGCCTGGTTGGCGTCCAGGATGAAACGCGCGGCCTTGTCGGCGCTGTCGCCGTAGATCACGCCGCCGACCTCGATGCGGCTGCGCAGGCCGGGTTCGCCGCCCGCCTTGAGTTTCTTGCGGATCACGGTGCGCTGGTTGGCGACGAACGCGACCGGATAGCCGCCCACGCGGGCGAAGCCGCACACCACGGTTTCGCCGTACTCGGCCTTGAACTCGTGGAACTCGCCTCCGTCCACGAGCGCCGTGATGACGTCGCGCACGTCATAGGGCCTGCTGCCGTCGAAGCCGACGAGGTCCGTGAGGTCACGCTCCGGGGCGGGCAGGGGGTCGCGGCGGCGCCGGGCAAAGGGGGCGGGGTCGCCCGGCGCGTACAGGTCGGCCAGCGCGCGGATGCGCTTCAGGGCGTGTTCGTCGTCCGGCTCCCGGTAGTCCACGGTGCCGGCGATGCCCGCGTGCATGGCCGCGCCGCCCAGATCCTCCGAGTCCACGACCTGCCCGATGGCAGCCTTCACCAGCGCCGGCCCGGCGAGGTACAGCCCCGAGCCCTCGGTCATGATCAGCGTGTCGCACATGACCGGCAGGTACGCGCCGCCGGCCACGCAGTTGCCCATGATCGCCGCGATCTGCGGGATACCGCGCGCGCTCATGCGGGCGTTGAGGTAGAACACCCGCCCGAAGTCGTCCTGATCTGGAAAGATCTCGTCCTGCATGGGCAGGTAGACGCCGGCGCTGTCCACCAGATACACGACCGGCAGGCGGTTTTCCAGGGCGATGGTCTGCGCGCGGATGACCTTCTTGGCCGTGATCGGGAAGAACGCGCCGGCCTTGACGGTGGCGTCGTTGGCGACGATCATCCACGGCCGCCCGTGGATGGTGCCGATGCCGGTGACGGTGCCGCCCGACGGACATCCGCCCACGTCGGCGTACATCTCCCAGCCGGCGAAGGTCATGAGTTCGTCGAAGGGCGCGGCGGCGTCGATGAGCTGGCGGATGCGTTCGCGGGCGGTCAGGCGGCCCTTGTCGTGCTGGCGCTGCTGGGCCTTCGGACCGCCGCCCGCCCGGACCGTGGCGTGGTCCGCCGCGAGCCGGGCCAGGGCGCCGGGCCATGCGGACGACAGGGCGGGCGCCGCGGGGGCGCTGGAGTCGGATCGGGTCATTGTGGTCCGCAGTCTAACAAACGCTCGTTAGGGCATGGTGGGCGCGGCGATGTTGGGCGTAGCGATGGTGGGCACGTCGGCATAGTGCAACGCCCGCGCAACGGCTCCCCGCCTACGCTCCGGATCAGCGGGGCCTTCCCGCCCCCAGCGGCCCTTTCCGACCTCGTCCCTGCCCAAGGAGTCCACCATGCGCCGAACTGCCCTGACCGTCCTCGCTGCCCTCAGCACCGCCGCCTCCGCCGCCAGCGTCACCCTGCCCCTGAACGGCCAGCCCACTGCCGTGCCGACCACCGTGATCGGCGGCGTCACCTACGTCAAGCTCGCGGACCTGCAACGCCTGCTGGCTGCGCAGGGCGGCGCCAACCAGAAGGCCAGCGTGTCCGGCTGCGTGAACGAGTGGCTGTTCAACGGCATCTGGCGCATGCGCGTCACGAAGGTCGCGCCGGTGCAGGACCAGTACTACGGCAACGGCTGGGGCGTGACCATCGAACTCAAGAACGGCACCACGCAGACCATGCGCATGGACGACGCCGGCATCAAGTACAACGGCGCGGTGAACGTGACCTTCGCGGACGGCGACAGCTGGGCCAAGAGCTGGCGCAGCGGGTGGCAGGACAAGACCTACGCCAAGCTCCCGCAGGGCACCGGCACCGTGTACACCTTCGCGGTCTTCCCGGAGGAAAAGATGGCCGCCGACGCCGTGCAGGCCATGCCCGCCCAGAAATTCCTGCTGGACATCGAGCCGACGACCGCCGACGGTGTCAAGGCAAAATTCAGCGTGGCCGACCCCAGCTTCCGTGTCGACCTGACCTGCCGGAAATGACGGCCCGGTAGCGCGTGGGCGTGCCAGGGCGCGCCATACTGCCGGCATGACCACCGCCCCCTCCCGGCCGCCCGGGCCGCACCGGCACCCACCGCTGCGTCAGATGGGCGCGCTGCGGGCCGATCCGATCGGGTACATGCGGCACCTGCGCGCCGCGTACGGCGACGTCCTGACCATGAAAGTCGGGCCGCGCGACGTGCTGATGCTGAGCGACCCGGCCAGCGCGCGCGAGGTGCTCGCCTCGAAGGCCGCGTCCTTCCGCAAGGGACGCGGGATCCAGAAGATGCGGGACTTCCTGGGCACGGGTCTGCTGACCGCCGAGGGACAGGAGTGGCGCGCCCATCGCCGCCTGATGCAGCCCGCGTTCCACCGCGCGGCGCTGGGCGGCATGGCGGCGGACATCGTGGAGGCGACCCGGCCCACCGTGGCCCGCCTGAACGCGGCGGCCAGCGCGGGGGAAGCGGTCGAACTGGGCAGCGAGATGATGCGCGTGACCCTGCGCGCCATCGCCGCCGTGCTGTTCGGTACGGGTCTGCACGAGCACGAACTGGGCGTGGTCGAGCGGGAGCTGCCGCCCCTGCTGGAGCGCACCACCGAGCGCGTGCGCGCCGTGGTGGACGTCCCCGTGCACTGGCCCACGCCCGCCAACCGCCGCGCACAGGCGTCCGGCGCGGCGCTCGACCGCGTCGTGGCGCGCATCATCGGGGAGCGCCGCGCGGCCGCCGAGCCCGGCACGGACCTGCTGGGCATGCTCCTGGCCGCCCGCGACGAGCACGGCCAGGGCGGCCTGAGCGACCGCGAGATCCGCGACGAGGTGATGACCCTGTTCCTGGCCGGACACGAGACGACCGCCACGCTGCTGACCTTCCTGTTCCTGGAGTTCGCGCGGCACCCGGACGTGCAGGAACGCGCCCGTGCCGAGGTGCGCGCCGTGCTGGCTGGCCGCGACCCGGACGCCGCGGACGCGCGGAACCTGCCGTACGTGAACGCCTGCATCCAGGAAGCGCTGCGCCTGTACCCGCCCGCGTGGATCGTGCCGCGGCAGGCGACGGAACCCGTCACGGTGGCGGGCTACGCCCTGCCGGCCGGCGCGAACGTCTCGGTGAACATCTACCTGATGCAGCGCAGCGCTGTGGCATGGCCGCGCCCCGACGTCTTCGACCCGCAGCGCTGGCTGGGTGGCGCCCGCACGCCCGACGCCTACATGCCCTTTGGCGCGGGCGCGCGGATGTGCATCGGCAATCATCTCGCGCTGCTGGAGGCCACGCTGATCGCGGCGGCGCTGCTGCGCGACCTGCACTACGACGTGCCGGGCGGCGGCCCCACCGGCCTGAAGCCCAGCGTGACCCTGAAACCCGGCGGCCCGGTGATCGCCCACGTGAGCGCCGCCGCGCCATGACCCCCGTGGCCTGACGCCAGCACAAACCCCCGGCGCGCGGCCGGGGGCAGGGGACGGATGGGGTTACTGCGCGGCGGCGTAGCGCCGGGCGACTTCGTCCCAGTTGACGACGTTCCAGAAGGCCTTGAGGTAATCCGGGCGCTTGTTCTGGTAGTTCAGGTAGTACGCGTGTTCCCACACGTCCACGCCCAGGATCGGGGTGCCGCTCACGCCGGCCACGCTCTCGCCCATCAGCGGGTTGTCCTGGTTGGCGGTGCTCACCACGGCCAACTTGCCGTCCTTCACAACCAGCCACGCCCAGCCGCTGCCGAAGCGGGTCTTGGCGGCGTCCTCGAACTTCTCCTTGAAGGCGTCGAAGGAGCCGAAGGCGTCGGTGATCGCCTGCGCGAGTTCCCCGCTGGGCTGGCCGCTGCCCTGCGGCCCCAGCACCTGCCAGAACAGCGAGTGGTTGGCGTGCCCGCCCGCGTTGTTGCGCAGCGCCGTCTTCTTGTCGGCCGGCACCTGATCGAGCTTGGTGATCAGGTCCTCGACCGGCAGGTCCGCCATGTCGCTGCCCTCGAGCGCCTTGTTCGCGTTGTCCACGTAGGTCTGGTGGTGCTTGGTGTGGTGGATCTCCATGGTTCGGCCGTCGATGTGGGGTTCGAGGGCGTCGTAGGCGTAGGGCAGTTTCGGCAGTTCGTAGGCCATGAGAGGGCTCCTTTCAGGCCGGAAAACGCGTGCCACGGCGGCCCGCGTCCGGCCGGGCGAGCTTATCTTACGCGCCCCTGATCAGGGCTTGGGGCGCGGCCGAGCTTTAGGAGGTCTTCATGACCGCGCGGACGCGGCCACGCGCGACTTTGCTCTAGCATGCACGGCATGCGCTCCCCGCTGCCCCGCGCCGTCATGACCCGCCTGGAGACCGGGCGGCTGGTCGTGCTGAGCGTGCTGGTGGGCGGCCTGGTGGGCGGCCTGAGCATCCTGCTGCGCGCCGTGCTGGACGCGGTGGTGGGGGTGGGCGGGGCCGTGACCGGCTACGCGCCGCCGGGCACGCCGGGCGAGGGCGGCCTGCTGATCGCCTTCGGCACGGCCACGCCGTGGGGCCTGTTGGCCCTGCCGGTGATCGGGGCGGCGTACGCGTGGCTGGTGCCCGCCACGCCCGGCGGCCCGCTGACGCAGCTCATCGGCGGCTACCACGCGCGCGGGCAGTGGCCGGGCGTGCTGGCGCAGCTCCGCACGCTGCTCGGCACGGTGTTGGCCTACGGCTCGGGCCTGCTGATCGGGCGCGACGCGGCCTTCACCATGACTGGCCAGCTCGGCACGCGCCTGATGCAGCGCGTCACGCGGCTGGACGCGGTGGAGGTGCGCGCCCTGACCCTGGCAGGTGCGGCGGCGGGCCTGGGCGCGGTGCTGCACGCGCCGCTGGCGGCAGCGGTGTTCGTGGTCGAGGTGCTGTACCGCCGCTTCGAGTTTGAGTTCGAGGTGCTGATGCCCTGCGTGCTCGCGGCTGTCGCGGGCAGCGCGGTGTACGGCCTCGCGTACGGCTTCTCGCCCTTCCTGAGCGTGCCGGACGTGCAGGTGCCGGCGGCGGCGCAGGTGCCGTCGTTCGTGCTGGTCGCGGCGCTGGTCACGCTGGCCGGCTGGCTGCTGCTGCTGATCGCACGCTGGTGGCCGGCGCCGGTGACCGGCGGGTGGCTGCGGCCCGTGCTGGGCGGTGCGTTCGGCCTGCTCACCGCGCTGGTGGCGTGGCAGGTGATGCCCGGCGTGCTGGGCGACGGCAGCGGCTTCGTGCAGCTCGCGGTGTCCGGATTCACCGGCCCGGAGGGGCTGGCACAGGGCGCGTGGCGCTGGGCGCTGCTGGCGCTGGGCACCGCGGTCGCCTTCGGCGGGGGCGTGCTGCCGTCGGTGGGCGTGGGCGGCCTGCTGGGCGCGGGGCTGGGCAGCGTGCTCGGCATCGACACCGCCACGTCCACGCTGGTCGGCGCGGTCGCGTTCCTGACCGTCACGCTGAACGTGCCGCTGGCCGCCGCGCTGCTGGGCGTGGCGTGGGGCGGTGAGGCGCTGCTGCCGGTCGCGCTGCTCGCCAGCGGCCTGGCGCATGTCCTGAGCGGCGTGTCGGGCCTGCTGCCCACACAGCTCACGTCCCGGCGCGACAGCGGCGTGCACGCGGGCGGCCCGGCCCTGCTGCCGGACACCGTGCGTTTCATTCCGCGCCGCGCGCTCGACGCGCCCGCCACCCCCTACGACGCTCCTGCCACGCCCGAGCCGGACGCCGCGCCGAGCGCCGACCGCGAGCTGTACCGCCGGGGCGTGCCGCCCTCGTGGCGCGGCGCGCGGCTGCACCTGCTGAGCCTGCCGCCGGGCGTCGAGGTGATCGGCGTCGTCCGGGACGGCACGGTGCGCCTCCCCCGCCCCGAGCTGCGCCTGACCGACGAGGACGAACTCGTGTTCCTGGCCCGCCCCGACGCCTACGTGGCGCTGGAAGGCATCCTGCGTCTGCCCGGCGCGTGAACCACTGGCCGCGTCGGGGGCCGCGGCGCCCGCCGGCAGGCCGGAAATTCTGACCGCGCGTCCGTTCGGGGCGCCGTCCCGACTGGCTGAACCGTGACAAAGAGCGGGGCGGATAATGCGCCGCATGCCGCGCATGAACTGGAGCCGCAACGAGAAGTTTGGCATCCTGAACGGCTGGGGCGCGTCGCTGGGCGACGGCTTCCTGAACGTGCCGGTGGTCGTCGCGGGCTTCGCGTCGCGGCTGGGCGCCCCGAACTGGGTGATCGGGCTGCTGCCGTCCATTGCGGCGGGCGGGTGGATGCTGCCGCAACTGCTGGTCGCGGCGCGGGTGCGGGCGCTGCCGTACAAGCTGCCGGTGTACCGCTCGGCGGCGGGCGTCCGCACCGGCGCGTACCTGGCGATGGTGCTGATCGCCGGCCTGCTCGCGGACCGGCCGGCCCTGTGCCTGACACTGTTCGTGCTCGCCATGCTGGTCAACGCGCTGGCGTCGGGCGTGTCGGGCCTGCCGTTTCTGGAGGTGATCAGCAAGACGGTCGCCAGCGAGCGCCGGGCGCGGTTTTTCGGCACCCGCAACCTGTACGGCGGCCTGCTCGCCTTCGGAGCGGGGCTGATCGTCCGGCTGATCCTGGGCTCGTCGCTGACCTTCCCATACGACTACGCGCTGATCTTCGCGCTGGCGACCACCGCGTACACCATCGGGTACGGCGTGCTGGGCCGCGTGGAGGAGCCGCCGGACCCGCCGCAGGAACCGCAGGGCCTGCGCGGCGAACTGCGCGCCATTCCCGAGACGCTGCGCGACCCGCACTTCCGCGCCTTCCTGATGGTGCGCCTGCTGCTCGCCGGGGGCAGCATGAGCGATCCCTTCTACGCCGCGAACGCGCTGCGCAGCCTGCACTTCCCGGCCGCCACGCTGGGTATCTTCGTGATGGCCCTGACCGGCGCCGCGCCGCTGTCGAACATCGTGTGGCAGCGCGTGGCGGAGCGCAAGGGCTCTCGCCGCATCATCCGTTACGCGACGTTCTTCTACGGCGTCGCGCCGCTGTACGCCGTGGTGGTCGGGGCGCTGCAGCTGGGCACGTGGGCGTACCTGGGCGTGTTCATCCTGACGTCGGTGGCTGCCCAGGGCTTCAACCTGGGGCACACCAACCACCTGCTGAACATCTCGCCGCCCGGCGAGCGCAGCCGCTACATCGGTACGCTGAACACGCTGGTGGGCGGGGCGCTGTTCATGCCGGTGCTGGGCGGCCTGATCGCGGACGCGGCCGGCTACACGCCGGTCTTCGTTCTGAGCGCCGCGTTCAGCGCCGCCGCGTGGTGGCAGTGCGGCAAGCTGCGGCGGGACGCTTGAGGGCACGGCCGATGCATTGGATATCAGATTTCGATTTCGAAGATTTCGGGCGAGCCTATATTAGCTTACACTTATAAACATATTGGTTACACGTCTTTGATTCGATCAATTATTGATTTAAATACCGCGTTTGTCGGATAAAATTGTAGTCCTGTTACATATTCTAATGCAAGAGTGTACTGCGGCGAATTAGTCAGCTTATTTAGAAGCAGCATGCGGTAATATCTGTTTAGCGGATCTCCACTCAGATAGTTGAGACCGGTGGACAGCTCCTCATTCAAGCAGTCAGTTATGTACTCAATATCGGAGCATTTACAACACATAGAGTCCATCAATAATATCTTCTCTATCGACCTAGACAAGCAGCTCTCCAGGTCGTCCTCTGTTTTTATCTCATATGAAAAATTAGCATTTTTTTCGAAATATCCCGCCGTAACGTGGATGGAGTACGAGCTCAGGAACTCTGCCATCGGCCCGATACCTAGAACTTCACGGATTGACTTTTCAATGGATTCGTGGCGAACGGATGCGCAAAATTGCAATTTATGACACCATGGTGAATAATTCGTATAGCTGTAGTCGAACTCAACATCGCCGTTGGCATGAGGAAGGTCTTTTACAAATCCATAGTATCCTTTCCTGCCACGATATCCTAGCGGTCTCAACTGAGACCGCATAAAATCTTTCAGGGCAAAATTCAAGTCTGCGGTTTTCAATCTCAAACATCCTTTCGCTTGAAATTCTTCGGTCTAACCCTCTCCACCGCTAAATCAACATCATGCATCGATGCGCGCTTATACTCCAGATATGCTGCCTGGGATAGAATACGACCAAAGCACACTGTAACGAGCAATGATCTCGCCCAACTGATTGAGAATGCGGTTTTGGTGTGCTTTCAAGGCCGTTTTTTCACTTCCAGATCACTAATGTCCCAGGATCTTGCTCAGGAACTGCTTGGCGCGCTCGTGTTTCGGGTGCTCGTAGAACTCGTCGGGCGTGGTGTCCTCGACGATGGTGCCCTGATCGAAGAACAGCAGGCGGTCGGCAACCTCGCGGGCGAAGCCCATCTCGTGCGTGACGACCAGCATGGTCATGCCCGAGCGGGCGAGTTCCTTCATGACGTCCAGCACTTCCTTGATCATCTCGGGGTCGAGGGCGCTGGTGGGCTCGTCGAAGAGCATGATCTTGGGCTCCATTGCGAGCGCGCGGGCAATCGCCACCCGCTGCTGCTGCCCGCCGGAGAGCTGCGCGGGGTACTTGTGCGCCTGCTCCTCGATGCCCACGCGGCGCAGCAGCTCCAGGCCGCGCGCCTCGGCGTCGGCCCGGCTCGCGCCGCGCACGCGGGTGGGCGCCAGGGTGATGTTCTCCAGCACGGTCAGGTGCGGAAAGAGGTTGAAGCTCTGAAAGACCATGCCGACCTCGCGGCGGATCGCGTCGAGGTTCTTGGCACCCTGGAGGGGAATGCCGTCCACGGTGATGGTGCCGCCGTCGTGCGGGTCGAGCGCGTTGATGGTACGGATGAAGGTGCTCTTGCCGCTGCCGGAGGGGCCGATCACGACCACGACCTCGCCGGGGCGGACGCTCATGCTCACGCCGCGCAGCGCGTGGAAGCTGCCGAAGTGCTTCTGGACGTTCTCGGCCACGATGATCGGCGCGGAATCGGCGGCGCGGGCGGAACGCTCGGACGTCATGGCGTCACTGTAACGCGTGCGCCGCGCGCTGCGGCGGCGTGGCGTCATCGTGGACGCCGGCCGATTTCATCTGTGTGTTAACATCCCGGGCATTCCCCACCACCACATGCAGTCCGGTACGCCGGCTGTGCCCAGGAGGAGTTTCATGAAGAAGACCACCAAGCAGGTTCTGGCCCTCAGCGTCCTCGCCACAGCCGCTCTGGCGCTCGCACAGGGCAACGCCTTCCTGACCATCGGCTCGGGCAGCACGACCGGGGTGTATTTCCCGGTGGCGACCGGCATGGCCAAGCTGATCAACGACGCGAACAGCGGCGTGCGCGCCAACGCCCGCAGCACCGGCGGCAGCGTGTTCAACGTCAACGCCCTGGCGACCGGCGAGCTGGACGCCGCGCTGGTGCAGAACGACATCACGTACTACGCCTACAAGGGCACCGGCCTGCCGGCCTTCGAGGGCAAGGCCAACGCCAAGCTGCGCGTGATGGCCATGCTGTACCCCGAGGTGCTGCACCTCGTGGCCCTGAAGGACAGCAAGATTTCGTCCGTGGCGGACCTGAAGGGCAAGCGCGTCGTGATCGGTGACCTGGGTTCGGGCACCGAGCAGACCGCCAAGCAGGTGCTCGAAGCGTACGGCGTGACCGTCGAGGACCTGGGGCAGGCGCTGCGCGTGTCGCCGGCGCAGGGCATCTCGCTGATGCAGGACAAGCGCGCCGACGCTCTGTTCTTCACGGGCGGCCTGGGCGCCAGCGTGATCGCGCAGATCGCCCAGACGCTGCCCGTGAGCCTCGTGCCCGTCGCGGGCAACCAGGCGGCCAGCCTGATCAAGAAATACCCCTTCTACGTGCGCTACAACATCCCCGGCGGACAGTACAAGGGCGTGGGCGCGACCGTGCCCAGCGTGGCGGTGCAGGCGACCCTGGTCACCACCACGGGAGTCAGCGAGGACACCGTGTACAAGGCCATGAAGGCTGTCTTCGACAACGAGACGGCACTCAAAGCGATCCACCCGAGCCTGGCGTCGAACTTCACGCTGGCCAAGGCGGTCAAGGGCCTGCCGGCGCCGCTGCACGCGGGCGCGGTGAAGTACTTCAAGGAAAAGGGCCTGAACGTCAAGTAACCCCCCACCCGCGCCACGTGTCCGGGGGTCAGTCCGCAGCGCGCGGCTGGCCCCCGCCCCTCTTTCCCCTCAGTGAGGACAGCATGAGTGATCCGACGCGCCCGATCAGTTCCGATCCCGCCCTGAGCCCGCCGGGCCATGAGATGACCGAGGGCGAGAAGCGCGCCCTGGAGATCGTCGAGGCCGCCGAGACCGGGGGCCGCAAGCTGTTCGGGTGGCAGGCCGTGCTGGTCACGCTGCTGGCCGTGGCGTGGTGCCTGTACCAGATGTACGCCACTCAGGTCGGCAACGTGGACACCGTGACCCTGCGCGCCACGCACCTGGGCTTCGCGTTCGCGCTGGCGTATCTGGTCTTTCCCTTCCGCAAGACGCCGGGCGCGCCGCAGACGCGGGTGCCGTGGTACGACTGGATCCTGGGCATCGGCGCGACCCTGACAGCCGCGTACCTGATCCGGCAGTACCCGGACATCGCTAACATCCAGGGCGGGGTGCTCACCAGCACGGACGTGTGGGTGGGCAGCGCCATGATCATCCTGCTGCTGCTCACCGCGTGGCGCACCATCGGGATCGCCATGCCCATCGTGGCGATGGTGTTCATGCTGTACGCGCTGACCGGCCCGCGCGGCCTGATCCACGGCGACCTGGGGCCGCAGCTCCAGCTGCACGCCGGGGCGACGTGGCCGCAGGTGGTCGGGCAGCTGTTCGCCAACACCGAGGGCATCTTCGGCACCGGCCTGGGCGTGTCGGCGCAGATCGTGTTCCTGTTCGTGCTGTTCGGCGCCGTGTTCGACAAGCTGGGCGCGGGCGAGTGGTTCATGAACGTCGCGCAGGGCCTGCTGGGCGGCTTCCGCGGCGGCCCGGCCAAGGCCAGCGTGCTGTCCAGCGCCCTGAACGGCATCATCTCCGGCTCGGCCATCAGCAACGTCGTGACCGGCGGCAACATCACCATCGGCACCATGAAGCGGGTGGGCTACTCGGCCGAGAAGGCCGGGGCCATCGAGGTAGCGAGCAGTTCCAACGGACAACTGATGCCGCCCGTGATGGGCGCGGCGGCGTTCATCATGGCGCAGAACCTGAACATCGACTACCGCGCGCTGATCGTCGCGGCGGCCATTCCTGCCTTCCTGTGCTACGGCGCGCTGCTGGTCGTGACGCACATCGAGGCGCTCAAGCTGGGCCTGCGGGGCCTGCCGCGCAGCGAACTGCCGCGCGTGCGCAAGACCCTGGTGTCGGGCTGGTACTACCTCATTCCGCTGGGCTACCTGCTCGGCACGCTGACCCTGAATCCGGAGGCGACACCCGAACGCATCGCCCTGAACACGGTGTACATGATGCTGGCCATGATGGTGATCCAGGAGGCGTGGCTGGCCCGACGCGACGGACGCACCCTCGGACGGGGCGCGCTGGACGGCCTGCGCAAGATCGTGGAGGCCTTCGAGGGCGCCGCGCGCTCCATGGTCGGGATCGCGGTCGCGACCGGCGCGGCCGGAATCATCGTCGGGATCGTGACCATCACGGGGCTGGGCTTCGGGCTGGCGGACATCGTGGAGAACGTGGCGGGCGTGTTCACGAACCCCTTCGTGAAGATGCTGGCGGTGCTGTTCATGGCTCAGCTGATCGCGCTGATCCTCGGGATGGGCCTGCCCACCACCGCCAACTACATCCTGATGAGCGCCCTGATCGTGCCGATCATCGTGAAGATCGCCGGGCTCGATACCGGCAATCCGGCCGAGCTGCTGCCGGCGCACATGTTCGTGTTCTACTTCGGCATCATGGCCGACAGCACGCCGCCGGTGGCGCTGGCGGCCTTCGCGGCGGCCGCCATCAGCGGCGGCAACCCGGTCGCCACCGGCATCCAGGCCTTCCAGTACGAACTGCGCACGGCGCTGCTGGCGTACATGATGTTCTTTAACCCGCAGCTCCTGCTGATCCAGGACGGCAAGCTGGGCGGCGTGCCCGCCGGCGAGGCGGTGTTCATGGTGATCTTCGCGTTCATCGGGCTGGTGGCGTTCAGCGCGGCCACGCTGCGTTTCCTGCACCGCCGCACCAACCCGGTGCAGATGCTGCTGCTGCTGGTCGCGTCGTTCGTCCTGATCGTGCCCACGCAGCTCGTGTGGAACCTCGGCGCGCTCGCGCTGATCGCCGCCGTGTACTTCTGGCAGAAGGCCGCCGGCCGCGCCGAGCCGCCCACCCCGCTTCCCAGCGCGGCCTGAACCACCCGCTCCCCACGCGCCCCCGACCCACGTGGCCGGGGGCGCGTGCCATCGCGTCATTGGTGGCAGGATGGGGGCGTGACCCGCGTGCCTGTTCCGCCTGACGTCTCGCCCCTGCCGGCCCGTGATCAGACCAGCTGGTGGGAGGCGCGCGATATCCGCCACCTGCTGCGGCTGATGTGGGCGCGGCCGGTGGTGCGCCTGCTGGCGTTCATCGCCATGGGCTACGTGGCATGGCGGCTGCTGGTGTGGGGGTCCGGCGTGCTGGCAGGCGTGATCGTGATGGTGCTCAGTGCCTACGCGCTGGCCTTCCTGGCGCAGCCGGTGCTGGTGTGGCTGGAGCGCCGCCGGGTCGGCCGGCCCATCGGAGTGATGCTGCTGCTGATCGTGACGCTGGCGCTGCTGACCTTCCTGGTGGCGGCGGTCAGCTCGCAGATCACGGGGCTGATCAACGGCATTCCGCAGATCGCGCAGAACCTCGAGAACGTGTTGTTCCGGCTGCTCGACCGCCTGGACAAGATTCCGGGCGCGCAGGGGCTCAAAGAGAGCGTGGACAAGTACATCTCCGAGCAGACCACCAACCTCACCCAGAACGCCGGGCCGATCCTCGACCGGGTGCTGCGCAGCGGCCCGGACGTCCTGAACACCCTCTCGAACCTGATCGGGTGGCTGGGGCAGGTGGGCTTCATCGTGACCCTGGCGCTGTACTTCATGTTCGACTACGCCCGCGTGGGCCTGAGTGTCCTGCACCTGTTTCCGCGCGCGTGGCAGCCCACCGTGTACCGCCTGTCGGAGGACGTCAGCGAGAGTTTCGGCGGGTACATGCGCGGCCAGCTGCTGCTGATGCTCGCGGCGGCCGCCCTGGCGTACCTGGGCCTGCTTGTCCTGAAGGTCCCGAACGCCCTGGCGCTGGGCCTGCTGAGCGGTCTGGTCAGCCTGATTCCGTACGTGGGGATCGTGCTCGCGGCGGCCGTGGCGATGCTCCAGGCGCTGCCGCAGGGCACCGTCGTGGTCGGGCTGGTCGCAGCCGTGTACTTCGTGATCAACCAGCTTCAGGGCAACGTGCTGGGGCCGCTGATTATGGGGCGCACGGTGTCGCTGAGCCCCGCCGCGATCCTGGTCGCGCTGCTGGTGGGCCTGAGCCTGGGCGGCGCCCTGGGCGCGATCATCGCGGTGCCGATCGCCACGCTGGGCAAACGCTGGGTGCAGCGCTACTGGTTGACCAGCAGCGCGTATCGCGGCCGGACGCTGGGCGGCGCGCCAGACACCCCCACGCCGCAGCCGGACACACGGCCATGAGGCCCGCAGGTGTCCGCCACGCTGCGGGCGGGCGCCGCGTGGGCCTTAGAACGTGCGGGTGCGCCGCCAGCTGAGCAGGCCGATGATCACGGTAAAGGCGATCATACTCAGCACCGGGATGGTGAGCACGGTGTTCAGCGGGGAGTTCGCGCCCCACACCGGCCACGGCGTGCCGCACGACGAGCTGGGGTCGCTGGTACATGCGCGCAGCACCGGCACCACGCCCCACGTCTCGAGGTTCTGGTACAGCGCGACCAGCCAGCCGATCACGGACAGCGGCAGCGCGTAGCTGCGGATACCGAGGTCGCCGCGCAGCGCCGCGATGCCCAGCAGCAGCGCCTGCGGGTACATGCACACGCGCTGGTACCAGCACAGGATGCACGGGCGGAAGCCGCGCACCTCGCTGAAGTACAGGCTCCCCAGCGTGGCGATCAGCGCGATGACCCACGCGACGTACAGACGGTTGTCGCGGGTCACAGGGAGCTCCGGTGGGCCGAAGGCGCTGCTGGGCAGAGAGAGGACGGTGCCGAGTGGCGAGCAGACAGGCCGGCCGGCCGCACGGTTACTTGCTGGCGGCGTCGATCGCCGCGCTGACGTCCGCGAGCTGGTACGAGCTCTGGCCGTTGCCCATGACTTCCTTGCCGTTCACGAACACGGTGGGCGTGTGGTTCACGCCGGCCTTCTCGACCTGCTGCCGGTCGGCCTCCACCCGGGCAGCGGTGGCGTCGGTGTCCAGGCACGTGGCGAACTTCGACTGGTCGAGGCCCTCAACGTTGGCGGCGAGGTCTTTCAGGCGCGTCTTGGTGGCCCACACGGTGGACTCGTCGCCCTGCGCGCGGAACAGGATGGCCTTGTAGGCATTGAAGCCGTCGTTGCCGGTCTGGTCGTACACGCAGCGCGCGGCCTGCCCGGCGAGCTTGGAGTCGTCGGTGGCGAGGCCCCGGGTGGTCGCCAGGAACGGCCACACCAGCGAGTACAGCTTGACCTTGCCGGTGTCGACATACTTCGTCTTCAGCTCGGGGGCAATGGTGTCCTCGAAATTCTTGCAGATCGGGCACTTGAAGTCCTCGACGACGACCACGCTGACGGGCGCGCTGGCCTGCCCGGCGAAGGGCGCACCATCGAGGTTGAAGTTCGGGCTCAGGCCGGCCCCAGGTGCGGGCTTGCCGCGCACGGCGAAGAGCGCCAGCGCGATCAGCACGACGGCCACCAGCGTGCCGATCACCAGCACGGTGCGGTTGGAGTTGGTTCCCTGGAGTCTGGTCATGGTGGAGTCGAGTGTACTGCCCGAATCTCAGGGATCGCTGAAGGATGTCCCGGCCCCCCGGCATGGCGACGACCCGCCGTGCTGGACCGGCGGGTCGTGGGGAGTGCGGCCGGCGCGCTCAGGCGGGCACGCTGGCGGCGTCCATCCGGGCCTGCCGCCGGGCAACCGCGCGGGCGATGATGCCGATGAGCTGCCGCACGAAGCTGAAGCCCAGGCCCACGCCCATGGCGAGCAGCGCCGTGCGCTGGAAGGTCTCGTTGGCGGGCAGGTTCAGCTGTGGATCGACCTTCAGGCCGTAGCGCCCGACCACGAACAGCACACCCGCGTACAGCAGGGCCGCGAATGGCAGCACGAACGGCCCGCCCGAGTGCTTGATCAGCAGCGCCGCGAACAGCACGCCGCCGATCAGCGGCAGGATCACCAGCCACTGCGCGGGCGGCGGCTCCGGACTGAAGTACCCCAGGCCCCCCAGCAGCAGGCCGGCGTATCCGAACCACCCGCCGAACTCGTCGGCGAGGATGGTGAGCAGCACCCACACCAGCAGCTCGTTCGGCCACTCGCCCGGCGTCCACATGTAGTACGCCAGTGCGAACAGGGTCATCACGCCGCCGAAGATGCGCAGGAAGTGCAGGAACTGCCCACGGTGCCGCCGTTCGGCGGGCGTGCGCACACGGCGGCGCCGGGCGGGGCGGGCAGCGGCGGCCGGAGCCGGCGCGTCCACGGGCGCCGCGCTGGCGGCGGTGGGCGGCGTGGGGGTCGGCTCCGGAAGCTCGGTCATGCTGCTCCCTTCTTAGCACGCCCCTTGCGGGCAGGGGCCGCCCCGACCAGTTCACGCTCCGCGCCCGCTCCCTCCGGAACGATGCCCGGCACCCTGCGTAGGTACTCGCCGGTGTGGCTGGTGGGGTGGGCGGCCATCTGCTCGGGCGTGCCGGTGGCGACCACGCGCCCGCCGCGCACGCCACCCTCCGGCCCCAGGTCGATGAGGTGGTCGCCGGTCTTCATGACGTCCAGGTTGTGCTCGATGATGACCAGGGTGTTGCCGCCCTCCACCAGGCGCTGCAACACCTCCATCAGCTTGCGGACGTCCTCGAAGTGCAGCCCGGTCGTGGGCTCGTCGAGGATGTAGATGGTCTTGCCGGTCGCGCGCTTGGACAGCTCCGTGGCGAGCTTGATGCGCTGCGCCTCGCCGCCCGAGAGGGTGGTGCTGGGCTGCCCAATGCGCATGTACCCCAGGCCCACGTCGAGCAGCAGCTGCATCTTGCGCTGGATCGGCGGGATCGCCTCGAAGAAGGTGTTCGCGTCCTCCACCGTCAGGTCGAGCACGTCGGCGATGGTCTTGCCGTTGTACTTCACTTCCAGCGTCTCGCGGTTGTAGCGCGCGCCCTTGCAGACCTCGCACGGCACGTAGATGTCCGGCAGGAAGTTCATCTCGATCTTCATGACGCCGTCGCCCTTGCAGTGCTCGCAGCGCCCGCCCTTCACGTTGAACGAGAAGCGCCCCGCGAGGTACCCGCGGCGTCTGGCCTCGGGCGTGCGGGTGAACAGGTCGCGGATCTCCGTGAACACGCCGGTGTACGTGGCCGGGTTGGAGCGCGGCGTGCGCCCGATGGGGCTCTGGTCGATCTCGATGACCTTGTCGAGGTGCTCCATGCCCTCGATGCGGTCGAACCGGCCGGGCGTGGTCTTGGCGCCGTTGAGTTCCTTGGCCAGCGTGGCGTGCAGGATGTCGTGGATCAGCGTGCTCTTGCCGCTGCCCGAGGGGCCGGTCACGACCGTCATGGTGCCCAGCGGGATCTCGATGTCCACGTTCTGGAGGTTGTGCTCACGCGCGCCGATGACCTTGAGTTTCTTGCCGTTGCCGCGTCGGCGCTCCCGGGGCACCTCGATCTTCAGCTCGCCGCGCAGGTACTTGCCGGTCAGGCTGTTGCGGTCGTTCCGCACCTGCTCGGGCGTGCCCACCGCGACCACCTCGCCGCCGTGCACGCCGGCACCCGGCCCCATATCCACTAGGTAGTCGGCCTCCATCATGGTGTCCTCGTCGTGCTCCACCACGATCAGGGTGTTGCCCAGGTCGCGCAGGTGCTTCAGGGTGCCGATCAGGCGGTGGTTGTCCTTGGGGTGCAGGCCGATGCTGGGTTCGTCCAGCACGTACAGCACGCCGGTCAGGCCGGAGCCCACCTGCGTGGCAAGCCGGATGCGCTGCGCCTCGCCGCCCGACAGCGTGTTCGCGGTGCGGTCGAGCGACAGGTAGTCCAGGCCCACATCCACCAGGAATTTGAGGCGGGTGCGGATCGCCTTGAGAATCGGCGCCGAGACGGCCGTGCCGAAGTCGTTCAGGACGTACTCGTAGTGCCGGGGCGCGTGGGTCCTCGCCTCGCCGCCCAGGTGCCCGGCCAGGAAGGGCTCGATGGCCGCGTGGTCCAGCCCGCCGTCCTGGAGCTGCCGGAAGTACGCGTCGGCCTCCAGCACGCTCATGCCGCTCGCCTGCGAGATGTTCAGGCCGCCCACCCGCACCGCCAGGATCTCCGGCTTGTAGCGCGTGCCGCCGCAGGTCGGGCAGGGCCGCAGCTCCATGAGTTCTTCCAGCTTCTCGCGCATGAACTCGGACTCGGTGTCGGCGTAGCGGCGCTCCAGGTTCGGGATCACGCCCTCGAACTCGGTCATGAAGCGCATGGTTTCCTTGCCGCCGCGCCGATAGATCACCTCGAAGGCCTGGCCGGGACCGTACAGGACGGCCTTCTTCGCCGCAGCGTCCAGCGTGCTCCACGGCGCCTTGAGGTCGAAGTCCAGGTGCTCCGAGAGCGCCTTGAGCTTGTCCCAGTAGTACACGCCGCCGCCCGTGCCCTTCTTGCTCCACGGCAGGATCGCGCCCTCGGCGATGGACAGCTTCTCGTCGATCACGAGTTCCGGCGCGAATTCCTGCTTGCTGCCCAGGCCGGCACAGTCGGGGCACGCGCCGTAGGGGTTGTTGAAGCTGAACGAGCGCGGTTCGAGTTCTTCCAGCACGCTGCCGTGCTCGGGGCACGCGAACTTCTCCGAATACAGTTCCTCGTGCGCGCCGCCGCCCTCGCCCGCGTCGGGCATCAGCACGCGCAGCAGGCCCTCGCCACGGCGCAGGCCGAGTTCCACGCTCTCCGCGATGCGGCTGCGGTCGGTGCCGCGCAGGGTCAGGCGGTCGATGACCACGTCCACGTCGTGCTTCTCGAACTTCTCCAGCTTGAGCTTCTCGGCTTCCTCCAGCTCGTACAGCGTGCCGTCCACCCGCACGCGCGCGAAGCCCTCGCGGCGCAGGTCCCCGAACAGCTTGCGGTATTCGCCCTTGCGGCCACGCACCACCGGCGCGAGCAGGATGGCGCGTTTGTCCGCGAAGCCGCCGAGCAGCCGGTCCGTGATCTCGCTGGGGCTCTGCTTCTCGATCTTGCGCCCGCAGATCGGGCAGTACGGCGTGCCCACACGGGCGTACAGCAGCCGCAGGTAGTCGTGGATCTCCGTGACGGTGCCCACCGTGGAGCGCGGGTTGTGGCTGGTGGTCTTCTGGTCGATGGAGATGGCGGGCGACAGGCCCGTGATGCTCTCCACGTCGGGTTTTTCCATCAGGCCCAGGAACTGCCGGGCGTAGGCGCTCAGGGACTCGACGTAGCGGCGCTGGCCCTCGGCGTAGATGGTGTCGAAGGCCAGGGTGCTCTTGCCGCTGCCGGACACGCCGGTGATCACCACGAAGCGGTCCCGCGGCAGCTCGACGGTGATGTCCTTGAGGTTGTGTTCCTTGGCGCCGCGGACGATCAGGTTGCTCTGCAAGCTCGACTCTCCTTTACCGTTGGCCTGTTTTCCTGTCCTGGACGGCACACGGCGCCCACCGCAGGTTATGACTGTTGCGTAAGACACACTGGGTCCTACGTTCTGAAACGGGACATTCTAGCAAGTCCGGGCACCCCGCCGACAGGGGCGAACTGGCGTCTACCTGTCTAGCCAGATTCCAGAGGCGGGGTGAAGGGGTCATTAAATTGGAAGCGTATCCACAACCGAAACGGAGCTGCGGCCTCACCGCAGGAACAGTCGTGTGGCACGGCATTGCCGGCAATCCGGGCAGGCATGTTGCCCAGGCCCGACACGGCAGGTCACGGCTCCGGAGGAGCGCACTATGAAAGCAGCGTTGAAGTTCCTGGCCCTGTCCGCCGCCCTGTCCGCCAGCGCCCACGCGGCTGGCGTGACGCTCACCATGGACTGCGGGTCCGGCACCGGCTTCCAGATCTGCAAGGACGGCGCCGAGGCCTGGGCCAAGAAGACCGGCAACACCGTCAAGATGTTCGAGAGCCCCAACCTCACGAACGACCACCTCGGCGTGATCCAGCAGCAGCTCGCCGCCAAGAGCAGCGACATCGACGTGTACATGCTCGACATCATCTGGCCCGGCCTGGTCGGTGATCAGCTCGTCGACCTGACGAACAAGGTCCCCGCCGCCGAGATCAATGCCCACTTCAAGGGCATCGTCGAAGCCAACAAACTGAACGGCAAGCTGGTCGCCATCCCGTGGTTCACGGACGCCGGCCTGCTGTACTACCGCACCGACCTCATGAAGAAGTACGGCTACAGCGCGCCCCCCAAGACCTGGGCGGAACTCGCCACCATGGCCAAGAAGGTGCAGGACGGCGAGCAGAAGGCCAACAAGTCGTTCACCGGCTTCGTCTTCCAGGGCAAGAACTACGAGGGCCTCACCTGCGACGCGCTGGAATGGCTCGTGTCGTTCGGCGGCGGCACCATCGTCGATTCGTCCGGCAAGATCACCGTGAACAATGCCAGCGCGGCCAAGGCGCTCGACACCGCCGCCAGCTGGGTCAAGACCATCAGCCCCGCCGGCGTCACCACCTACGCGGAAGAGGACGCGCGCGGCATCTTCCAGTCGGGCAACGCGATGTTCATGCGCAACTGGCCGTACGCGTGGTCGCTGGGTCAGAGCGACGACTCCAAGGTCAAGGGCATGATCGGCGCGGCTCCCCTGCCCTCTGGCGGTGGCCCCGGCGCCGCCACGCTCGGCGGGTGGAACCTCGGCATCAACACCTACTCCAAGAACCAGGCCGCCGCGCTGGACCTGATCCGCTACCTGGCCGGCCCGGCCGAGCAGAAGCGCCGCGCCATCGAGGGCTCGTTCCAGCCCACCATCATGAGCCTGTACAAGGACCAGGCGGTGCTGAAGGCCAACCCCTTCTTCAGCAGCCTGTACAGCGTCTTCACGAACGCCGTGGCGCGCCCCTCCGGCCCCACCAAGGGCAAGTACAATCAGGTGTCCCAGGCCTTCAGCACCGCCGTGAACGACGTGCTGACCGGCAAGAGCAAGGGCCAGGCGGCCGTCGCCCAGCTCGCCACCAACCTCGCCCGCATCAAGGGCAGCGGCTGGTAAGCCCCCACGACCGGCGCGGATCAGCGCCGTTCCAGGGCCGTCACGGGCGATCCGTGACGGCCCTCTCCTTTGCGCGGCGCGGAACGCCTCCCCTTGCACGGCGAGCGAATTTCGTGTAAGATTCTTCCTCGTGCGCCGTGCGGGAGTCACCCGTCGGCCGGAGAGTGCCCCACACTCAGGACGAGCTTTCGCGTAAGGCGTTTGTAGTTCACCGGGGACTTTCCCAAAAGGACTACAAATGAACTTCGATCAACTGATCGCGCCCGAACTCGCGGCGCGCCTTGCCGAGCGCGGCATCACCGACGCCACCGCCATTCAGGTCGAGAGCCTGCCGCAGACCCTGCAGGGCCGCGACCTGATCGGCCGCGCCCGCACCGGCACCGGCAAGACCCTGGCCTTCGCCCTGCCGATCATCCAGACGCTGGAACCCAGCCGCGAGCGGGGCCGCCTGCCGCGCGCCATCATCGTGGCGCCCACCCGCGAACTCGCCAAGCAGGTCGCGGACGAGTTCGCCAAGAGCGGCGGCGCCCTGACCACGGTCACCGTGTACGGCGGCGCGTCGTACGGCCCGCAGGAAGGCGCGCTGCGCCGCGGCGTGGACATCGTGGTCGGTACCCCCGGCCGCCTGATCGACCACCTGGAGCGCGGCAACCTCGACCTGGGCGACGTGAAGTTCGCTGTGCTTGACGAGGCCGACGAGATGCTGTCGGTGGGCTTCGCCGAGGCCATCGAGACCATTCTGGAAAAGACGCCCGAGACCCGCCAGACCATGCTGTTCAGCGCGACCCTGAGTGACGACGTGCGCCGCCTGAGCCGCAAGTACATGCGCGAGCCCGTGCTGGTGGACGTGGTCGGCGAGGGCAAGAGCCAGGCCGCCCAGACGGTCGAGCACCTCAAGATCAAGGTGGGCCGCAGCCGCACCCGCGTGCTGGCCGACCTGCTGACCGTGTACAACCCGGAAAAGGCCATCGTGTTCACCCGCACCAAGCGTGAAGCGGACGAACTCGCCAACGAGCTGATCCACCGCGGCCTGGAAGCCGAGGCGCTGCACGGCGACCTGGCGCAGACGCAGCGTGAACGCGCGCTGGGCGCGTTCCGCAGCGGCCGCGTGGGCGTGCTGGTCGCCACCGACGTGGCCGCCCGCGGCCTGGACATCCCGGAAGTCGATCTGGTCGTGCAGTTCCACCTGCCGCAGGACCCCGAGAGCTACGTGCACCGCTCGGGCCGCACCGGCCGCGCGGGCCGCACCGGCACCGCCGTGATCATGTACTCCGATCGTGAGCAGCGCGAGGTCTCCGGCCTGGAACGCATCACCGGCGTGCGCTTCGCAGAGCGCGCCCTGCCCACGCCCAAGGAAGTGGCGGCCGCCAGCGCCCGCTCCAGCGCCGACATGGTGCGCAAGGTGGATACCAGCGCCGCCGCCGGCTTCCAGGCCGAAGCCGAGCGCCTGTTCAGCGAACTGGGCCTGGAGGCCCTGAGCCGCGCCCTGGCCAAGATCAGCGGCGTGACCGAACCCCTCAAGGCCGCCAGCCTGCTGTCGGGCGAGGAAGGCCTGACCACCCTGATCCTGCACGGCGAGCGCCTGAGCGTGGCCCGCACCGTCGCTACCCTGGCCCGCACCGCCGACGTGGACACCCGCCGTCTGGGCAAGGTGCGCCAGTGGCGCGGCGGCACCGTCGCGGACGTGCCCAGCGAGTACATCGAGACGCTGCTCGCCGCGGCCCCGCTGGAAGGCGACATCCAGATCGAGGTCGCGCAGGAGCTGCCGGAACTGTTCGAGGCGCCCACCCGCGAACGCCGCGAGGGTGGTTACCAGGGCGGCGGCAACCGGGGCTACCGTGACGAGGGCGGCTACCGGGGCAACCGGGGCGGCGGCCAGGGTCAGGGCCGCTGGAGCCGCGACCGCGACGGCGGTCAGGGCGGGTACCAGGGCGGCGGCAACCGGGGCGGTCAGGGCCGGTACGCCGACCGCAACCAGGGCCAGTCGCGCCCGCGCGAAGACTTCGCCGACCGCGAATTCCGCGGCTGAACCGAGATAAAGCTGGAACCCCCGTCCGATGTGACGGGGGTTTCTGCCGTGTCGACGCGACGGTAACGAGCTCTCCTGGCCATCCACTGGCATTCAAAGTTGAAATGCGAACAACCTTGATCTGTACTCGAAGGTCTGAAGCCTTTTGCCTATCATTCATCCATGACGCGCTCTGTCGCCCCACGGGACCTGGAAACGGCTTTTCACGGCTGGCTGAAACAGACCGGCCTGGAACTGGAAGCCTGCGAACAGACCGCGCTCTTCCGGGCCCTGATCGCCTATTTCAAGGACGTCAGGATCGAGCGGTGTAGCCCAGGGGAGCACGACTACCTGCACTTTGAATCCAGCGGGAACACTTTCTACTTCGAACGGATTCTCTATGTACCCTGGGAACTCCTCTATCCAGCTGATCCCGAGGTTGACCCGGACGAGGATCTGAGGGAGAAGTGGGGAGTCTCAGTCGGCCCGCAACTGGATGCGTTCGCGTCGGCCCCGGAGTTCCCCACATCCAACCTGTGGAGCAACGACTACCCGTCTGTCGATGAATTCGCTGACGCTGTACTGGCTCACCCGGCCATGACGTGGGCAGATCAGGCTGGCCCGCTGCCAAGTTCCACCTTTCATGACCAGATCGGCTAACCCCAAACTCGGCTGTGTACGCTGGAGGTTGGCCGGTGCTCCACCGCCGCTTCTCTATCGCGTTCCCCTCCGCCCGTCTAGACCCGCCTTGCCATTCCCTGGCCGCGCACCGTAAGCTACGCGGCATGAGCGCGAGCATTGTGGTGGTACTTGTAAGCATCGGGGACTGCCGAGGCTGAGTACCGCCATGTGCCGCATCCCCCGCCCGAGGACGAGGCGGGGGTTTTTCATAGGGAGGCTGACGAGATGGCGAACGAAGGTGCAGGCCAGCAAGGCGGGCCGGATCGCGGGGACATGACCGGCGCCAAGGCGCTGTGGGCGACCCTGGCCAACCACGGGATCTCGACTGTGTTCGGGTACCCGGGCGGGGCGATCATGCCGGTGTACGACGCCCTGACCTTCTACCCGGAGGTGCGGCATGTCCTGACCCGCCACGAGCAGGGGGCCGCGCACGCCGCCGAGGGCTGGGCGAAGGCGACCGGCGAGATCGGCGTGTGCATGGCGACCTCCGGCCCCGGCGCGACGAACCTCGTGACGGGCCTGGCGGACGCGATGCTGGACTCCGTGCCGCTGCTGGCGATCACCGGAAACGTCGCACGGCACCTGATGGGCACCGACGCCTTCCAGGAAGCCGACATCACCGGGATCACGCTGCCGATCACCAAGCACAACTACGTGGTGCGCGAGGTCGAGGACCTGCCCCGGATCGTGGCGGAGGCGATCCGGATCGCGCGCAGCGGGCGGCCGGGGCCGGTGCTGGTGGACATTCCCAAGGACATCCAGCTCGCGCCCTTCCACGGCGAGATCCCCACGCCGCACGCCCGCCCGGAAATTTCTGCCCCCAGCACCGAATCCATCGAGCGTGCGCGCAGCCTGCTGCTGGGCGCGAAGAAACCCGTGATGATGGTCGGCGGCGGCGCCCTGGACGCCGCGGCCGAGATCACGGCGCTGGCCCGCGCGTGGGACATCCCGGTCATCACGACGCTGATGGGCCTGGGCGCCTTCCCCTCCAGCGATCCGCTGTGGCTGGGGATGCCCGGGATGCACGGCTCGGTGGCTGCCAACCGCGCGATCAGCGAGGCGGACGTGCTGCTGGGCATCGGCCTGCGCTTCGATGACCGCGTGACCGGCCGCGTGAACGGCTTCGCCCCGAACGCCAGCATCATCCACGTGGAACTCGACGCCGCCGAGATCGGGAAGATCATCCGCACGCACGTGCCGGTGCGCGGCGACGCGAAGGTGGCCGCCGCGATGCTCACGCAGGGCGCGCAGAAGATCCTGACGCCCGAGTGGAAGGCCACGCTGGCCGAGTGGACGTCCCGCACGGTCACGCCCGAGACGTGGGGCGCGGGTTACGCCGTGAAGGCCGTCACCGAGCGCCTGAGTGAACACGACATCCTGTCGTCGGACGTGGGGCAGCACCAGATGCTCGCCGCGCAGCTCGCCCGCTTCGAGCGGCCCCGCCGCTGGATCAACTCCGGTGGCCTGGGCACCATGGGCTTCGGCTTTCCCGCCGCGATCGGCGCGGCCATGGCGGAGCCCGGCGTGCGCAGCGTGGTGATCGCCGGGGACGGCGGCTTCCAGATGACCGCCCAGGAACTTGCGACGCTGAAGATGTACGACATCCGCAACGTCAAGATCTGCATCATCAACAACTCCTTCCTGGGCATGGTGCGCCAGTGGCAGGAGATGTTCCACGAGAAGCGCTACTCCGAGGTGTGGCTGGGCGACTCCAACCCCGACTTCGTGAAGCTGGCGGATGCCTACGACGTGCCCGGCTACCGCGCCACCAGCGCCGAGGAGCTGCCCGCAGCGATTGACGCGTGGCTGAACGACCCCAAGAGCGCGCTGCTGGAAGTCGTGGTGCCGCACGAACACGGCGTGTTCCCGATGGTGCCCGCCGGGGCCGCGCTGTACGAACTGATCGAGACCGAACCGGGGCGCACGCCGGACCTCAGCGACGCCATGGAACACGCCGCCGAGGAGGCCAACAAAGCATGAGCAACATTCCGATGGGAGGCCGTGGAACACGGCTGGACATCCGAGCGGATGCGAGCAGGAACGGTGGCGCGCTTCGCGAAATGGACGGGCAGACGGCGCTGTCCCGTCTGGCCGGGAGTGCAGGGGAGCGCGCATGACGAACGCTCAAGATCAACTGCTTTCCCTGCTTGTCCGCGACGAACCGCGTGTCCTGACGCGCATCACCGCCCTGTTCGGTCGGCGCGGGTACAACATCAAGAGCCTGTCGGTCGGCACCACCGAGCACCCCGGCGTGTCGCGCATGACCATCGTCGTCCACGGCGACCGCGGCGTGGTCGAGCAGGCCATCAAGCAGCTCGAGAAGCTGCACGACGTCGTGAAGATCATCGACCACAGCCTGGAGAAGTTCGTCGACCGCGAACTCGTGCTGGTCAAGGTCGCCATCACGCCGGAAAGCCGCGTGGAGGTCCGGCAGATCGCGGAGGACTTCCGCAGCCGCATCGTGGACGTCGGCCGCCACGCCCTGACCTTTGAGGTCACGGGCGACGAGGGCAAACTGACCGCCTTCATCGAGCAGATGCGGCCCTTCGGCATCCTGGAGACCATGCGCACCGGCCGCATTGCCCTGACGCGCGGCAGCAACGCCGACGTGCCCAGCCACGTCTACCACGAGGGCGAGACCGAGGCGCTGAAACCCGTGATGGAAGGTGTGGAGGCCAGAGAGGAGCGGGCGCGAGGCGTACCCAACCTGTTCTGAAGGCCGTCAGAGAGCAGAGGGACAGGGCCGACTGCCCTCTGCCTTCTCTCGTGCCCTCCCCTAGCCCACACTTCCCCCCACACCCCGCCCTGTAGGAGAATCCACGAATGGCAGCAAAAATGTATTACGACCGTGACGTCAGCACCGACATCCTCGAGAGCAAGCTGATCGCGATCATCGGCTATGGCTCGCAGGCGCACGCGCACGCGCAGAACCTGCGGGACAGCGGCTTCGACGTGGTCGTGGGTCTGCGCGAGGGCAGCGCCAGCAAGGCCAAGGCCGAACAGGCGGGCCTGCGCGTGGCCAGCATCGAGGACGCCACGAAGGACGCCGACGTGGTGATGCTGCTGATCCCGGACGAGCAGCAGCCGAAGACCTACGAGCAGAGCATCGCCCCGCACCTGACGGACGGCAAGGCGCTGGCCTTCGGGCACGGTTTCAACGTGCACTTCGGGCGCATCAAGCCGCCGGCGGGCGTGGACGTGTTCCTGGTGGCGCCCAAAGGCCCCGGCCACATGCTCCGGCGCGTGTACGCCGACGGCGCGGGCATGCCCGGCATCTTCGCCGTGCAGCAGGACGCGACTGGCAAGGCGCGCGAAATTGCGCTGGCGTACGCGCGCGGCATCGGCTGCACGCGGGCAGGCGTGCTGGAAACGACCTTCAAGGAAGAGACCGAGACCGACCTGTTCGGTGAGCAGTCCGTGCTGTGCGGCGGCGTGACGCACCTGATCCAGGCGGGCTTCGAGACGCTGGTCGAGGCCGGCTACCAGCCGGAGATCGCGTACTTCGAGACGCTGCACGAGGTCAAGCTGATCGTGGACCTGATCTACGAAAAGGGCTTCGAGGGCATGCGCCACTCCATCTCCAACACCGCCGAGTTCGGGGACTACGTGACGGGGCCGCGCATCATCACCGAGGAGACCAAGGCGGAGATGGGCCGCGTGCTGGGCGACATCCAGAGCGGCGCGTTCGCCAAGCGCTTCATCGACGACGCCGAGAGCGGCTTCCCGTACATGAACGAGCAGCGCGGCAAGATGCGCACGCACACGCTGGAGACGGTCGGCAAGGAACTGCGCGACCAGATGCCGTTCATCACCAAGAAAGAACTCGAAGTCTAAGCTCAGCACGCCAGAGCCCCCGCCCGCTGCGGCGGGGGTTTGTCATGGGCCGTGCTAGACGACCCTTGCATTTCGGGCCGGGCCGCGTTTACCCTTGGGCCATGTCCAGTTTCGGCCTGCTTCTTCTTACCCGTCCTCCGGTGGAGTGAACGGCTGAGCGAACGTGGCCTGAACCCCCGGAGGAACGCCCTCCGGGGATTTTTCATTTGTCGCCCTTCCCCTGCACAGGAGCCCACCATGACGCAGCAACCCCAGACCGAACGCATCCGCATCTTCGACACGACCCTGCGCGACGGCGAGCAGTCACCCGGCGTGGCCCTGAACCACACCCAGAAACTGGAGATCGCCCACCAGCTGGCGCGGCTGGGCGTGGACGTGATCGAGGCGGGCTTCCCCATCGCGTCGCCCGGTGACCTGGAGGGCGTGTCGCGCATCGCGCGCGAGGTGCGCGGGCCGATCATCGCCGGGCTG
The DNA here is from genome assembly GCF_014201805.1 of Deinococcus metalli. Taxonomy (NCBI): domain Bacteria; kingdom Thermotogati; phylum Deinococcota; class Deinococci; order Deinococcales; family Deinococcaceae; genus Deinococcus; species Deinococcus metalli. Next base: position 188,903 of record NZ_JACHFK010000006.1, on the reverse strand, counting down.
GCGCGCGCGGGCCGGGCCGACATCGAGGCCGCAGCGAAGGCCGTGGAGGCCGCCGAGAAGCCCCGGATCCACACCTTCATCGCCACCAGCCCGATCCACATGCAGAAGAAGCTGAACCTGGAGCCGGACGCCGTGGTCGAGCGCGCCGTGCAGGCCGTCACGCTGGCACGCTCCTTCGTGGACGACGTGGAATTCAGCGCGGAGGACGCCACGCGCAGCGAGTGGCCGTTCCTGGTGCGAATCTTCAAGGCGGCGGTGGAGGCCGGGGCGACCACCATCAACGTGCCGGACACGGTGGGGTACACGACGCCGCGGGAGATGCGCGAGCTGTTCGCGTTCCTGAAGAATGAGCTGCCCGCGCACGTGATCCTGAGCAGCCACTGCCACGACGACCTGGGCATGGCGGTCGCCAACTCCATCGCGGCGGCCGAAGGCGGCGCGCGGCAGATCGAGTGCACCGTGAACGGCATCGGGGAGCGCGCGGGGAACGCCAGCCTGGAGGAGATCGTCATGGCCTTCCACACCCGGCGCGACGTGTACGGCTTCGAGACCGGGATCCGCACCCGCGAGATCTACCGCGCCAGCCGCATGATCTCCCGCCTGAGCGGCATGCCAGTGCAGCCGAACAAGGCCATCGTGGGCGACAACGCCTTCGCGCACGAGTCGGGCATCCACCAGGACGGCGTGATCAAGGCCCGCGAGACCTACGAGATCATGAACGCCGAGCTGGTCGGCCGCGAGGCCGCCGTGCTGGTCATGGGCAAGCACTCGGGCCGCGCCGCGTTCCGCAAGGCCCTGACGGACCTGGGCTACGCCGATCTGCCCGATGACAAGGTGCAGTCGCTGTTCGGGCGCTTCAAGGACATGGCCGACCGCAAGGGCCAGATCTACGCCGACGACCTGCGCGCCATGGTCGAGGCCCGCAGCGACGTGCCGCAGACCTTCACGCTGGAGGGCTTCCAGATCACGTCCGGCATGAACATGACCCCGGTGGCCTTCGTGAGGTTACAGACCCCGGACGGCCAGGTGGACGCCACCGCCCACGGCGACGGCCCGGTCGAGGCCGCGTTCCAGGCGATCAACAAGATCACGGGCATGGCGCCCACGCTGGAGAGCTACCGCATCCAGGCGGTCACGGGCGGCGGGGACGCCCTGGGCGAGGTCAGCATCAGTGCCCGGCACGGGGAGACGCTTCTCCACGGCACCGGTGTCGCCACCGACGTCGTCGAGGCCAGCGCCCGCGCATGGGTCCGCATCCAGAACATGATCGTGGCCGGCATGGGCGCCGAGCGCCGTCAGGGCGAGTTCGCCCCCGGCCGCATCTGAGGACTGACCGGAACAGGGGCGGGCATGTGGTCCCGCCCTGTTTCCTTGAGCGAGGAGATGGTCCATGATCGACGCCGCACCCTTTCAGCACACCGCCGCCGCACTCGGGTTCGGTGCGAGTTGCGACCCGGCCACGGGCGCCTTCCTGCGGACGCTGGTCGCCAGCAAGCCGGGCGGCCGGATGCTGGAACTGGGCACCGGCGTGGGCTTCGGCACGGCGCATCTGCTGGCCGGCATGGACGGCGCAGCTCGCCTGGAAACGGTCGAACTGGACGGCACCCTCAGCGCCGCCGCTCAGGCCACGCTGGTTCAGGACTCCCGCGTCACCTTCACCGTGCGGGACGGCGCCGCGTGGATTCACGCCCACCGTGGGCGGACCTTCGATCTGATCTTCGCAGACACGTGGCCGGGGAAGTTCACCGAACTGGACGAGACGGTGGATCTGCTCGCGCCCGGCGGCATCTACTGTACCGACGACCTGTTCCCGCAGCCCAACTGGCCGGACGGGCACCGACCGAAAGTGGACGTGCTCCGGGCAGCCCTGGACGCGCGGCACGACCTTCACTGCGCTCCACTCGACTGCGCCACGGGGCTGATGCTCTGTGTCCGCAGGGAGGTTCCTTGATTCTCGAAATCGCCATGCTCCAGATTCGTCCTGGCCAGACGGCCGCCTTCGAGGCCGCCTTCGCGCAGGCCCAGACCATCATCGCCAGCATGAAGGGGTACGTGCAGCACGAGCTCCAGCACTGCTCGGAGGACGACCACAAGTACGCGCTGCTGGTGTGGTGGAACACCCTGGAGGATCACGCCGTGGGGTTCCGGGGCAGCGCGCAGTATCAGGAGTGGAGAACGCTGCTGCACCATTTCTACGACCCCTTCCCGACCGTCGAGCACTTCACGAAGGTGCTGCCGTGAGGATCGCGGTGTTCGGAGACGTGCACGGCAATGCCTTCGCCATGCGGGCGGTGCGGGACGCCATCCGGGCGCAGACGCCGGACTCGGTGCTGAATCTGGGCGATACGGCGTGGGGCGCGGCGGACCCCGCCGGCGCATGGGCCATCCAGGCCGAGTTCGCGCCGCCCTCGGTGCGGGGCAACACGGACGAGCGCGTGGCCGGCATGCGCGGCGGCAAGGAGGCGATGGTGTCGTGGGTGCGCTCGCAGCTGCCTCCGGACGTGCCGGGCACGCTGGCGGCCCTGCCGACCGTCGTGGACATCGCGGACGGCGAGGTGCGGGCCGCGCACGGCAGCCCACGCAGCCCGTGGGAAGACCTGATGCTGACCGAGGCCGACGGCCACACCCGCCCGGCCCACTTCGCGGAGATGCGCGAGCGCCTGGATGGCTTCACCTTCGACAGCGGCGGGCGCGTGTGCATCGTGGGACACACCCACCACGAGATGCTGGCGGTGGTGGATGGCGTCACGGTCGTGAATGCCGGGCCAGTGTCGCGCCAGAAAGACGGCCTGCCGCTGGCCCGCTGGGTGCTCCTGACCCGGCAGGGCGGCGCGTGGAGCGTGGAGTTCCGCCGCACGCCGTACGAAGTGGCGGCGGCGGCCGCGTGGACGAGAGCGCACGGCCCGGCTGACCTCGCGGAGCACGAGGCGGCGTGGCTTACTACGGGGCGGGAACCGTGACGCGGCCGCTGCGGGTCGTGTTCGTGTGCGCCCAGAACAAGCTGCGCAGCCCCACCGCCGAGGCGGTCTTCCGCACCATGGACGGCTGGGAAGTCACGTCGGCCGGCACGAACCGCGACGCGATCACGCCGGTCAGCCGCGACCTGCTGGAGTGGGCGGACGTGGCCGTGTGCATGGAGAAACGGCACCGGGACGTGCTGCGCCAGCAGTTCCGCGGGGCGCTGCCGGACGAGCGGCTTGTGACGCTGGGCATTCCCGACGACTACGAATTCATGGACGCGGCACTGGTGGCGCTCCTGGAACGCCTGGTGCCGTGGCGCCTGGACGGCGTGACACCCAGAATGGACGCATGAAGCTTCTCGGCATCATTGGCGGCATGAGCTGGACGAGCACGGCGGAGTACTACCGCCTGCTGAACGAGGACGTGGCGCGCGGTCAGGGCGGCCTGCATTCGGCGCGGGTGCTGATCCATTCCGTGGACTTCGCGGAGATCGCGGCGCTCCAGCGCAGCGGCGAGTGGGACGCGGCCGGCGCGCTGCTGGCCGATGCGGCGCGGGGTCTGGAACAGGCCGGGGCCGGCGCGCTGCTGATCGCCACGAACACCATGCACAAGGTCGCGGACGCCGTTCAGGACGCCGTGACGATCCCGCTGCTGCACATCGCCGACGCCACGGGCGAGCGCCTGCGCGCGGCGGGCGTGACCCGCGTGGGCCTGCTGGCGACCGCCTTCACCATGGAACAGGACTTCTACACCGGTCGCCTGGCCGGGAAGTACGGCCTGGACGTGATCGTGCCTGGCGCAGACGAGCGGGCCGAGATCCACCGCATCATCTTCGACGAACTGTGCCGGAACGTGATCCTGGACGACTCGCGAGGGGCGTACCGGCGGATCATGGCCGGCTTGGTGGCGCGGGGCGCGCAGGCCATCATCCTGGGCTGCACGGAGATCACGCTGCTGGTCGGCGCGGCCGACACGTCGGTGCCGGTGTTCGACACCACGCGCATCCACGTGGAGGACGCGGCGCGCTGGATGCTGGACAGCGCGTGACCTACGCCGGCCGTGTCCAGCGTCGGACGAGCACCAGCAGCACGATCACCACGGCCGCCCCGATCAGGATCTCGCGGCCCCAGCGTTCCATCTGCGGCAGGATGGCCGGCCCGGCCTTCCACAGCAGCGTCTGCCACACGCCCACGTGCAGCAGCGCGCCCAAGAAGCTGAGCAGCGCGTACCGGCCCAGCGGATAGCCGCTGCTGCCCGCGACCAGCGTCATCGGCGTGCGCAGGCTGCCGATGGTGCGGCTGACCACGATCAGCGGCGCCCCGTAGCGGGCGAGCAGGGTGGTGGCGCGCTCTCCGGCCAGCCGCTCGCGCCAGCCGGCCGGCAGCCAGCGCCCGCCCCAGCGGCTCACGGCGTAGCCCAGGAGGCTGCCCAGCCAGTTGCCCGCGACCCCCCACGCGATCGCCGCGCCGAGCGTGGTGCGCCCCGCGTCGATGGCCGCCACCTGCGCGAGCATCGGCACCACGCCGGGAATGCCCGGAATCCCGGCGCCCTCCAGGGCGAGCAGGCCAAAGGTCGAGACGTCCAGCACGGCCGGATCGAGCCCCGCGAGCCACACGCGCAGGTTCACCGGGAACGCCTCCGGCGTCCAGATGGCCGGCCGGTCCAGGCTGTCCGTGGATGGAAACGCACCTCCAGACTGTAGCGGCGACCCACGGAGTGGAACGTCCCCGCCCTGCACAGAGGACGGGGATGCGGGCACGGTGGACCGCTGTGGTCAGTCCGGCGCGCTCCAGCGGGCGTCGGTCCATTTGCGGTCGCTGTGCGAACTCTCCACGGTCTTCTCGATGAAGTGCACGCCGCGTGCGCCGTCCTCCAGCGTGGGGTAGATGGCGACCAGCGGATCGGGATCGCGGCCCTCCTGCCCAGCGAGGATCGCCTCGGCGGCGCCGGTGTACACGTTGGCGAAGGCCTCCAGGAACGCCTCGGGGTGGCCGCTGGGAATGCGCGTGGCGGCCTGAGCGGCGGGGCTCAGGTAGCCCTGCCCACGCGTCAGCACCTGCCGTGGGCCGTCCAGAGGCGTGTACTCCATGCGGTTGGGGTTCTCCTGGCTCCAGCTCAGGCCGCCCTGGGTGCCGTACACGCGCAACCTCAGGTCGTTCTCCTCGCCCACCTCGACCTGCGAGCACATCAGCACGCCGCGCGCGCCGCCCGCGAAGCGCAGCAGCACGCTGCCGTCGTCGTCCAGGCGGCGGCCCGGCACGAAGGTCGTCAGGTCCGCGCAGATGGCCTCCAGCTCCAGACCGGTCACGGTGGCCGCGAGGTTCTCGGCGTGCGAGCCGATGTCGCCCACCGCGCCGGCCATGCCGCTGCGGGCCGGGTCCGTGCGCCAGTCGGCCTGCTTGGAGTCCTGCGCCTCGAGGTTGGTGGCGAGCCAGCCCTGGTGGTACTCGACGATCACCTTGCGGATCTCGCCCAGCGTGCCGGCGCGGATCATGTCGCGGGCGTGGCGGATCAGGGGGTAGCCGGTGTAGTTGTACGTGACCGCGAAGACCACGCCCGACTCCCTGACCACAGCCAGCAGGTCGTTCGCCTGCTCGCTGGTGTGCACCAGCGGCTTGTCGCAGATGACGTGGATGCCGGCCGCCGCGAAGGCCCGCGCCACCGGGTAGTGCATGTGGTTGGGCGTCACGATGCTCACCGCGTCGATGCGCTCACCCTCCGGCCGGGCGAGTTCGGCGTCCAGCATGGCTTCCCAGCTCGGGTACGTGCGGTCCTCCGGCAGGCCCAGCGCCCGGCCGGACGCCAGGGCCTTGTCCGGCGTGCTGGAGAGCGCTCCGGCCACCAGCTCGTAGTGTCCGTCCAGGCGGGCGGCCGTGCGGTGCACCGCGCCGATGAAGGCGCCCTGCCCGCCGCCGACCATGCCGAGCTTCAGCGGGCGGGTCACTGCTTGTCCTTGGCGAAGGCGGCATCGAAGGCCACGTTCGAGCCGGGGAAGTCCAGCCGGCGCACGTACGCGGCGCTCTCGGTCGCGCCGTGCACGCGGTCCATACGCGAGTCCTCCCACTCCACGCTCAGCGGGCCGGCGTAGCCAATGTCGTTCAGAGCCACGATCACGTCCTCGAACTTGATGTCGCCGCGCCCGACCGAGCGGAAGTCCCAGTAGCGCCGGGCGTCCCCGAAGTCGGTGTGACCGCCGAACACGCCCACCTCGCCGCTGCCGTGGCCCCACCACACGTCCTTCATGTGCACGTGGAAGATCCGGTCGGCGAAGGTGCGGATGAAGCGCACGTAGTCGACGTGCTGGTAGCCCAGGTGGCTGGGGTCGTAGTTGAAGCCGAAGCGCCTGTGGCCGCCCACGGCGTCGATGGCGCGCTGCGACGTGGCGAGGTCGAAGGCGATCTCGGTGGGGTGGACTTCCAGCGCGAAGTTGATGTCGTCCGCGTCGAACGAGTCGAGGATGGGCGTCCAGCGCCGCGCGAAGTCCTCGAAGCCGGCAGTCCAGTACGCCTGATCGGTCGGCGGGAAGGCGTAGATGCTGTGCCACACGCTGGACCCGGTGAAACCGTTGACGGTCTTCACGCCGAACTTCGCGGCGGCGTGCCCGGTGTCGATGATCTCCTGCGCGGCGCGCGTGCGCACGCCCTCGGGATCGCCATCGCCCCACACGTGCGCGGGCACGATGGACTTGTGGCGCGCGTCGATGTTGTCGCACACGGCCTGCCCGACGAGGTGGTTGCTGATCGCGAGGCACTGCAGGCCGTGCGAGTCGAGCAGCTCGCGCTTCTGCTTCACGTAGTCGTCGTCTTTCAGCGCGGCCTGCACGTCGAAGTGGTCGCCCCAGCAGGCGAGTTCCAGGCCGTCGTAGCCCATCTTCTTCGCCAGGGGCGCGAGTTCGGCGAGCGGCAGGTCGGCCCACTGGCCGGTGAACAGGGTGACGGGACGGGGCATGGGGAAACCTCCTGGGAATGAAGCGTGTGGCGGAGCTCAGGATAAACCGGGGAGCAGAACCCCCCGGTCACGTCAGTGCCCCTGAGGGCTCACGCCGGCTGGGACGTGGTGAACCATGCGGGCTGGACGTCCAGCGCGGCGGGGCGCTCCACGCGGGTGCGGGGCGTCAGGGTGCGCTCGGCCTCGGCGGATTCGAGGATGGTGTGCATGACATCCAGCACGTGGAACGCCAGGTCGCCGCTGGCCCGGTGCGCGCCGCCCGCCGCGTTGGCGCTCAGCATGTCGGCCAGGCCGATGCCGCGCGAGTTGTCCGCGAAGGGCCGCGTGAGGGGAATCTCGGTCCACTCCTTGTCGCCCTTCAGGCGGATCTTGAGGGGGCCGCCGAAGGTGTTCGGGTCCGGCACGCTCAGGGTGCCCTCGGTGCCGTGGATCTCGATGCGCGGCACGTCGCTGGCGGGCACGTCGAAGGACGTGATCAGGGTGGCGACCGCGCCGCCGTCCAGCGTCAGGTTTGCGGCGACGTGCGTGGGGGTGTTCACGGTGATGAACTCGCCGGCGCGCGGCTGGCTGGTGATCGGACGCTGCTCGAAGGCCTTGGTGGTGGTCGCGCTGACCTTCTGCACGCCGCCCAGCAGCGTGACCAGGGCGGTCAGGTAGTACGGCCCCATGTCGAACAGCGGGCCGGCGCCGCGCTGGTAGAAGAAGTCCGGGTTCGGGTGCCACGACTCCGGGCCGCTGCTCATCATGAACGCGGTCGCAGAGACGGGCCGCCCGATGCGCCCGGCGTCGAGCACCTCGCGGGCAGTCTGTATGCCCGCGCCGAGCACGGTGTCCGGCGCGCAGCCCACGCGCAGGCCCTTCTCGCGGGCGAGATCCATGATCTTCTGCCCGTCCTCGCGCTCGACGGCCAGGGGTTTTTCGGAGTACACGTGCTTGCCGGCATTCAGCGCGGCCAGCGACACGTCGGCGTGCGCGCCGGGCGGCGTGAGGTTCACCACCGCGACGATTTCCGGGTCGGCCAGCATGTCCTCCAGGGTCATGGCCTGCACGCCGTACTCGGCGGCGACTGCGGCGGCGCGCTCCGTGTCCATGTCCGAAACCGCTTTCACGCGGAACAGGCCCAGGTCACGGGCGATCTTCAGGTAAGCGGCGCTGATATTCCCGGTACCGATGATGCCGATGACCTGCGATGCGTTCGTCATTCCCATGTCGAGAGTCCCTCCTGAATGAGGCGCTGGGCGCTGTGGCCCACCTCGGCGAAGACGTCGCCGGCCGTGCGGTCCATTTCCAGCACGTGCCAGCGGGCGGACGGAGCGGCGTGAACGGCCGCGGCGTAATCGACCTTCCCGGTGCCCAGCGGGGTCTGGTCGGCCTCGGGCGTGGCGGGGCCGTCCTTGAGGTGCAGGGCCTTGACCCGGTCTCCCAGCCGCCGGATCAGGGCGGGCATGTCCTGGCCGCCGGTGTGCGCCCAGTACGTGTCGATCTCGAGGAACACCGCGGGGTCGAGGCGCTCGAGCAGCAGGTCGTAGGCGTACTGGCCGCCGAACTGCGACCACTCCCACCAGTGGTTGTGGTAGCCCAGGCTCAGGCCGCGCGTCTGGGCGTGGCGCGACGCCTCGCTCAGCGCGTCCGCGAAGCGCTCCGTGCCGTCCCTGGTGTCCATCACGTCGCGCTCGAAGCCCGGTACCTCGCCGGGCCAGGAGATCACCGGCAGGGTGGTGCCCAGCGCCTGAATCGCGTCCAGCACGGCCTCGGCGTTCGGGCCCATCGGGGCGGCGGTGTGCGCGGTGGGTGCCTGGAGGCCGTTGGCGTCGAGCAGCGCGCGCAGTTCCTGCGCCTTGCCCACCTTGTCGGCGTTGCTCAGGCCGTGGTTGCCGATGCCGAAGGGCTCGATGTACCTGAAGCCCAGCCCGGCGATGCGGGCGATGGTGCCCGCCGCATCGGCGGCGTAGGCGTCGCGGAAGGTGTAGAGCTGAACGGAGAGGGTTCCTGTCATGACGTGGCTTCCTTCCAGTCGGTGCTGAGCGAGAGGCGGAGGGTGTGGGGCAGGTCCAGACTGCTCTGCCCGACCAGCACGTCGAAATCGCCGGCCTCGGCGACCCACGCGCGGGCGGCGTCGTCGTAATACGCGAGGTCGCGCATGCCGACGGGCAGGGTGACGGTCTCGATCTGGCCGGGAGCGAGGTGAACCTTGGCGAAGGCCTTGAGTTCCTTGTCCGGCCGCTCGAGGCGGCTGTCCCGGTCACGGACGTACAGCTGCACGACCGTGCTGCCCGCGCGCTGGCCGGTGTTCTTCACCTGCACGCGCGCGGTCACGGTCTCCCCCGCCCCGACGGTGGCGGCGCTGAGTTGCAGGTTCGACACCTCGAAGGTGGTGTAGCTCAGGCCGAAGCCGAAGGGGAACAGCGGGGTGATCCCTGAGCGGTCGACGTGCCGGTAGCCGGTGGACAGGCCCTCGTGGTACTCCACGCGGCCGCCTTCGCCCGGGTACTGCACGTCCGGATTCAGGGGGTGCGTGGGATCGTCCTTGAGGGACGCGATGAAGGTCTGCGGCAACCTCCCGCCGGGCTCCGCGCGCCCGTACAGCACGTCGGCGATCGCGTGCCCGGCCTCCTGACCGGGGAACCACGCCTGCACCACCGCCGGGACGCGCTCCAGCCACGGCATCGTGACCGGTCCGCCGGTCTGGAGCACCACCACGGTGTTCGGGTTGGCCGCCAGCACGGCGCCCACCAGCTCGTTCTGGCGGCCCGGCAGGTCGAGGCCCCAGCGGTCCACGCCCTCGGTCTCCCAGTCGCCGTTCGTGCCGATGCACACCACGGCGTAGTCTGCCTGCGCGGCCACCGCCGCCGCCTGCGCCACGCTGCCCTGCTCGGGCTCGGCGCGGAAGCCGATCCGCACCGCGTTGAAGCCCGCGATGCCGTTCTCGAAGGTGTTCGGCACGAACTCGACCTCGACCGTGTGCGCGCCGGCCTCCAGCGTCCGGCGGCCGCGCACCTCGTCCGAGCCAAAGCCGAAGTACGTGTCGCCCGGCTGCCACGCGCTCCAGTTGTCCACCAGGGGCTCGCCGTCCACGCGCAGGCGACTCAGGCCCGCGCTGGCGAGGCTGAACTCGTACTCGCCGGCCTGCGGGGCGTGCACGCTCAGGGTCAGGGTGCCGTGGAACGCGGTGGGGTCGATGCCCCCCGGGTACGCGAACCACATCACCTCCGCCTGGGGCTTGTCCTCGCGGGCAGTGACATCGCCACCGGCCTGGGCGCGGTACTCGATGTGCACCGGCACCGTCGGCACCGGCAGGTACTTGTCGTTGTCGCAGCCGACGGCGGTGCTGACGGCCCCGGCACCCTGGGCCTCGCGCAGGCCCTCGAGCGGGGACACCCGGCGGTGCGCGTTCATCTGGGCGCTGCCGCCGCCCATCACCTGCGCGGTGGCGGCGTTCGGGCCAACCACGGCCACGCTCGCGCCCGCCGGGAGGGGCAGGATGCCGCTGTTCTTCAGCAGCACCATGCCCTCGGCCCCGGCACGGCGGATCAGGGCGCGGGTGTCGGGGTACTCGGTGTCGCGCTCGGCGCTGTCGCGCACGTCGCGCGGGCTGGCAAAGGTGCCGGTGCGCTCGACCAGCGTCAGCACCGCGCGGCCGCGTTCCCTCACGGCGGCGGCGGTGGCGGGGTCGTTCTGCGCTTCCTCCAGCAGTCCGGCCCGCGCCCGCGCCGGCCCCGGCATCTCCAGGTCAAGGCCCGCGCGCACGCTCTCACCGGCCGAGTGGGTGCCGCCCCAGTCGCTCATGACCAGGCCGTCAAAGCCCCACTCGCCGCGCAGCACGGTCTCGAGCAGCCACGGGTTCTCGGAGCAGTACACGCCGTCCAGGCGGTTGTACGCGGTCATGATCGCCCACGGCCGGGCCTCCCTGACCACCATCTCGAAGGGCCGCAGGTACAGTTCGCGCATGGCGCGCGCCGGGATGTTGCTGGAGATCGTGCCGCGCTGGTACTCGGACTCGTTGCCGGCGAAGTGCTTGGGCGTGGCGGCCACGCCGCTATCCTGCAATCCCTGCACGTACGCGACCGCGAGCTTGCCGGTCAGAATCGGGTCTTCCGCGTAATTCTCGAAGTTGCGGCCGTTCAGGGCAGAGCGCAGGACGTTGATGGTCGGGGCGAGCAGCACGCCGGCGCCCTTGTCGAGCGCCTCGCGGGCCAGGGATGCGCCAATTTCGCGCAGCAGCGCCGGGTTCCACGTGCTGCCCAGCGCGATGCCCACGGGGTACGCGGCCGTCTTCATGCCGCCGACCAGCGGGCCGCCTCCGCGTACGCCGGCGGGACCGTCACTGACCTTCAGGGCAGGAATGCCCACGCGCGGGATCGCCACGGTGCGCCAGAAGTCCGCGCCGGCCAGCAGCGAGACCTGCTCCTCCAGGGTCAGCCGGTCGAGCAGCGCGTCGATGTCCACGGCCGCAGGGAGGGTGTTCGGGGTGTCGGTCATGGGGAGTACCTCGGGGCGGGGGCCGCGTGGACGGCGGCGGACTGAATCGGTTCAGATACGTCGGGATGATACACGCCGGCACGCGGCCGCGCGTGGATCAGTTCAGCGCGAGGTCCGGATGCAGCGGCGGCGACGCGGCCAGCGCCGGGTCGTGCAGGATGCAGCGCGCGTGGTGGCCGGGGCCGACCTCGTACATCTTCGGCAGGCCGTCCCTGCACGCCGCCCTGGCGTGCGGGCAGCGCGGCTCGAAGGGACAGCCGGGCGGCAGGTTCTTCAGGTCCGGGATCTCGCCGCGCGCGTCGAGCGGGCCGGCCGCGAGGTTGCCCGTCGGCTTCGGCGCAGCGCTTTTCAGAAGCTGCGTGTACGGCATCTGCGGAGACCCGATCACGTCCGCCGCCGGGCCGATCTCGACGAGGTGCCCGGCGTACATCACGGCGATCCGGTCACTCATGTAGCGCGCCCCGGCCAGGTCGTGCGTGATGAACAGCATGCTCAGCCCCTCCTGCTCGGTCAGGTCGATCAGCAGGTTCATGATGTCCAGGCGGATGGACACGTCCAGGGCGCTGGTGGGCTCGTCGGCCAGGATCAGGGTCGGGCCGGCGGCCAGGGCGCGCGCGACGACCACGCGCTGGCGCTGGCCGCCCGACAGCTCGTGGGGCTTTTTCGCGGCGTAGTCCGCGCCGGGCGACAGGCCCACCCGGTCGAGCAGGGCGTTCACGCGCTCGCGCACCTCGCGGCCGCGTGCCAGACCGTGGATCTGCAGCGGTCGGCCCACGATGTACCCGATGGTATGCAGCGGGTTCAGGCTGGCGAAGGGGTCCTGAAAGATCATCTGCACGTTGCGCCGGAAGCTGCGCAGGGTGCTGCCACGCAGGTGCAGCGGAATCTCCTGGCCGTCCATGCGCATGCTGCCGGCCGTCGGGTCGTGCAGCCGGCAGATCAGGCGGGCGATGGTGCTCTTGCCGGAGCCGGACTCGCCCACGAGGCCGAGCACCTCGCCGCGCCCGATGCTCAGGGACACGTCGCTCACGGCCGGCACCTTGGTGCCGCTGCGGCCCACCGTGAAGACCTTGCTCAGGTGCTCCAGTTCCAGGGCCAGGGGCGCACTGGCGGCGTCAGTCGGCGGCATGGGCCACGTCTCCTTCCTTGATCAGCGGCGAGTGCAGGAAACACGCCACGCGGTGGCCCGGCACGATCTCCACGCTGGCGGGCTTGTGCTCGTCGCACTGTCCGGGCATGCGGCTGGGGCAGCGGTCGTAGAACGGGCAGCCGCGCAGTTCCACGCTCAGCGGCGGCGGCCGGCCCGGAATGCCCTCGCGGCGCTCGTTCGGGCCCTCGAGTTCCGGGAAGGCGTTCATCAGGCGGGCGGTGTAGGGGTGCTTGGGACCGGCGTACAGCGCCTTGGCCGGCGCCTCCTCGATGATCTCGCCCGCGTACATGATGGCGATGCGGTCACTCATCTCGACCAGCAGCGACAGGTCGTGCGTGATGAAGATGATGCTGATGCCCAGGCGGCGGCGCACGGCGTCGATCTCTTGGAGGATCTGGCGCTGCACCACCACGTCCAGCGCCGTGGTCGGCTCGTCCATCACGACCAGTTTGGGCTCCAGCGCCAGCGCGATGGCGATGATCACGCGCTGCTTCATGCCGCCCGAGAGCTGGTGCGGGTAGGCGTCCAGGTAGCCCTCGCGGATGCCCACCAGCCGGAACAGTTCGCGCGCGCGGGCGTCCAGCTTGGCCGGGTCCGTGATGCCGTGCGCCTGCATCGCGTCGTACACCTGCTCGCGGACCTTGATGACCGGGTTGAGGATGTTCATGCTGGCCTGGAAGACCATCGAGTAGTCCTTCCAGCGCACCCGGCGCAGGTCCTCGTTGGACAGTTCCAGCAGGTCGGTGCCGGCCAGCCGCGCCTCGCCGCCGAAGACCGCGCCGGGCGCGTCCAGCAGGCGGGTCGCGGCGAAGGCCAGGGTGGACTTCCCGCAGCCAGACTCGCCGGCCAGCCCCACGAACTCACCGGGCGCGACGTCCAGACTCACGTCCCTCACCGCGCGCACGTTGCCGCGCGGCGTGACATAGCCGGCGTCCAGATGGCCGATGCTCATCAGCGGCTCCGGGCCGCCGGACACCAGGCGCGGAGCCGCCTTCCTGCCGCGCCGCAGCACCTTGGTGGCGCGGATCGAGTGCACGATCTTGGGGTTGGTCACCTCGTCGATGCCGAAGTTCAGCAGCGCGAAGGCGGTGCCCAGCAGCGCGATCAGCAGGCCCGGCGCGGCGATCCACCACCACGCGCCCTGGAGCAGCGCTCCGCGCGCCTGTGCCCAGTACAGCATGGTGCCCCACGTGACGCTGCTCACGTCCCCGAAGCCCAGGAACGACAGTCCGGCTTCGGAAAGCACCGCGTACAGCGCGGTGGAGAAGAAGTTCGCGGCGATCAGGCCCGCCATGTTCGGCAGCATCTCCGCGAAGATGATCCGGCCCGGCCGCTCGCCCGACACGATGGCCGCCTGCACGAAATCGCGGTTGCGGATGGCCAGTGCCTGCGAGCGCAGCACCCGCGCGCCCCACGCCCAGCCGGTGAAGGCGATCACCAGGATGATCGACCACACCCCCGCGCCGCGCACGAAGGCGCTCACGATGATCAGCAGCGGCAGCCCCGGCAGCACCAGGAACACGTTGGTCACGACGTTCAGGACGTCCTCGACCCGGCCGCCGAAGTACGCGCCGGCCACGCCGATGGTCGTGCCGATCACGGTGGCGATCAGGCCCGCCATCAGGCCGATCAGCAGGGTCTTGCGCGCGCCGTACAGGATCTGCGCCCACACGTCCTGCCCGAGCGCGGTGGTGCCCAGCAGGTGTTCGCGGCCCGGCGTGGTCCACGAGCTGAAGTCCTGCGAGGTGGGCGAGTACGGCGTGAGCACCGGCGCCAGCAGGGCCAGCAGGAACATCGCCAGCAAGATGCCAGCGCCAGCGGCCGCGCGCGGCGAGCGCCGCAGGATGGTCCACACGCCGTTCATGTGGCCTTCCCGTCACGCACGCGCGGGTCGATGTACACGTACATCAGGTCCACGATGAAGTTGGCGAGCAGCACCGCCAGCGCGATGAACAGGAACAGCGCCTGCATCAGCGGGTAGTCCAGGGTCTGCACGGCGTTGTTCAGTTGCAGGCCCAGGCCGGGGTACGAGAACACGACCTCGGTCAGGATCGAGCCCCCGATGACGAAGCCGATCGCCATGCCGAAGGCCGTGAAGCTGGGCAGCAGGGCGTTGCGCAGCACGTAGCGGTTGAGCAGCCGCCGTTCCGACAGGCCCTTGGCGCGCGCGAAGGCGATGTAGTCCTCGCCCATGACGCTCATGACGTTGTTGCGCATGGTGATCAGCCACCCGCCCGCCGAGGTGATCAGGATCGTCAGGGCCGGCAGGATCGCGTGCCGCAGCATGCTGCTCCACCACTCGGGCGTGCCGAACTTCAGGAAGGGATCGAGGGCGTTGCCCAGCGGGAAGATGGAGTTCTTGAAGGCCAGCACGTACAGCAGCACCAGACCGAACCACATGTACGGCATGGAGTTCAGGAACAGGGCCAGGGGCGGCATGGCGTCCGCCAGCGGCTTGCCCCGGCGCCACGCGCTGTACAGGCCCAGCGCGCTGCCCAGCAGGAACGACAGGATGGTGGTCACGCCGACCAGCCCGATGGTCCACGGCGCGGCCATCTTCACGATGTCCATGACCGGCGTGGGGAACTGGCTGATCGAGCGCCCGAAGTCGCCCTGGAGCAGGTTGCCCAGGTACTTCACGTACTGGCTGAACATGCTGCCCTGGTCATTCAGGCCGTAGGCGATCTTCAGCGCGTCCACCGCGGACGGATCGAGCTTGCCCTGGTACTTGGCGAGCATGGCGCCCACCGGATCGCCCGGCACCAGCCGCGGCAGGATGAAGTTGAGGGTGGCGGCCACCCACAGGGTGAACACCAGGAAACCCAGTTTTCGCAGGATGTATGCCACCTTGCACCTCCGGTACGTCGGATGGTCTAACTGTGCGACGGTCTCACCGCACAAAGACTGTCAGAGACACGCTTTTGCGGTGAGACCGTCAGACTGTTGGACTGTTAGACCACGGCCGCGCGCGTACAGCGCCGCAGCGTCACTTGGGCTTGACGTTCAGGTACATCAGGCGGGCGCCGGTCGAGTCGTCGGGGTTGCCGTAGTTGTAGGGGTTTTCCGCGCTGGGGAAGCCAGTGAACTTGCTGGTGTTGAAGTCCGCGAACTCGCTGCGGTCGGTCAGCGGCAAGAAGGGCATGTCCTGCATGACGACCTTCGCGATGTCGGCGATGGCCTTTTTCTGCACAGCCATGTCGCTGCTGCTGCGGTAGGTTTCGAGCGCCTTGGTGATGACCGGGTTGGTGTAGCGCGACAGGTTCGAGGGCGCAGTCTTGCCGACCGGCGCGCTGAAGTCCGGGTCGAAGCTCTTGTAGTACAGCTGGTAGGGCGTCGGGCCGTTGCCCCAGCCCCAGCTGATGCCCATGTCGTAGGTGCCGGACTGCAGCCCGCCCGCGTAGCTGCTCCACTGCTGCTGGTCCACGCTGGTGTTGATGCCGACCTTCTTCAGGTTCTCGCCGATGGTGGTCGCCATGGTGATGAAGTCGGTCCAGCCGGCGCCGACCAGGATCTTGAATGTGGGCAGCGCCTTGCCGTCCTTGCCCAGGCGCATGCCGCTGCCGTCTTTCTTGTAGCCGGCGGCGGTGAGCGCCTTGTCCGCGGCGACGGGGTCGAACTTCATGGAGCTGACCCCGGCCGGCAGCCAGCTCTTGAGCTGGGCGGGGATGATGCCGCTGCTGTGCGAGCCCTTGGCGACGCCGGCGTAGGCCTTGAGGGCCACGTCGGAGGTGTTGACCGCCTGCGACAGGCCGCGCCGGAAGGCGGCGTCGTTGAAGGGCGCCTTGGCGGTGTTGAAGTACAGGTAGTTGCCGTTGTCGACCGGCCAGTAGAACGCGTTGTTCGGGCCCTTCTTCTGAAAGCCGCCGACCGGGTCCGACAGGCCGATGTAGCCGAAGTCCGCCTCGCCCTTCATCAGCTTGAGCTGCGCGGCGTCGTTGCTGTTGGTGGAGACCCACACGACCGCGTCGATGTACGGCTTGTCCTTCATCCAGTAGTTCGGGTTTTTCACCACGCGCACGGCCTGCTGGCTGTACTGGTCGAACACGAAGGGGCCGGTGCCGACCGGCTTGGCGTTGGGCTCGGTCAGCGGCGACGTGATCTTGCTCCAGATGTGCTCGGGCACGATCAGCACGTTGGCGAGGTCCGAGAAGATCGGGGTGTTGGTCTTGTTGAAGGTCAGGACCAGCGTGGTGTCGTTCGTCGCCTTGGCCGACGCCAGACCGTTCTTCCACAGCGCGGTGGTGTCGAGCGCCGGGTACTGCTTGATGTAGTTGAAGGTGAAGGCGGCGTCCTTGGCGGTAAAGGGCGTGCCGTCCGTCCACTTCACGCCGGGGCGGGTGGTGATGGTCAGGGTGCGGTTGTTGTTGCTCCACGCGTACTTGGTGCCCAGCACCTCGGTCACCTTGCCGTCGAGCAGGTTCACGAAGAACAGCGACTCGTAGATGGTCGAGGCGGTCGCCCCGAGGCGCTGGTCGCCCGGCGCGAAGGGGTTCATGTTCTGCGCGCCCCACTGGGTGGGCCGGACCACGGTGAAGGTCTTCTGCGCGTGGGCAGCGCCGAGCAGCAGGGTGGAGACCAGGGCGGTGAGCGTCAGGGCTTTCTTCATGGTGACCTCCGGGGCAGCGCCGGGCCGTATAGCGCTACAAAATAGGGCGACGGGCAGAAAACGACGTGCTGGAGCAGATTTCTGGACAGGCGTCCAGTTGACGGATTGTGAGTACGGGAGTAGTGTAACGCTACAAACTCCGGAAAGTAAAGGGGCGTTCACCCACCACCGTCTCCACAGGATGCTCATGACCCAGCCGCACAGACCCATCACCATCGCGGACGTCGCCCACCAGGCGCAGGTCTCGGCCATGACCGTCTCGAACGTCATCAACAACAAGCCCAATGTGCGCCCACAGACCCGCCAGCGCGTGCTGGACGCCATCGAGAAGACCGGTTACCGCGTCAACCCGATGGCCCGCGCCCTGGCCGGCGGACGCGCGCGGATGCTCAGTGTGGTCACGCGGCAGCTGAACCTGCCGTATGTCAGCGAGGTGCTGATGGGCGCGGCCGAGGCCGCCGAGACGCTCAACTACGACCTCGTCGTGCTGATGGCCGGCACCCGCACGTCCCCGGACCTGTCGGTCATGAGCCGGCTGTCGGTGGGCGCGCTGCTGATCCAGCCGAACCAGTTCACGCCGCTGGGCGCCGGCGACCTGCCGGAACACGTCGTGAGCGTGGACGGCCCCAGCGCCCGCGCGCTCAGCGTGGACAACCACGGCGGCGCACAGCGCGCCATGGGGCACCTGCTGGCGCTGGGCCACACCCGCATCGCCACCATCACCGGACTGGCGGCGCACGACATCGACCCGCGCAGCGGCCGGTCCGTACCCGACACCGATCGCGACGACGGCCAGGAACGCCTGCGCGCGTACCACGGCGCCATGCAGGCCGCCGGGCTGCGCGTGCCGCGCGGGTACGTGCAGCAGGGCGACTACACCAAGTCCAGCGGCGAGGCCGCCACCCGGCGCCTGCTGCGGCTGCACCGTCCCCCCACCGCGATCTTCGCCGCGTGCGACGCCATGGCCGTCGGCGCGATCCATGTGGCGCAGGACCTGGGGCTGCGGGTGCCGGACGACCTGTCGGTGGTCGGCTTCGACGGCCTGCCCATCGCCAGCGAGTGCAACCCGCAGCTCACGACGGTGCGCCAGCCCCTGCACGAGATGGGCGCGGCGGCTGTGCATCTGCTGGTGCAGCTCGCCGGAGGCCAGCGGCCCGCCACCCCCGCGCCCTTCGCCACCGACCTCATCGTGCGCGGGTCGACCGCGGCTGCGCCCCGCCCCTGACCCGATGTCAAAGCGCACCCGGCGGACAGAGCCTCCGGTTGCGCTGGCCGGCTACCGGGTTCAGCTCTTGGGGCCGATCTCGTACACTGCGCGCCACGGCTTGTAGACGGTCTTGGTCACGTCGGTGCGCACGCCCGAGGCGTCCTTGATGGTGCGGGTGATGTACAGGTTGTAACCGTCGGCCGCCCAGTCCACCTGGTTGACCGCGCCGGGCCGCAGCTTGGGGTTCACGATGTACTGCGCCGGCGGATGCGGGGTGCGCGCCACGATCACGGCCCGGCTGACGGCCACGCTGCGCCCGGTCTTGATGCCCCAGACCTCGACCTTCAGGGTGCTGTGGGCGTTGTCGTTCACGGTCTTGATCAGCAGGGGCGCGCCGGTGTCGTTCTTGAACTTCAGGTCCACACCGGGGTCGTACACGGCCGCCTCGAAGCCCACCTGCGGCTCGTAGTAGCCCACCCGGTAGGAATGCTGGTTGCGTTCGACCACCGGCAGGCCCGCCTGGTACAGCGCGCGGAAGGTGGTGGTGCTCACCTGACACACGCCGCCGCCCAGGCCGTCGACCGTGCGGCCCCCGCTGATGATCAGGCCGCTGACAAAGCCGTTGCCGGCACTGATGCCGCCCAGCGTGTTCAGGAACGAGAACACCTCGCCGGCCGGCACCACCGCCCCGTTGATCTTGGCGGCGGCGTTCGCCACGTTCGTGCGCCGCGCCGCGCTGGAGTGGTAATACGTGCTCGTGCCGACTGTGATCAGTTCCAGCTTGCCGGGGTCCGGGAGCTGCGCCAGGGTCAGGGCCGGCGCGTCGGGCTTGCTGGGCAGCACCAGAAGCGCCTTCGTGCGGTCCAGCACGGCCGCCCGGAACGCCGCGTACGCGGCCGGGCGGTCCGTGACGGTGCCGGGCTTCTCCTTGACCTTCACGAACTGCGTGCCCTTCAGGGCGTAGCGCGCGTCCTGCGCGGGCAGGTCGATGTAGCCGGTGAGTTGCCCGAACGCGACCTTCATGGCGTCCTCGTCGGGTTCGATGCCGTCCGGCCGCACCCAGTACAGGTTGGCAACCTGCAGTTCGCTGAGGATGCCGCTGCGGGTGGTGCCCGCGAGCTGCACCTTGAAGGGCCGCACCAGCGCGTTGCCCTGGTCCACCAGCGGCTGCACCTGCGCGGCCGGGCGGGCGGCCGCCCACACCCGCAGGGGAATCTTGACGGCCGTGCTGTCGGGGGACGCCGCGTAGGCGGTCACGGCGGCGGCCACGTCGGGGCGCTGACCGGCGGTGTCGGGCTTCACGGCGTAGCGCTTGGCCACCTTGTCGAAGATCACGCTGGCGTTCCTGGGCTGCGTCTCCAGGCCGCGCGCCAGGGTGTTCAGGGTGGCGGTCGCGCGCTCGGGCGTCACGGCGGTCAGGAGGGGAAACTCCTGCACCCTGGCCTGTCCCAGCATCGCCTGGAGCCGGTCGATGACACCCCGGTCCGCGGTCGCCTGCTCGGCGGGCCGGAGGCTGGCGGCGGCGTCCACGTGCCAGCCGAGCTGATCGGCCGCGACCGCCCACGAGTTGGCACCTGCCGTGACCGTGACCTGCGGCGCGGCGGGCGCGCGCTCGGCCAGGGCGGCCAGCGCCTCATCGCGGGTCATGCCGCCCACGTCCACACCGCCCACGTGCAGGCCCGGCGCCAGCGGACCGCCCGGCTGCGCCGCCGTCCCCACCGCCAGCGCTCCGCCCAGCAGCGCGATCCCCACAGCCCCTGCGATCCAGAAGTTCATCTCGACCAGTGTAGGAAAAAGTGCGCGGGGATGCGTGTCGAGTCGTCACACTCCCGCGCTCCGGACCCACCCCCACAAGCGGGGGGGCGGCCGGCGGGTCTTCCCCACCGGCCGCCCCCCGCCACGCGCGCTTACTCGGTCTGCTTGTCCTCTTTGCCCTGCGCGAGTTCCGCCTGACGCTCGGCGCGGGGGTTCACGCTGTTCAGCACGCGCTCGAAGGCGGCCACCACCGTGTCGATCTGCTCCTTGGTGATCGGGATGGGCGGCAGGAAGCGCACCACCAGCGGCGTGGCCTGGAGGGTCAGGATGCCCTCGTCGTGCTCCAGCGCGTGGATGTACGGCGCGCTCTTCTCCTTGAGTTCCACGCCGATCATCAGGCCCAGGCCGCGCACCTCGCGGATCTTGGGGCTCTGGATGGCGCGCAGCTTCTCCATGAAGTACGCGCCCTTCTCGCGCGCCTGCTCGGCCAGCCCCTCACGCTTCATGACCCGCAGCGAGGCCACGCCCGCCGCCATCGCCAGGGGATTGCCGCCGAAGGTGGTGCCGTGCCCGCCGGCGGGCATCTTGTCGGCCACCTCGGCGGTCATGGCGAGCGCTCCGGCCGGCACGCCGCCCGCGATGGCCTTGGCAAGGGTCATGGCGTCGGGCACCACGCCGGAGTGCTCGCACGCGAACATCTTGCCGGTGCGGCAAAAGCCCGTCTGGATCTCGTCGAAGATCAGCAGGGCGCCCTTTTCCTTCGTCAGGCGCCGGGCTTCTTGCATAAACTCGATGCTCGCGGGGCGCACGCCGCCCTCGCCCTGCACGGGCTCCATGATCACGGCGGCGGTGTCTTCGGTGACCGCTGCGCGCAGTTCCTCGATATTGCCGTAGGTCACGAAGTCCACGTTCTTGTTGTCCACGGCGTCGCCGAAGGGCTCGCGGTACTTCGGCTCCCACGTGAAGGCCAGCGCGCCCAGGCTGCGGCCCGAGAAGCCGCGCCGGAACGACACGAACCGCTTACGGCCGGTGCCCGTGATGGCAAACTTCTTGGCGGCCTCCATCGCCTCGGTGCCGCTGTTGCACAGGAACACGCGGTCGAGGCCCTGCGGCAGCGCGGCCACGAGTTCGGCCAGGAACTCGGCGCGCTTGTCGTTCGGCAGGGTCTGCGGCATCACGGTCAGGCGCTCGGCCTGCTCCTTGATGGCCCGCACCACGTCGGGGTGGCTGTGCCCGATGTTCGCCACGCCGTAGCCGGCGACGCAGTCGATGTACGACCGGCCGGTCTCGTCCCACACGGTGGCGGCCAGGCCGCGGGTCATGACGACGTGGTGCTTGTTGTACACGCCGCTGTCGTACTTCAGTTCGGCGTCCAGCCACTTGCTCTGCGTTGTTGCGTCTGAGGTTGTCATAGCAAAGCCCTCCTCGGGTCGTGCGCTCAGTGTAGGCGCTGGGGTTGTGGGCGTCATGGCCGGTGTCCAGCCCGCCCGATCTCAGGTCGGGACGGCCGCGCGGGGCTGGCGGGGCGGCGCGTTGATCAGGCCCAGACCCGCGAGCACCACGATGACTCCGGCCAGCGACACCACGCCGACGGGTTCTCCGGCCAGCGCGCCCCAGCCCAGGCCCCACACCGGCAGCGCGTACGTGACGGCCGTGAGCTGTGTGGGCGACACGCGCGCGAGCAGGCCGTAGTACAGCAGGTACGCCAGGCCACTGCCCGCCACGCCGAGCACGACCACCGACAGCACCGCGCGCGACGTGAGTGCGGCCGGGTGCGGGCCGGCCAGCGCGACGGGCAGCAGGATCAGCGCGCTCAGACCGAGTTGCGTGGTCGCCAGCCCCACCGGATCGCAGCCCGCCAGCGTGCGCCCCGCGATGGTCGTGGCGACCGCGTAGCCCGCGCTGGCGATCAGCAGCACGCTCACGCCCAGCACGGTGGCGTGTCCGCCTCCCATTCCACCGGATACGGTCAGGGCCACCCCGCCCAGGCCCAGCAGCACGCCCGCCGCCACCCAGCCGCGCAGCCGCGACTCGCGCAGGCCCAGGCCGATCAGCAGCGCGAACAGCGGCGTGGTCGCGTTGATGATGGCCGCGACGCTGCTGCTCACGGTCTGCTCGCCCCACGCGAAGAACGTCCACGGCAACACGTTGTTGAACAGCGCCACCAGCAGCAGCGGTTTCCACAGCCGCAGCGGCGGCAGCGAGCGGCCGCCCAGCCGCAGCGCGGCGATCAGCACGGTCGCCCCGCACACCGAGCGCAGCAGCGCCACCCACACGGGCGGGAACACCTCGCCCGAGTAGCGGATCAGCAGGAACGACACGCCCCAGAACGCGGACAGCAGGACCATCTGAAACGCGTCCTTGCGGGTCATGCGGTCATTCCAGTTCCGGTCCACCGGTAGTCCATCTGCCGGGCGGTGCGCTCGGCCAGGTCACGCGAGTGCAGGCGCTCGACGAGGTGCAGCGTGAGATCGATGCCGGCACTGATGCCGCCGGAGGTGAGCACGTCTCCCCCGTCCACCCAGGACACGTCCGGGATGACCGTCAGCGCGGGGAACTGCCGGGCGAGGTCCGCCTGGTCCTCCCAGTGGGTCGTGACGCGGCGGCCGTCCAGCAGCCCCGCCTGCGCGAGCACGAAGGCGCCGGTGCAGATCGAGGCGGTGAGTTCCGCGCTGGCCGCCTGTGCCCTGACCCACGCGACCACCTGCGGATCGCCCTGCACGGCGTCCACCACGCCGCCCGGCACCAGCAGCACGTCCAGCGGCGGGTGCGCCGTCAGCGTGGCCTGCGGCAGCACCCGCAGCCCGCCCCGCGCGGATACAGGCTGGAGATCGCGGGCGATCAGCACCGGCGCGAAGGGGGCGTCCTCGCCATTCCGCACGGCCAGGCGCGACGCGACGCTGAGCACCTCGAAAGGCCCCCCAAGGTCAAGCACCTCAATGTCGTCGAAGATCAGGATGCCGACGGTGCGGGTCACGCCGGACCTGCGGCCAGGGCCTTGCTGAAGTGGTGGGCGCTGATGTTGAGGCCGTGAGCGTGGTACAGCCGGTGGGCGGCGCGGCGGTCCTCGCCCGTGCCGGAGTCGAGGTGCAGCGCCGCACAGCCAGAGCGCCGGGCCTCGTCGTCCAGCCACGCCAGCAGCGCTCCGGCGTGTCCTCGGCCACAGGCGTCCGGCACGGTGCTGAGGTCGTCCACGAACAGCACGCGGCCCTGCCACAGCGTCGTGAGGACTCGCCAGCCCGCGACGGCGGCGGCCTCCGGGCGGCCCGGCTCGAAGGCGCCGGTCAGGCAGTAGCCCTCGGGCGCCGCGGCGCGCAGGTGCGCCTGCAATGCCGCGGCGCTCACGGTCGCGGGCGAGGCCGGCCGCAGCTCGCGCAGCGCGGGCAGGGCCAGCGCGGCGTCCTCGGGGAGCAGGAATCGGATGGAGCGGAGCTCGGGCATGGTCGTACACTAGCCGCATGGTGGCCCCCCGCACAGCTCCACTGCCGGCACCCTTCAGCAGTCCACTTCGGGGCGGCCGGGCGGACGACCTGCCCTTCCCCGTGACGCTGAGGAGGGGCAGTGGCGGGCCGCTGCACGCGCAGCTCGCGGGGCAACTGCGCGCGGCGGTGCTGTCCGGGGCGCTGCCCGGCGGCTCGGCGCTGCCCGGCACCCGCACCCTGGCGGCCGCGCTGGGCGTGACGCGCGGCGTGGTCGCCGACGCCTACGCCACGCTGGTCGCGGACGGCACGCTGGAGGCCACGGTGGGGCGCGGCACGCTGGTGCCGGTCGGCGCGGCGCAGGGGCCCCAGGTGCCGGGTTCCAGCGGCCCCGCGTGGCTGCCGGCGTTCCACGCGCCTCCCGTGGACGGCCCAGGCCGGAGGGCGGCATCGTCTTCCGGACCGGCGTCACCGCGACCCGCATGCTGGACGCGCGCGCGTGGCGACAGGCGTGGGCGGCGGCGGCCCGCGCCCCGGTGGGGGGCGACTACGGCGACCCGGCCGGCGAGCCGGAGCTGCGCGCGGCGCTGTCGGCCTTCGTGGCGCGGCAGCGCGGGCTGGCGGTGGGCGCGGAGAACGTGGTCGTCACGGCGGGCGCGCTGCACGCCCTGAACGTGATCGTGCGCGCGCTGCTGCCGCCCGGCTCGGCAGCGCTGTTCGAGGAGCCCGGTTACCGCGCTGCCCGGCAGGTGCTGCTGGACGCCGGGCACACGGTCATTCCCGTGCCGGTGGACGACGGCGGCCTGAGCATCGGCCCCGACTCGCCCCCGGCGCGGCTGGCCTACGTGACGCCCAGCCACCAGTTCCCGCTGGGCGGCCGCATGAGCCTGCCCCGGCGGCTGGCGCTGCTGGAGTGGGCACGCCGCCACGACGCCTTGATCGTCGAGGACGACTACGACGGCGAATTCCGCTACGACGCGCCGCCCCTGCCGACCCTGGCCAGCCTGGACGCGGGGGGCGGGCGGGTCCTGTACCTGGGGACGCTCAGCAAGGTGCTCGCTCCGGCCGTCCGCACGGGTTTCCTGACCGCGCCGCCCGCCCTGGTCCCGGCGCTGGTACGGGCGCGGACCCTGCTGGACTTCGGGCATCCGCTGCCGGTGCAGCGGGCGGTGACGTGGCTGCTCGCGGGCGGACACGTGGACCGGCACGTCCGGCGCGCCCGGCGCTGGCACTCGCAGGTGCGCACGGCCCTGACAGAGGAACTGGCGCCGCTGGCTCCGCGCGCCACGCTGGGCGGCATCGAGGCCGGCCTGCACGTCTGCTTGCACCTGCACGGCGACCTGGACGCCCGTGAGGTGGCGGCCCGTCTGGCAGCGCGGGAAGTGCACGCGGTCACGCTGGACACCTACGCCATGCGGCCGGTCACGTCACAGGCGCTGGTGCTGGGCTTCGGCGGCCTGACGGTCGACGAGGCGCGGCGCGGCGCCCGCGTGATCCGGGGGGTGCTGGCCCCCTGAAGGGCGCGGCAACCCGGACGCCGCTGGCCCCGTACTGAGAAGCATGAGGACGAAGACCTTCCACCTCCCCCTCCTCGCTGCGCTGCCCGCCGTGCTCGCCGCGTGCGGGCCGGGCGGGGTGGACACGGCCGGCTACAACCGCTGGTCGTACACGAGTTACCAGCAGTGCCTCGACGCGAACCGCGCGCTGCTCACGCAGGGCCTGTCCAATCCGTGCCAGCGCAGCGGCAGCACGTATTTCGGGCCCTACATCCGGGTCTTCAATGGCAGCCGGCAGTATCTGGGCTACGACGGCAGCGGCAAGACCGTGGCGGGCGGCGTGACCTACGACCCGGTGAGGGGCAGCTACGGCACGTTCCGCGCGCCCGTGTCGCGCGGCGGGTTCCTCGGCTCGTCGCGCAGCGGCAGTTTCGGCGGATGAGGCGGCTGACCTTCGCGCCGCGCCCCGGGTGGGAGGAGCGGCTGCGCGACGTGGGCTTCACGTGGTACGCGGCCACGCCGGAGCACCCCGTGCCGTACTGGGGCGAGGACGTGGCCTACGCCTTCACGCCCGCCGAGATCGAGGTGATCCGCACGGCGTCGCAGGACCTGACTCGGCTGGTGCTGGACGCGACCGGGCACGCCATCGAGACCGGGCGGCTGGCCGAGCTGGGCATCCCCGCGTTCCTGCACGCCGCCGTGCGCGAGTCGTGGGAGCGCGACGACCCGAGCGTCTACATGCGGCTGGACATCGCCTACGACGGGCAGACCGTGACGCTGCTGGAGGTCAACGCCCAGACGCCCACCAGCCTAGTCGAGGCGGCCGTGTGCCAGTGGCAGTGGCTGGACGACCGCCGGGCGCGGGGCGAGCTGCCCGCCGGGGCCGCCCAGTGGAACACCATCCACGAGGGCCTGGGCGAGCAGTGGGCGCACGTGGTCCGGGCGCGCGGCGTGGGCCACGTGCACTTCAGCGCGGCGGAGGTAGACGAGGACATCGCCACCGTCACGTACCTGCGCGATCTGGCCGAGGCCGCCGGCGCGAGCACCACGTACCTGTCCGTGGCTCAGCTCGGCACCAGCCCCGACGCGGACACGCTGCTGGACACCTTCAGCCTGCCCATCCGGCACCTGCTGTGGCTGTGGCCCTTCGAGTTCGCGTGGGACTCGCCGGACGCGGCGTTCCTGGCCAGCACGCGCACCCGCTTCATCGAGCCGCTGTGGAAGGCCGTGACCGGCAGCAAGGGCTTGCTCGCCCTGCTGCACGAACTGAACCCCGGCCATCCGAATCTGCTGCCCGCCACCCTGGCGCCCGGCGCGCTGGGCGGCGACGTCGTGCGCAAACCCCTGTACTCGCGCGAGGGCCAGAACGTGCAGCTGCCCGGCCAGCCCGTCACGGCCGGCGACTACGCCGGACTGCCCGTGGTCGAGCAGGCGTACACCCACCTGCCCACCTTCGATGCCCCGGACGGCCCCCGGTACCCCGTGCTGGGCGTGTGGATCGCCGGCGACGAGGTCTGCGGCCTGGGCATCCGCGAGGGCCGCGGCCGCGTGACGGACAACCGGGCGACCTTCGCGCCCCACGTGATCCTGAAGGAGTGAGGGGCTAACGGTCGACCAGGCGGACGGTCAGACCGTCGGCGCCCTCACCTCCGGCCCTTCACCAGCCACGCGTGCTCCTCGATCCCGGCCGCCTGGTTCGCGGCGCGGGCCATCACGAACAGCAGGTCCGACAGGCGGTTGAGGTACACCTGCACGTCCGCGTTGGCGTCCTCCTCGTGCAGCAGCCGGATGACCTCGCGCTCGGCGCGGCGGGCCACCGTGCGCGCCACGTGCAGGGCGGCGGCGGCGGGCGTGCCGCCGGGATGCACGAAGCCCGTGAAGGGCGGCGCCGCGTCCTGGTAGCGGTCGATCATCGCCTCGACGAAGGCCACGTCCTGCGCGTCCATGCGGGTGATCTTCGCCTCGTAGGGCGTGCCCGTCCGGGTGGCAAGGTCGGCACCGACGTCGAACAGGGCGTTCTGGAGGTACTCCAGGTCCGCGTCGAGGGCCGGGTCCGGCTTGTGGCTGCGGGTGTTGTGCGCCCGCGCCAGCCCGATGGCAGAGTTCAGTTCGTCCACCGTGCCGTACGCCTCGACGCGGATGTTCGCCTTGCTGACCCGGTCGGCGCCGTACAGGCCCGTGGTGCCGCCGTCGCCGGTCTTGGTGTAGAGCTTCATGAAGCACAGCCTAGAGCAGAGAGCGGCGGGCAGAGAGCACCACTTCTCGCTCTCTGCCCGCCGCTCGCCTGCCCGGTGCGCCTTCAGGCCCGTCCGGTCGCCTCCGTCAGCGCCCTCAGTGTGGTCGCCAGGTCGGGCCGCAGGTCCGCAGCGTTGTAGCGCCACGTCCAGTTGTGGTCGCCGGTCGTGCCGGGCAGGTTCATGCGGGACTCGGTGCCCAGGTTGAAGATGTCCTGGAGCGGCACCACGGCCAGGTTCGCGCGGCTCTCGAAGGCGATTCGCGTCAGCAGCGGGGCGAAGGTCTCCTCGGTGGGGTCCGTGCTGGTGTACGTGCGGAAGTTGTGCTTCTCCTGCTCGTCGGCGTGCACCCACCACCCACGGGTGGTGTCGTTGTCGTGCGTGCCGGTGTACACGACCTGGTTCTCGCGCAGGTTGTGCGGCAGGAAATCGTTCACGCTGAAATCGCCGCCGCCGAACGCGAACTGCAGCACGGCCATCCCGGGGAACTCGAAGTCGTCACGCAGCGCCTCGACGTCCGGCGTGATCACGCCCAGGTCCTCGGCGATGATCGGCAGGACACCCAGGGCGGTGCGGACCGCCTCGAACATCTCGTGGCCGGGCGCGGGCACCCAGCGGCCGTGGATGGCGGTTTCCGCGGGGAAGGGCACCTCCCAGTACGCCGCGAAGCCCCGGAAGTGGTCGATGCGGATCACGTCATACAGCTTCAGGCTGCCCACGAAGCGCTCGATCCACCACGCGTAGCCGTCCTCCCGCATGGCGTCCCAGCGGTACAGTGGATTGCCCCACAGCTGCCCGGTCTCGGAGAAGTAGTCCGGCGGCACGCCCGCCACGACGGTCGGCTGGCCCTGTTCGTCGAAGTAGAACTGCGTGCGGTTCGCCCACGCATCGCTGGAGTCCATCGCCACGAAGATCGGGATGTCTCCGACGACCTGGATGCCACGCTCGCGGGCGTAGGCCCGGATGGCATTCCATTGCCGGAAGAACAGGAACTGCGTGAACTTCACGCGGTCGAGCGCCTGCCCCAGGCTGTCGGCGGCAGCCTTCAGGGCCTGCGGGTCACGGTCGCGCACGCCGGGCTCCCACGCGTTCCACGGCAGGCCGCCGTAGGTGCGTTTGAGGGCCATGAACAGCGCGTAGTCGTCCAGCCACGACGCCTCGGCCGCCTTGAAGGCCTCGAATTCCGAGGCGAGTTCGGGCCGGGCAGCCTCGCCGAACGCGAAGTGCGCGAACGCGCGTTCCAGCATCTGGTTGCGCCAGATGAACTGCAGGCCGAAATCCACCTTCCCCGGGTGGAAGTCCGGCACCGCCTGGAAGTCCGCGTCGTGCAGCAGGCCCTCGGCGCGCAGTTCGGCCAGGTCGATCAGGTAGGGGTTCCCGGCGAAGGCGGAAAACGCCTGATAGGGGCTGTCGCCGTATCCTGTGGGCCCCAGCGGCATGACCTGCCAGTACTTCTGCCCGGCGGCCGCGAGCCAGTCGATGAAGGTGCGCGCCTGAGCGCCGAGTTCCCCGATGCCGTAGGGGCCGGGGAGGCTGGTCGGGTGCAGCAGGACGCCGCTGGAACGGGAAATGGTCATGGGGAACCTCCGGGAACGGGGCGATTGGACGCGGACGGTGGAAGTGATTCCAGACAGCCTGAGGATAGTACACACCTCCGGCCCGGTCGCACAGGCGCGGCCAGCGATCAGAAAACCGTGAGAACCGGCGTGCTACACCGAGCCACGTGCCGCGCCCCGTTCACCTCGTCCTGAGCCTGCTGCTGGGCGGCGGGGTCGTCCACGCCCAGCCCGCGACCCCACCGGCGCTGCTGGACGGCCTGCGGCTGTACGTGGCGTCCTTCGAGCCCCTGCCCGGCGAGACCTCGCTGCTGGCCTACGCCCGCCGCGAGACGCTGGAGTGGACGGCCTTCCAGAACCTGTACTCGGTGCAGGTCACGGACGCCCGCGCCGGCACCCTGGACTGGCGGGGGCACTCGGCCACGGGCGGCGCCAGCGTGTTCACCACCCTGCGCGCGGCCACGTACGCAGCAGGGGGCAAATCGCTGCTGGTCGTGAACCGGGAGTGGTGTATGGCCGGCGCGTGCCAGACCCGCACGGCCTTCGGCTGGCTGGACGGTGGCCGCCTGACGGCCGTGAAAGACACGGCGGTCATTCCCCTGATCCGCGACGCGGACTTCTACGCCGGGCCGGTGCCGCCGTGCCTGCGGGGCGTGACGCTGAACGTGAGTTACCTGCCGGCCCGCCAGGGCGGCGCGCTGTCGGTCATGGCTGTCGCGCCGCGCGCCGCGCAGGTGGCGTGCGCCCAGGCGGGCGTGGCGCCGGAAGCCGTGACCCGGCCGCTCACGCTGACATGGGCGCCGGGCGCGGGCAAGTTCCGGAAGGGGTGGTAGCTCAGCGGGTCGCGATCTTCACGCGCTTTTCCAGCTGATCTGTGAACAGCGTCATCACGCTGGTCAGGGCCAGGTACACCAGGGCCACGGTGGTGAGCACCGGGATCGGCTGGAAGCTCTCCGACGACACCCGCGAGCCCGCCAGCGTCAGTTCCAGCAGCGCGATGCTGGACGCCAGCGACGAATCCTTCAGGAGCGCCACCACGTTGTTCACCAGCGGCGGCACCACGATCCGCAGCGCCTGGGGCAGCACCACGGTCCGCATGGTCTGGGCGCCGCTCAGGCCCAGCGAGCGCGCCGCCTCGGTCTGACCGCGCGGAATGGCCAGGATGCCCGCGCGGATCACCTCGGCGTTGTACGCGCCGACGTTCAGCGCCAGGGCGATCACGGCGGACCAGAACTCGTCGAGCTGCACGTTCAGGCCGATGGCGGCCAGCAGGGGCGGCAGGGCGTTGTACACGAACAGGATCTGCACCAGCAGCGGCGTGCCGCGGATCAGCCACACGAAAAAGTTGGCCGGGGCGCGCACCCACGCGCTGGCGCTGGTCTTCTGGATGCCCGCGACCATTCCCACCAGCAGCCCGATCAGGCCACTCACGACCGTGAGCTTCAGGGTCATCTGTGCGCCCTCGACGAACAGGTCGGCGCGCGGCCCGATGGGGTCCGGCATCTGCCGCAGGATCACCGTGATCACGAAGAACAGCGCCAGGAAGGACAGCACCGCGCCCCCCAGCCACAGCAGCAGCGTGCCCCCGCCGGGCGGCCCGGGCCGGGTGGGTTTCGTGGCGGTCACGCCGCCACCCACGGGCAGCGGAGGCCGGTGACGGACAGTGATCGCGTGGACATTTCGTGGATGATGTCACACCGGCGGCCCGCCCGGCAGGCCGACCCATCAATGGCGGCGGGACGACCCCGCCGGAGCCGTCCCGCCCGCGGTTCACACGCTTACTTGCAGCGCACGTCCTGACCGAAGTACGACGTGCTGAGCTTGGCATAGCTGCCGTCGCTCATGCTCTTGGCCAGAGCGGTGTTGAGTTCCTTCAGCAGGGTGGTGTTGCCCTTCTTCACGGCCATGCCGATGCGCTCGTTGAACAGCAGCGCGCCCTGGACCAGCTTGCCCTTCTGCGCCTTGACCAGGTCGATACCGGTGAACTTGTCGCCCACCCACGCGTCCACCCGGCCCGCCATCAGCGCGGCCTGCGCGTCGGTGTCCTTGGGGAAGGTCTTGACCGCGCCCACGCCCGGCACCTTCTGCACGTTCTCCAGATATGTGGTGCCGACCTGCACGGCCACCGACTTGCCCTTGAGCGCGGCGGCGGTCATGGGGCCGCCGGGTTTGGTCACGATCGCGCCGCCCGTGCAGTAGTGCGGGCTGGCGAAGTCCACGGCCTTCTGGCGCTCGGGCGTGATGCCGTGGCTGGCGATCACGAAGTCGTAGCGGTCCTGACCCAGGCCGATCAGCAGGTTGTCGAAGGGCTGCGTGATCCACTGCACCTTCAGGCCCAGGCCCTTGGCGAGCTGGTTGGCGAGGTCCACCTCAAAGCCCGTGAGTTCTTTGCCCTTGAGCAGGTTGAAGGGCGGGAACGCGCCCTCGGTGGCGATCCGGATGGTGCCCGACTTCTTGATGTCGTCCCAGGTGCGGGCCTGGGCGGTCGTGGCGAGCAGCGTCAGGGCGGTCAGGGTCAGCAGCGCACGGGGGATAACGTTCATGTGGCCTCCTTGTAGCACAGTTGTCCGGATGCCGCGAAGTGTAGCGGGCCCGGACAGCACCGTAAAGGGCCGAACCCACAGCCACATGAAGAGCGCCGCCCCCGTGAAGGAGGCGGCGCCCGGAGTGCTGAAGCTCAGTCGGCGCTGACGGCGCTCTGGGCGTACTCGTAGCCCAGGCCGGGGGTGTCGGCCTGGCCGCGCGTGCCGGCGGGCGTGCCGCGGTCGATGGCGAGTTCAGTTGCCGGGTCGAAGGCGTGCAGGCGCGTCTGGTCGACCAGCACGTCGATGCTGTCGCCGGGCTGCACCAGGGCCTGACCTTCGACCTTCACGGTCATGTCCTGGCCCGCCACGTTGATGATCAGGTCGGTCTGCGCGCCGAGCGGTTCCACCACGACGACCGTGCCGTGCAGGTGGTTGACGCCCTGGGGAATGTCCCCCACTTCCGGCAGCGAGATGTGCTCGGGGCGGATGCCCATGACGACGTCCTTGCCCTCGTAGGCCTTGAGGCTCTGCGCGAGGCGGCCCATCGCCGCGACGTTGTCGTTGCCGATCACGAACTGGCCGTTCTGCACGCGGCCCGTCAGGAAGTTCATGGAGGGGCTGCCGATGAAGCCGGCCACGAACTTGTTCTGCGGGAAGTCGTAGAGGTTCATGGGCGTGTCCACCTGCATGATCACGCCGTCACGCATGACCACGATGCGGTTGCCGAGCGTCATGGCCTCGACCTGGTCGTGCGTCACGTACACGATGGTGGCGCCCAGGCGGCGGTGCAGCTGGGAGATCTGGGAGCGCATCTCGACGCGCAGCTTGGCGTCCAGGTTCGAGAGCGGCTCGTCCATCAGGAAGACCTTCGGCTCGCGCACGATGGCGCGGCCCATCGCCACGCGCTGGCGCTGACCGCCGGACAGTTCCTTGGGCTTGCGGCCCAGCAGGTGCTCAATCTGGAGGATCTTGGCGGCGTCACGCACGCGGCGGTCGATCTCGTCCTTGGGGGTCTTGCGGAGCTTCAGGCCGAAGGCCATGTTCTCGTACACGTTCATGTGCGGGTACAGCGCGTAGTTCTGGAAGACCATCGCGATGTCGCGGTCCTTGGGCGGCACGTCGTTCACGACGCGGTCACCGATCTTCAGGACGCCGTCGCTGATGTCCTCCAGGCCCGCGATCATGCGCAGCGTGGTGGACTTCCCGCAGCCGGACGGCCCGACGAACACCATGAACTCGCGGTCCGCGATGTGGAGGTTGAAGTCCTTCACCGCGTGGTGCTTGGTGCCGTAGCGCTTGTTGATGTGATCCAGAATGACTTCTGCCATGATCTACGCCTGCCTCTTTCGCCCCTACTCTTGCCCGTGAAAGGGTTCCACTGCTGGAACGGGTCGGGCAACCGGGGTACGTGATGAGAAACCCGGACTTCCGCTGATGCCGTGCTGACAATGCGGAGTTTAGCACGGCTGGCAGGGAGCGGGCCGGCGAGCCGTCTAACCGGCAACCAAACGGGGCAGGCTCCGCGTTCAGCCGGTGGACTGCCCGGTATGCAGGTGCATGGCAGCCCTAGTACGCCATGCCGCTGCGCGTGACCATCAGCTTGAGTTCGTGCGGGCTGGTCGCGGAGGCGAGCGCCTCGTCCATGGTGATCAGGTGGTTGCGGTACAGCTGCACGAGGTGCTGGTCGAAGGTGTGCATGCCGCGGATGTTGTCCTCGATCAGCGCGTCCTTGATCAGCGGGGTCTTGTCCTCGTCCTTGATGTACTCCTGCACCAGCGGCGTGTTGAGCATGATCTCCAGCGCCAGCACGCGGCCCACGCCGTCCGATCGCCCCAGCAGGCGCTGGCTGATGATGCCCACCAGCGATTCGGACAGCGCGATCCGGATCTGGTCGCGCTCGTACGGCGGGAAGAAATCGATGATGCGGTTGACACTTCTCACGGCGTCCTGGGTGTGCAGGGTGCTGAGTACCAGATGCCCCGTCTGCGCGGCCGACAGCGCCGCCTCGACCGTCTCCTTGTCGCGCATCTCGCCGATCATGATCACGTCGGGGTCCTGACGCATGGCGTACTTCAGGGCCGAGCGGAAATCGCGCGTGTCGCTGCCCACCTCGCGCTGCACGACGATGCTCTTCTTGTTCTTGTGCAGGATCTCGATGGGGTCCTCGACCGTGATCACGTTGTACGCGAAGGTCCGGTTGATGTGGTCGATCAGGGACGCCAGCGTGGTGCTCTTGCCGCTGCCGGTCGGGCCGGTCACCAGGATCAGGCCGCGCGGCGCGTCGGCCAGCGAGCGCATCAGGTCCGCCGGAAGGCCCAGTGCCTCGAAGCCCGGAATGGCGTCTGAGACGATACGCATCACGATCCCGACCGCGCCGCGCTGCCGGAACACGTTGCAGCGGAAGCGGCCCAGGCCCGACACCGAGTACGCGATGTCCAGCTCGTGGCGGTACTCGAAATCCTCCCACTGCTCGGCCGGCATCAGCGCCTGCGCCAGCGCCTGCGTGTCGGGCGGCATCAGCGCCTGCGACCCGAACGGCACGAGTTGCCCGTCCACGCGGCCCATCGGCGGACTGCCGGCCTGCAGGTGCACGTCCGACGCGCGGCGGGTGACCATCTCGCGCAGCAGTTCGTCCAGGGTCATGCGCCGCCTCCCCGGCCGTCCAGGGGCAGGTTGTCGATCAGGCGCACGCCATACATACGGGCAGCCACGAGCACGCGGGTCATGGCGTCATTGTCCACATCCGCCCTTTCCACACTGTCACTGGGCAGCGTGGCCCCCGGCAGGATGTCGCGGGAGCGCAGGTCGCGGCCCACCACCTCCAGGTACTCCACCTCGGCGTCCGGCTCCTCGGCCAGGACGTCCAGTCCGGCCTGTCGCAGCGCCGCCGTTCGGCGTTCACCCGCCGCGTATGCGTCCTGCACGGCGCGCAGCGACCGCATCAGCACCACGGCCCGCTCCTTCTGCGCGGCCGTGAGATACGAGTTGCGGCTGCTCATGGCCAGCCCGCTCGACTCGCGCACGGTCGGCACGCCGATCACCTCGGTGGGCACGTTCAGGTCCGTGACCATGCGCCGCAGCACCGCCAGCTGCTGCCAGTCCTTCTCGCCCAGGAACACCCGGTCCGGTTGCACCAGGTTCAGCAGCTTCAGGACCACCGTCGCCACGCCCACGAAGTGCCCGGGCCGCGCCGCGCCGTCCAGCGGCTCGCTCACGCCGGACACCACCACGCGGGTGTCGAAGCCCGGCGGGTACATCGTCTCGACCTCCGGGTAGAACACGGCGTCCACGCCCGCCCCGGCGGCCACACGCAGGTCGCGCTCCAGATCGCGCGGGTACTTCGCGAGGTCCTCTTTCGGCCCGAACTGCAGGGGATTGACAAAGATGCTCAGCACGACCACGTCGCATGCCCGGCGCGCCTGACGGATCAGGGTCGCGTGCCCCTCGTGCAGGTAGCCCATGGTCGGCACGAACCCCACCACGCCCCGCCCGGCCACGGCCGCGCGCAGCAGCAGGGGATCGCGGTACAGCGCGGGGGTCGCGTTCCCGGCCGCCGGCACGTCCGGCTGCGGCGCCGCACGCACGCCCGTCACCCGTCCCGACCGTCCAGTCCGACCGCACCCACGATCGCGTCCAGCACCCACGAGATGATCGTCAGGATCAGCGCGCCGATCACGGCCGCGCCGAAGCCGTTGACATTCAGGGCCGTCACTGCCGCCACCAGGTACAGCACCACGCCGTTCACGATCAGCGTGAACAGGCCCAGCGTGAGTACATTGATCGGCAGCGACAGCAGCAGCAGGACCGGCCGGATCAGCGCGTTCACGATCCCCATCACCAGCGCCGCAATCAGGATGCTGACCACGTCGGCGCCGGGCGCGAAGCTCACGCCGCCGTACACCCGCGTGAGCAGGTACAGGGCCAGCGCATTGACCAGCAGCCGGATGATGAATCCCATACGGGCAGTGTAGGGGATGCCGACGCCCAGGCATGAACCGCGCTTTCCTCTCCCTGAAGACGGCCGGGGAACGCCGGGCGCGGGCAGAACGGCTCAACCGTCCAGCAGCGTCCGGGCCATGGTCAGGAATGGCCGCGCCAGCCCGGGCAGGCCGTGGCGGGCCAGATACAGCCCGGTCGTCACCCGTTCCACGTACGCCCACTGCCAGACCGCATCGGCGTCGGTCCCGGTCGCGCGGGCCAGCCGGTCGCACCACCCGCGCAGGTCCGAGTGCGGATCAGTGCTGGACTGCAGCCGGCCGTTCCATCCGCGCGCCGCCACGCCCAGGTCGTACTCCGGTTCGCAGCGGAAGCCCTCGGGATCGACGAAGACGTATCCGGTCTCGGCTCCGGGCCGCGGCGCCGGCACGGGCAGCAGGTTCCCGGTGTGGGCATCGCCGTGGACCACGACCTGCCGGGCCGGATCGCGGGCGTCCAGGCGCGCCGCGGCGCAGCGCAGCGCCCACTCGATCACCGCGTCGAACTCGCCCTGGGGAGCGAATGGGCGGCATTCGTGGATCAGGGCCGTCAGCCCGGCCGCCTTGTGCTCCGCCTGGCCCGGCGCGCTGCCGAGGGTATCGGCGGGCACGGCCCACGCGCGGCGCAGGGTCCGGGCCGTGACGTCCAGAGCTGCATGGACGTCGGCGCTGTCCTCCGGCAATGGTGGCCCCAGCGCCTCCATCAGGAGCGCGCCGCGCGCAGCGTCGTGGGCGTAGACCTGTACGTAGCCCCGGCCCCGCGCCGCGAGCAGGGTGGCCAGCTGCATGCCGAACACCGGTTCGGGCAGCGCGACCTTCAGCACCGCGGCCCCGCCATTCGGAGTGGTGACACGACACACATAGGAGCGGCTGCCGCCGGAGATGGCTGCTTCCCGCCGCAGACCCCAGTCCTGACACACCCGGGCGACGGTATCCGGCAGCGCCGCCAGCCAGTCGTGACCGAACGCCCCTAGGCTCGCGGCGTACGTCTGGACGGCCGCCGGTACCGTGACGCCGTCCGTGTCGGTCATCGCGGTCGGCTACAGCCCGAAGCGCGCGTAGATGTCGTCCACGTGGCGCAGGTACCACTGCAGGTCGAAGGCGGCGTCGAGCTGAGCGTCGTCCAGCGGGTTCTCGGGGTCGGCTTTCAGCAGGTCGCGCAGGCCCTCGCCGGTCTCCCAGCTCCGCAGGGCGTTGCGCTGCACCAGACCGTAGGCGGCCTCGCGGCTCATGCCCTGCTCGTCGATCAGGGCGTGCAGGACGCGCTGGCTGAACACCAGGCCGCCCAGGTCGTTCAGGTTTTTCAGCATGCGCTCGGGGAACACCACCAGGTCCCGCAGCACGCCGGTCAGGCGGCGGGTGGCGTAGCTCGCGGCGCTGGTCGCGTCGGGCAGGATCACGCGCTCGGCGCTGGAGTGGGAGATGTCGCGCTCGTGCCACAGGGCCACGTTCTCCAGTCCGGTGGCCAGGAAGCCGCGCAGCAGGCGGGCAAAGCCCGTGACGTTCTCGGTCAGGATCGGGTTTTTCTTGTGCGGCATGGAGCTGCTGCCGGTCTGGCCCTTGCCGAAGGGTTCCATCGCCTCGCGCACCTCGCTGCGCTGGAGGTGGCGGATCTCCACGGCGATACGTTCCAGGGTGGTGCCCAGGATCGCCAGGGCGGACAGCACCTCGGCGTGGCGGTCGCGGGCGAGGGTCTGATTGGTGATCGGCGCGGCCTGCCAGCCCCACGCGGCGGCGACGTCCTCCTCGACGCGCGGCGACACGTGCGCGTAGGTGCCCACGCTGCCGGACAGCATCACGACCTGCACGCGCCGGCGGGCGGCGTTCAGGCGCTCCAGGTCGCGGTCCAGGGTCGCCATCCAGTTCAGGAACTTCAGGCCGAAGGTCATGGGTTCGGCGTGAATGCCGTGCGTGCGGCCCACGGTGGGCGTGTGCTTGTACGTCACGGCCTGCGAGCAGCACACCGCGTGCAGCGCCTCGACGTCGGTGATGATCACGCGCAGCGCCTCGTCCAGCAGCAGGTTCTGCGCAGTGTCCACGACGTCGGTGCTGGTCAGGCCGTGGTGGATGAAGCGGGCCTCGTCGCCGTAGCGCTCGGTCAGTGCGCGCGTGAAGGCCACGATGTCGTGCCGCGTGACCGCCTCGATCTGTGCGACCTTCTCCGCGAAGGCGTCGTCGAGCGGATCGGCCTCGCTGCGGGCGACCAGCGCCGTGTGGGCCGCGCGGGGCACCTCGCCGTGGGTCGCCTGGGCGTCCATGGCGGCGAGTTCCACCCGCAGCCACGCGCGGTACTTGCTGGCCTCGCTCCACAGGGCCTTCATCTCGGGGGTCAGGTAACGGTCGATCACGCCCCGGAGGGTAGCACCACCCCCGCCGGGGGCCCCGGTCGTGGGGGGCCGCGCGGCTTCCGCCACAGCGCGCCGGGACGGCCCCGCCGCATGCTGGGCACACCCCCACGGAGGTGCCTTTGAACACACGAATCCTGCTGGTCCTGACCGCCCTGAGCGTGAGCGCTGCCGCTGCCCAGACGACGTCCACCGATCCCGCGCCGCCCCCCACGAGCAGCGCCCCGCCGGCCACCCCCCTGCCTGGCATGACCGCGATGGGCGCCGCGTGGACAGCCTTTCTCGGCACCGGCAGCGCCGAACTGCTCGGGACCGACGGCGCCGTGATCGGCACCGTGGACGCGGACGGCAACGTGACGCTTCAGGACGGCGCGACCCTCGCGGACGTGAAGGCCGTGCAGGTCACGGCGGCCGACGGCGGCGCGCCGGTCGTGTACACCTTCACCCGCGACGTGTCGAAGCCCGGCGCGATCAAGGTGGCGCTGACCGCTCCGAACGGCAAGACGCTGTCGCTGCCGCTGCCCGCGCTGGCCCACCGCCGAGACAAGGACGCCACCGCCGACACGCCGGAGCAGGACGAGGACGCCGCCGCGGCGCCGGACAGCGCGACCAGCGCCGGCAAGGGCAGCGGCAAGGACAAGGGGAAGGGCAAGGGCGCGGCCGGCGGCCCCCACTGACACCCCCGACCGTCTTCCCCGCCCCCTGATTCAGATGGGCCCGGACGTGCCCCTCACACCCGCGTGAGGGGCACGTCCACGTCGGTGTGGAGATCCGTGACCGGCACGTGCTGCGTGGTCAGCAGGTCACCGGACGTGACGTGCCCGCGGCCGCCGACGTCCACGTGCACCTGCACCGCCACCTGCCGGCCGGTCAGGTCCGGCACGCCCGGCATGCGGAACGCCACCCGCCGGGCACCCAGCGGCACGTCGTGCCAGTCCACGGCGGCCAGCAGCGGCGCCGGCGCGTCCTGTACGCCCACGTCCCGCAGCTCGATCCGGACCCGCGCGGCCCGCTCCGGCAGCGGCCCGTCCGGCAGCAGCAGGTGACCGCGCAGGTCGGCACTCACCGGCGCACGACCTCGCGCGCGCCCGCGTCGGCCATCACGGCCAGGTGATCTGCGACCGCCTGGCTGATCGGCAAGCCGGTGCGCTCCTGGGCGAACATCCACTGACCGGCAGGATTCACCTCGAAGAACACGTACTCGCCGTCCGGCGTGCGGCGCATGTCGATCGCGCCGTAGACCAGCCCCAGGCGGCGTTGCAGGGCCAGCAGGCGGTCCTCCAGGGCGCGCGGCAATTCGGCGGGCCGCACCTTCGCCTCACCGATCACCATGCGCATGTCCACCGGGTACGAGGTGTCCTGCGCGTCCAGCTCGGCGGTGTACAGCTTGCCGCCCACGGCGATGATCCGCAGGTCCACGCCCGGCACGTACTCCTGGAAGATGACCGGCGCGAAGCGCACCGAGTCGAGCTGCTCCAGGTCCTGCGCCTCGACCAGCCGCGTCTCGCGCCACGCCTCCAGGATGGCGATGAAGGCCTTGAACACCACCTTGCCCACCCCGAGTTCCGCGATGAACGCGCGGGCGTCGTCGGGGCGGGTGGTGACCAGGGTGCGCGGCAGGGTCAGGCCCACCTGCCGGGCCACCGCCCATTGCAGCGGCTTGTGGTGCGCGGCGGCGTCGGCCTCGCGGGGGTTCATCCACGGGCAGCCGAGCGCGTCGAGCATGCCGCTGACCGCCTCGTTCGTCTCCGAGAGCGCGAAGGCCACGGCGTCCGGGTCGCGCACCAGCGGGTCGAGGGTGTGCGCCCGCACGCGGCGCCACCACCCGGCGCGGGCACGCGCGAGGTCCACCTCGCCCTGCGGGGTGTGGACACGGTACGCGTCGGGCGCGCCGGGCTCCCACGTGCAGCTCAGGCCCGACGCCGCCGGGAAGTCCGCGAGGTCGATCCGCACGACCTCCCGACCGGCGCGTTCCAGGCGCGAGACCACGTCGTCGGTGTGTTCCTCGCCGGGGTAGGACACGACCAGGATCATGCGCTCAGCCCTGCCCGAGGGCCTGCACGGTCTGCATGGCCGCCTCGTACGCCTCGAGCACCTGCGCGTAGTGCGCCTCGGCCTCGGCCAGCATCTGCTCGAGGTCCTGGAGCTGCTGCACGGCCATGTCGTAGTCGCTGAGCTGCTGGTCGTAGCCGCCCATGCCGGCGTCCATCCCCAGCTGCCCGTAGTCCGGCACCCGGCTGGGCGTGGCGAGCACGAAGGGCGTCATGCCCAGGCCGGCATCCTGGCCGGGCAGCACGGGGTTCACCACCGGCCCGATCGGCCCCACGGGCGGCCCGATGGGATCGGCGGCCGGGCCCTTCACCGGATCGAGGATCGGATCCTTGACCGGTTCCTTGCGGAAGTCTTTGATCGGATCCTTTCGGATCTCCTTGATGGTGTCCCGGATGGGGTCCTTGCGGATTTCCTTGATGGTGTCGCGGATCGGGTCCTTGACTCCGTCCTTTCGCAGGTCCTTGATCGGGTCTTTGCGGATGTCCTTGATCCCTTCCTTGAGCGGCTCCTTGCGGATGTCCTTGATGGGATCTTTGCGGCCGTCCTTGATGCCGTCCTTGCGCAGGTCCTTGATCGGGTCCTTCGGCCCGTCCTTGACGGTGTCCTTGATGGGCTTGGTGCTGGGGTACATGGCCCGCACGCCCGCGATGTCACCCGCCGACAGCCCGGTGCGCTGGCCCATCACCACGCCGGCCGGCAGCGCCTGACGCGGCACGATGGTGGGCTGCCCGTTGATCGAGAACGCGTCCGGCGGGTAGTGCATGATCGAGCCGTAGTCGTACGCGCCCAGATCGTCGCCGTCCTGGATGTGCTGCGTGAAGTTGTGCTGGGTGCTGGGGTCGATGTTCGCCCAGTTGATGGTGATGAAGCTGTCGCGGTCCTCGCGACTCTGCTCGTGCCACAGGCCCACGGTGTGTCCGATCTCGTGGATGGCGTTCCCGGCCGAGCAGCCGTTGCCGAGCGTGATGTCCTGCCGCCCGCCGCGCATGCCGACCATCGACGAGCATCCGCTGCCGCCGACAAAACGCACGTAGTTCGTGTCGGCGGCGCCCTTTGGCACGAAGCGGATCGAGGTGTGCGCGTGCCAGTGGGCGATGGCGTCGGTCACGCGCTGCTGGTTGGGCATGCCCGGGTCGATCTCGTAGGGAATGCGCCCGCTGGGCCAGCGGAAGCTCTGACCGGTGATGCCGACCGACGCGGCCCGGCCCTCCTCCATGTCGCCCTGCGCGGCGGCGAGATCGGCGGCGCTGCCGAGCACGATGTCGCCCTCGAAGATGGCCTGACCGTCGACCTCGGCCCACGGCAGGCCGCGCTGCGGCACCTTCGGCCCGGTCACGATGGCGGTGCCGGCCAGCGGGCCGGAGCGGAATTCGCCGCGCGTCTCGCCCGGCTGGTCGGCGTTGTTCCTGCGCCTGGAGTTCGTCATGCTGCGCTCCTTGCGGACATGCACAGGGGCACGGGGCCGGGCGCGGGCCGGGCCACGTGGACCTGCGGGTTGATGTGGAGGCGCTGGGCGCGCCCGTGCGTCAGGCGCGGCCGGTCACGGCGGAGGCCGCGCGCGGCGGCTGGCCCGTGACAGGCCCGGGTCTCATGGAGTTCGGCGGATGACCGATAACGTCCCTCCTTCCGGCGCGGCCACTCCCAGGCCCCCCCGGAACGGAGCCGCGTCCTGTGTCCAGTGTCCGCAGCGGGCGTGACCGGGCCATGATCAGCCCGGCCTTAACGCGCCGGGAGCGGCCCGCCGCACCGTTTACACTGGGCGCATGGAGCACACGCGCGCAGTGCCGGGGAGCGGCCGGGCATGCTGATGGGCCTGCTGATCGTGATCCTGGCGAGCGTGAACCTGGGCGGGATCTTCAGCATGGTCATGCAGGTCGGCCGGGGCGACTGGCTGGCGGGGGTGGGGTCGCTGCTGTTTCTGGCGGTGCTGGACGTGGTGGGCTTCTGGATCGTGCGGGCGCTGCGCGAGGAGACCTGAGCGCGGACGGTGGCCGGGCACGCCGTCTTGCCCGCCGCGCGCGCCGA
Source organism: Deinococcus metalli (assembly GCF_014201805.1). Taxonomy (NCBI): domain Bacteria; kingdom Thermotogati; phylum Deinococcota; class Deinococci; order Deinococcales; family Deinococcaceae; genus Deinococcus; species Deinococcus metalli. The sequence goes on along the minus strand of NZ_JACHFK010000006.1, from coordinate 147,171 downwards.
CAATTCCGGAGTGATCCCGACCGTCCACGATGCCACCCGCCGCTGTAGGAAGGTCGGCCCGGGGTGTCCTCCCTTCAGAGGGGCAGCCCACGTCGGCGCGCCCCGCTCGGGTTCGTACGCGGCTCACCTGAAGGTTCAATGACTCCGCCCGCCGGCCCGTTCCAGGCGTACACCCCGGCCGCGTACGTGTTTCCGCTGCCCGAGGGCCACCGCTTTCCGGCGTACAAGTACGCGGGGGTGCGCGACCGGCTGTCGCCGCTGCTGCCGGTGCTGGACACGCCAGCGCTGTCGTGGGCGGACGCGGGCCGGGTGCACGATCCGCTGTGGCTGCGCCGCTGGCGGCGGGGCGAGGTGACGCGAGCGGAGGAACGCGCCTTCGGGCTGCCGTGGTCGCCGGGCGTGGTGGAGCGGGCGCGCCGGGCGGCGGGCGGATCGCTGGCCGCGCTGCACGACGCGCTGCGGGTGGGCTGGGGCGCGAACCTGGCGGGCGGCACGCACCACGCCTTCCGTGACCGCGCCGAGGGCTTCTGCCTGGTGAACGACGCCGCGATCCTCACGCGCGTGGCGCTGGACGGCGGCGTGGCGCAGCGGGTGGCGGTGCTCGACCTGGACGTGCACCAGGGCAACGGCACGGCCGCGCTGCTGGACACCGAGCCGCGCGCCCTGACCGTGAGCGTGCACGGCGAGCGCAACTACCCCTTCCGCAAGGAGCGCAGTTCCCTGGACCTCGGCCTCCCCGACGGCGTGACGGACGCCGAGTACCTGACGGCGCTGCGCGGCCACGTGCTGCCGGCGCTGGATGCCTTCCGTCCGGACCTGCTGCTGTACCTCGCGGGGGTGGACGTGCTGGCCGGCGACCGCTTCGGCCGCTTCGCCATGACGCTGGACGGGGTGCGCGAGCGCAACCGGGCGGTGCTGACGTGGGCGCGGGCCGCGGGTGTGCCGGTGGTCACCATGATGGCCGGCGGGTACAACCGCGACCACGCGCTGACCGTCGAAGCGCACGCAAGTGTCGTGCTGGACGGCCTGGACGTGTTCGGCTGATGTCCAGCTCAGCCGTCCTTGAGCGGGCCTTGAGCCTCGCACTCATGGTTTGACCAGGGTTGTACAAAGGTTATACAGTCGCTCGTACAGGCGACGAGCACCCCCGGCGCTGACCGGACGCCGCACCGATGGCCTTCGGCACAGGAGTGGACATGACGTACCCCAGTCAGGCAGCCCCCGCGTATACCCACCCCCCCGAAGCCACCCGCACCATCCGCCGCGGCCAGACCCTCTACTACGCCGGCGACAGCGCGCCCAGCCTGTACCGCCTGGAATCCGGCCTGATGCGCGCCGTCCGCCTGACCCCCCAGGGCCGCAACCTGACCGTGCGCCACATCCGCCCCGGCGACATCTTCGGCGAGGAGACCCTGCATGGCCAGAGCCGCGCGCACCAGGTCGTGGCGCTGACCGACGCCGTGCTCACGCCCATCCACCCCCAGCACCTCGGCCCCGCCGACGTGTGGAACCTCACCCGCAGCCTCTCGGCGCAGCTCCAGCGCATGATGACCGACGGCGTCCACATCCAGGACGGCGACCTGCGCGAGCGCATCGCGCGCTACCTGCTGAACCTCGCGGACTCCACGCTGGGCGGCCAGCACGCCGACGGCGTCCGCTATGTGCGCGCCACGCACGAACTGATCGCCGAGGGCACCGGCGCCACCCGCGAGAGTGTCAGCAAGCTGATCGGTGAAATGCGCGACGACGGCCTGCTCACGCCCGCGTACCGCTGCCTGACCCTGACGGACGAGCCCCGGCTGCGCCTGCTGAGCGGTTACCACGGCTGATCCCTCCCCCACCCCCCCGGGAAGCCCGCCCGCGCGGCGGGTTTTTTGTGGCCGGTGAGCACGGCGCCGGCGGCGGGCACGCCGCACTAGAATGCCGGCGATGAGAATCCGCCTTGATCCCTGGCCCGTGGATTTCGAGGGCGGGCAGTTGGGCCTGAACCCCTTCGGCGGGCAGCTGATCGATATCGAGACCGCCCGCTGGGCTGCCATCGCCCCCCGCGCCATCCCCGAACGCCTGAGCACCGTGTACGTGGTGGACGGCAAGCCGCGCATGGAGTCGCGGGTGTTCATCGAGGACACGCACGGCGAGGCCGGCATGGGCGGCTTCGGCGCCTTCGTGGTGGGCGCCGTGAAGCTGTGCCCGCACGGCTCCCGGCCCGCCGAGCTGAGCGATGTCGTGGCGTCGCGGGTGCTGGCGCACGCGCCGGGCCTGCGGCTCGACCCCTGCGAGCTCTCGCCGCGCGACCCTCACACCGGGCGGCTGCACTACCCGCCGGTCGCGGCGGCGTCGGGCGATCCGCTGGCGCCGCAGCACAAGGTGCAGGCCCTGATGCTGGACGCCGAGCAGGAGCTGTCTCACCGCTACGCCTCGGCCGTGCCGCTCGACGAGCACGACGACCGCGAGCCGCTGAGCACCCTGACCCTGCAGGACGGCACCCTGCGCCGCAGTGGCGTGAGCCTGGGCGGCGCGGTGGTGGGCTACGTGAAGACCATGCAGACGCAGTACCTCCCGCCGGACCGCGTGGGCCTGCTGGGCACCCTGAAGCCCGGCGAGCGCACGCCGATCATGCACCTGACGTCGGAGACGGGCAAGAGCACGCGCTTCACGTGGTACGTGCGGCTGTGCGACGCGGCGTTCTACCAGCACCCCATGAGCGGCGTGATGCGGCTGGAGATGTACGCGCCGGACGACCCGGACTTCCTGCCGCCCGCCGTCCGGGCGGTGGCGAACGCGTCCGGCGCGCTGCTGCTGCGGCTGGGCAGCAAGGCCCACAAGGACCCGCGCGCGCCGCAGAACCTGATTCCGACCGCGGCGCTGGAGCACGCCATGACCCGCGCCATGGGCAGCCCGGAACTGGTCACCCGCCGCATCCGCGCGCACATCGCGCAGACCTTCGGGCCGGAGGCGGTGGCGTGACGACGCTGAATCGAACGGGCAGGGCATTTCCCCAGCACCCAGCACCGAGCCCCCGTCCCCACGCAGCGGTGCGCCCATGACCTCCTCCCGCATCGGCATGGTGCTGGGCACCGAGGACGTGACGCCCACGGTGTTCTGGTTCGCGGTCACGAACGGCGCGAGCGTGCAGCTCGACGATCTGGTGACGGTGCAGACGACGCGGCCGGACGGGCGGGCCGTGACCTTCTACGGGCTGGTGGACAACGTCCGCAAGCGGCACGAGGGCGTGACCTTCGAGTCGGATGTGGAGGACGTCGTGTCGGGCGTGTTGCCCGCCAGCGTGAGCTACGCCGCGCGGGTGCTGGTCACGCGGGTCGATCCCGAGCACTTCATTCCGCCGCAGCCGGGCGACGCCGTGCGGCACGCCACCGGGGACGCGCTGCACATGGCCCTGAGCGCCGACAAGATGAAGGAGGCCGCGTTCCCCGCCGGGCTGCTGGCCGACGGGCAGGCGTTGCCGCTGAACTTCCGCTTCGTGAATGGCGAGAGCGGCGGGCACATCAACATCTCCGGGATCTCCGGCGTGGCGACCAAGACGAGTTACGCGCTGTTCCTGCTGCACTCGATCTTCCGCAGCGGCGTGATGGACCGCGTGTCGGCCGCGAGCGGCGGGCAGATGGCCGGGTCGGCGGGCGGCCGGGCGATCATCTTCAACGTCAAGGGCGAGGACCTGCTGTTCCTCGACCAGCCCAACCGCCGTCTGGACGAGAAGGAGCGGGCTGCCCAGGCCGACAAGGGCCTGACGGCTGACCGCTACACCCTGATGAACCTGCCGCGCACGCCGTTCCGCGACACGCAGTTTCTCGCGCCGCCGCGTCCGGGCTCGGTCAGCGGGCAGATCACGCCGCACACGGACCAGCGCGCACAGGGCGTCACGCCGTTCGTGTTCACGCTGCGCGAGTTCTGCGAGCGCCGCATGCTGCCCTTCGTGTTCAGCGACGCGGGCAGCAGCCTGAACCTGGGCTTCGTGATCGGCAACGTCGAGGAGAAACTCGCGCGGCTGGCGCAGGGGCAGACCGGCCCCGGCCTGACGGTCGAGGACTGGACGCCCGAGGAAGGCGACGTCCCGCTGGAGGAGCTGAGCTTCACGGAGGTCGGGGGCATCACGCTGCGGACCTTCGAGCAGCTCGTCAGCTACCTGGAATTCAAGCTGCTGGAGGAACGCGAGGGCGAGGGCGATCCGAAGTGGGTGCTGAAGCAGTCGCCGGGCACGCTGCGGGCCTTCACGCGGCGGCTGCGCGGCGTGCAGAAACACCTCGGCCCCCTGATCCGCGGCGACCTGACCCCGACCGAGGCCGACCGCTACCGCCCGAACCTGCTGCGGGGCGCGCAGCTGTCCGTGGTGGACATCCACAACCTGTCCGGCCCCGCGCAGATGTTCGTGGTGGGCGTGCTGCTGCGCGAGGTCTTCGAGCACAAGGAGAGACACGGCCGCCAGGACACGGTCTTCGTGGTGCTGGACGAGCTGAACAAGTACGCCCCGCGCGACGAGGGCAGTCCCATCAAGGACATCCTGCTGGAGATCGCGGAGCGTGGGCGCAGCCTGGGCATCATCCTGATCGGCGCGCAGCAGACCGCCAGCGAGGTCGAGCGGCGCATCGTCTCGAACGCCGCGATCCGGGTGGTCGGACGGCTCGACCTGGCGGAGGCCGAGCGGCCCGAGTACCGCTTCCTGCCGCAGAGTTTCCGCGCCCGCGCCGGCATCCTGCAACCCGGCACCATGCTGGTGTCGCAGCCGGACGTGCCCAATCCCGTGCTGGTGAACTATCCCTTCCCCGCGTGGGCAACCCGCAAGGACGAGGTGGACGACCTGGGCGGCAAGACGGCGGTCGAAGCCGGCGAGGACTGGCTGCGGTGAGCACCCCGCCGCGCGTGCTGATCACCGGCATGTCCGGCACCGGCAAGTCCTCGGTGCTGGAGGCGCTGCGCTCACGCGGGTGCGAGGTCGTCGAGACGGATGTGGACGGCTGGAGCGTGTGGGGCGCGCTGCCTGGCTCGGCAGACGAGGGCTGGCTGTGGGACGGGGATCGCATGGCCGAACTGCTGGCCCGCCCGCGCCCCCGGCCGCTGGTCGTGAGCGGCTGCGTGGCAAACCAGGGCAGGTTCTACCCGCACTTCGAGAAGGTCGTGCTGCTGAGCGCTCCGGCGGAGGTGATCCTGGCGCGAGTGGCGGCCAGAACCACCAATCCGTATGGCAAGTCGGCCGAGGAGCAGGCGGAGATCATCGCCAATCTGCGCGAGGTGGAGCCGCTGCTGCGCCGGGGGGCCGACGTGGAGTTCGACACCTCGCGGATGACAGTGGCCGAGGTGGCGGACACCCTGCTGGCGTTGATCGGCACGACGGGATAAAGGCCCGCTCAAGACGCCGCCCCGGAGTTCTCTCACGGCGCTCATGGACGATGGACTGGTCAGTCCAGATCCAACATCCCGTTTCTGCCGTTCAGGACGCCCGTTGTGGACGTCCCAGGAGGCCGCATGGATCACACCCAACTGCTGGACTCCCTCCGCCACCTCTACCCGGACGCCGAGTTTCTGGAGCGCGCCGGCACCGTGTTCGTGATGTACGACCCGGATCATCGCCTGACGCCCGAGTGGCGGCGGCCCTTCGTGACGGTGGTGCCGGACGACGCGCACGACCACGCCTCGAACCTGGGGCGGGAGGGCGTGTACCGCCTGAACGTGGAACTCAGCGCGGACGCCTACCGCGAGCGGTTCGGGCCGCATCCGCGCGCCGGAGCGGACGGTCTGGTGCACACCGGGCACGACTTCACGGCGCTGGACGTGGTGATGCCCCACCCGGTCTATGCGCCGATGTCGTGGGCGTGCGTGCTGTGCCCCAGCGCCGCGACCGTGGAGGCCCTGCGCCCCCTGCTGGTCGAGGCGTACACCCGGGCCGTGCGGCGGCACGCACAGGAGGGCAGACCGGGCGGAGCAGCGGGTACACTGCCCGGATGACTCCGCCCTCTCCGCCGCTGACCTTCACGGCCACGCCGGGCCGACTGGACGCCGTGCTGTCGGCCCTGAGCGGACAGAGCCGCTCGCAGGTGGCCGGGTGGATCGCCGGGGGCTTCGTGCGGGTGGAGGGCAGCTTGGCCCTGAAGGCCAGCGTGAAACTGCGCGGCGGCGAGACCGTGAGCGTGGACGTGCCGGCCCCGCCCGACGCGACCGTCCCGCCCGAGGACGTGCCCCTGGACGTCCTGTTCGAGGACGAGCACCTGATCGCCGTGAACAAGCCGGCGGGCATGGTCACGCACCCGGCGCCGGGCGTGACGCGCGGCACGCTGGTGAACGCGCTGCTGGGCCGCACGACCCTGCCCGAACAGGAGGGCTTCGACGGCCCGGACGGCTTCCGGCCCGGCATCGTCCACCGGCTCGACAAGGACACCAGCGGCGTGATCGTGGTCGCCAAGACCGTGCAGGCGCACGCGCGGCTGGCCGCCGCCTTCAAGAACCGCGACACGCGCAAGACCTACCTGGCGATTGCCGCGGGCACGTGGAAGGCGGACGCGCCGGTGCAGGTGGACGTTCCCATCGGCCGGCACCCGGTGCAGCGCCAGCGCATGACCGTAGGCGGGGCGGGCGCGCGCGACGCGCAGACGCTGTTCACGCCCCTCGCCGCGCACCGGGACGGCCACGGCCGCACGCTGGCGCTGGTGCGCGCCCAGCCCCGCACCGGCCGCACGCACCAGATCCGCGTGCACCTGCTGCACCTCGGCTCGCCGCTGCTGGGCGACCCGGTGTACGGCCGCCCCAGCGAACTGATGTCCCGGCACGCGCTGCACGCGCAGTTCCTCGACATCCCGCACCCGGTCACACGCGACATGCTGCACCTGCACGCGCCCGCTCCGGACGACCTGCTGGAAGCGTGGGTGGCGCTGGGCGGCGGGGTGCCGGCGGGGCTGGAAGAGCTGTAACCCACCATGAAGCCGCGTCTTTCCGGCGCGGCCCATACAGCGCCTACCCTCGGGACATGACGGACAAACGTGACGAGCAGGGCGGACTGCCGCAAGACGCCGGGAACGACATGAGCGAGCGCGCCGGGTATGACGACGAGTCCGAGACCGGCATGACGGACACGCCGGTCGGCTCGTCCACGGCGGGCGACGGGAACGCGGTACCGGGCGTGGACGGCGACCGCCCGGTCATGGACACCGGTACCAGCTTCGGCGCCGATCCGAACGACGACGACCGTCAGGACTGAGCGGGCGCGCTACACTGGCGGGCTGATGGCGCCGTCTTCCCTGCCCCCACACACCCTGTCCGTCGCGCCGATGATGGACTGGACGGATCGGCACTGCCGCGCGTTCCACCGCACGCTGACCCGCCGGGCGCTGCTATACACGGAGATGGTCACGACCGGCGCCATCATCCACGGCGACCGCGAGCGGCACCTGGGCTTCGGGGCCGCGGAACACCCCGTGGCCCTGCAACTCGGCGGCAGCGACGCACCCGCGCTGGCCGAGTGCGCCCGCATCGCTCAGGACTGGGGCTACGACGAGGTGAACCTGAACTGCGGCTGTCCGTCGGACCGGGTGAGCAGCGGCTCCTTCGGCGCGTGCCTGATGGGCACGCCGGACGTGGTGGCCCGCGCGGTCGAGGCGATGCGGAGCGCGACCACGCTGCCCGTCACGGTCAAGCACCGCATCGGTATCGACGACCTGGACAGCTACGACCACCTGACGGCCTTCGTGCGGACGGTCGCGGACGCGGGCTGCGGGACCTTCATCGTGCATGCGCGTAAGGCATGGCTGTCGGGCCTGTCGCCCAAGCAGAACCGCGAGATCCCGCCGCTGCGCCACGACGTGGTGCAGCAGCTGAAGGCCGATTTCCCGCACCTGACGGTCGTGCTCAACGGCGGCGTCCTGAGCCTGGACGCCGCCCAGGACGCGCTGGGGTGGGCAGACGGCGTGATGATCGGCCGCGCCGCTTACCAGGAGCCGTTCATCCTGGCACGTGCCGATCAGGACATCTTTGGCGAGGACACGGCGCCGGTCACGCGGCGGGACGCCATCGAGGCCTTCATGCCGTACGTGGCTGCTCAGCTGGAGCGCGGCCAGCCCCTGCCCAGGATGATGAAACACACCCTGGGCCTGTTCGCCGGTCAGCCCGGCGCGCGGCACTGGAAACGCACCCTCAGCGAGCAGGGACACCGGCCCGGCGCCGGCCTGGATGTCGTGCGCGAGGCCCTGGCGGGCGTGCCGGACAGCGTGCTGGACGCCCGGTCCGGTGTGGGTGAAGTGCAGCCCGTGTAGGTCGACCCACAAGGAGCGGCGGGGACTCTCCGTCCCCGCCGCTCCTTCCCGTTCGTCAGTCCCGGCGGGTGAAGTCCGGCTCCGCCTCCAGACCCCTGACCCACGCCGCGATGATGTCGATGCAGGCCTGCACGTCGCGGGCGTCCACCATCTCGTTCGGGCTGTGCATGTAGCGGTTGGGAATGCTGACCACGGCGGCCGGCACGCCCGCGCCCGACAGGATCATGGTGTCGGCGTCGGTGTACGTCAGGCGGGGGTTGGCGCTCACGCTGTAGGGAATGCCTTCCTTCTGCGCGGCGGCCTGCATCTGCCGGAAGATCACCGGGCTGGTCATGGCGCCCACGCTGAGGTTCGCGCCGCTGCCGAAGGGCGCCACGCCGTACTTCTCGGGCTTCACGCCGGGCTGGTCGGTCTCGTGCGTGACGTCCACCGCGACGCCCGCGATGGGCCTGACGCGGGCCGTGGCCACCTTGCTGCCGTACGATCCGATCTCCTCCTGGCTGGTGCCGACCGCCACGACGCGGTGGTGCAGGGCCGTGTCCTTCAGGGCGCGCAGCGCCTCCAGCACCACGAAGCCGCCCACGCGGTTGTCCAGCGCGCGGCTGACGATCCGGTGGCCGACCTTCACGGTGGGCTGCTCGATCACGCCGACCGTGCCGATCGGAAGGCGCGCCCTGACCTCATCGGCGCCCAGGCCCACGTCGATCCACAGGTCCTCGAGTTTGCTGGCCTTGCGCCTGTCGTCGTCGTCCATCACGTGGATGGCCTTCTTGCCGATCACGCCGATCATGTCGCCGTCCGGGGCGAGCAGGCGGATGCGCTGCCCGACGAGCACCTGCGGGTCCCAGCCGCCCAGGTTCATGACGTGCACGAAGCCCTGGTCACCGATGTGGCTGACGATCACGCCGATCTCGTCCAGGTGCCCGGTGAGCAGGATGGCGGGCGCGTCCTCGGGGCCGAGTTCGGCGTACACGTTGCCGTAGTGGTCCTCGCTGGTGCGGGCGAAGGTCGCCGCCTCGCGCAGCCACACGTCGGCGGCGCGGCGCTCGAAACCGCTGGGCGCGGCCTGGGCGAGCAGGTCGTACAGAAAGGGTTCATTGATGACGGAAGGATTGGCGCTCACGCGGGCGAGTCTATGCCAGCCCCGGCTATGCTGACGGCATGAGTCGTCCGCCCCCTCCGGACAGCGCCGGGCCGGACATTGCCGTGGGTGTCGAGGTGCAGCACCTGCCGGCGCACAGCCGTCCAGACCGGCAGCTGTTCACGTACGTGATCACCGTCCACAACCGCAGCGACCAGACGTGGCAACTGCTCGCCCGGCACTGGGAGATCGAGGACGCCACGGGCCGCGTGACGGTCGTGGACGGCGAGGGCGTGGTGGGCGAGCAGCCGGTGCTGCCGCCGGGCGGGTCGTTCACGTACGACTCGTTCGTGACGCTGGAGGCCACCCCGGGCCGTATGCACGGCCATTACGTCGTGCAGGACGCGTGGGGCGTGCGGGCACAGGTGCCCATCGCGGCCTTCGTGCTAGACGTGCCGCGCGAGCGCGTCCTGAACTGAGGCGCCGGCCGCTCCGCCCTCAGCCCTGGGGCATCTCGGCCTCGATGACCGTGCCGTGGCCGGGCGCAGACAGGATGCGGTACTGCCCGCCGCGCGCCTCGATGCGCTCGCGCATCTGCATCAGGCCCAGCCCGCCGGCCGAGCTGACCCGGCCGCTCACCTGTTCGGGGTCGAAGCCCTGGCCGTCGTCCTGCACGCGCAGCGTCACGCGCGCCCCGCCGCGCAGCGTCACGCTGACCTCACGGGCGCGGGCGTGCTTGGCGACGTTGTTCAGGCTCTCTTGCAGGATGCGGAAGATCACGGCCTCGTCGCCGGGCGACAGGTGAATCTCGCCGCTGACGTCCAGCGAGGCGCGCACGCCGTTCTGCTCACCGAAGTCCAGCACGTAGCGCCGCGCGGTCTCCAGCAGGCCGTAGCGTTCCAGATCGATGGGCCGCAGCGCGAAGATGCTGCGCCGCACCTCGCGGATCTGCTCGCGCAGCAGGGCGCTGGCGCCCTTCACCTCGGCCTCGGCCTGCACGGGATCGGTGTGGAGCTGCCGGGCCACCACGTCCAGCTTCAGGGCGGCGAAGGCCAGCGACTGCGCCACGCCGTCGTGGATCTCGCGCGCAATCCGGGCGCGCTCGTCCCCGATGGCGAGTTCCTCGGAGTACAGGTACGCGCGGGCGTTGCGGACCGCCAGCGTGGCCTGGCCGGCCATCAGGGCCAGCAGCGGCAGCCGCGCGTCGTCGAAGGCTCCGGCATCGTGGTGACCGAAGACCAGCACCCCCACCAGGCCGTCCTCGTCGCGCATGGACAGGCCCAGCACGCTGCGCACGCCCGGGAAGACCTCGCCGGCGGCCGGACCATCGGTGATCAGCGGCAGCATGGACGCGGCGACGTGGGCCGCAAAGGCGGGCGCGGGCATGCCGCCGGGCGCCTCGCCCAGCCGGTCCTGCGCGTATTCCAGCCGCAACACGCCGTCCTGATCGCTGAGGTACGCGGCGCGGGCGTCCGCCCCGACGCGCTCGGCCATGGTGCGGGTGATGCGGGCCAGCAGGCGGCGCATGTTGCGTTCCGCGCGGATGCTCTGGTCCACCGAGTACAGCGTCATCAGGTCCAGGGTGCGCTGCCGCGCGGCCTCGATGCCGGTCGTGACCTCGGCTGCCAGCGCCTGCGCCAGGGCCAGCGCGTCGGCGCTGGGCGGCGTCTCGAAGTGCAGCAGCAGTTCGCCGCCCCCGGGCAGGCGGACGGCCAGGGGGTGCAGGGCAGCGCTGGGCGCGGACAGCAGCGTGTCGCCCCGCGCGCTGCCGCCCAGGCCGCCGGGCAGGCTCAGGGTGGCGTGCGTGGCCCCCGTGACGCGCACCGCGCCGCGCGCGGCGACTTCCAGCACCGCGCCCATGTCCGGCGCGCCGCCCAGGTCGCGCATGAGTTCCTGCACCGCCTGAAGGCGCGCATGCGACGTGCTCAGCTGACCGTACAGGTCGCGCAGTTCCCGCTCGGCGCGCTCGCGGGCGCGGGTGCCCTCGGCGATCCACTCCACGCTGAAGTACGTCACGGCCGGGCCGACCAGGCCGTAGAACAGCAGGTGTGCCCACAGCTCGGCCTGCGTGTTGGGCAGCCGCGAGATCATGAACTCGACCAGGGCCACCACCAGGATGATCAGCGGCGGCAGGACGTTGCGGACCAGCCGCACACGGTCCGACAGCCGCACGCGCGGCGGCGCGGTGGGCGGACGGGACGGCGTGGGAAGGGACACGGGAACCTGCATGGCCGTCCTCAGTCTAGGTGGTCCGCCTCTCCAGCACAGGAAGGCCGGACGCCGTTGGTCGCCGGCCGGAGCACCGCCACGCTCCAGCGGGTGCGGCCACGGGGCGGGGAGTCAGGACTCGCTCTGGGCGTCCGGCACGGCCTTCGCCGCCTGCTCGACCCTCCAGTGCACCTGGCGCAGGAACCCGCGGAACAGCCGGCTCTCGGCGGGGCTCATCAGGGCGCGGTCGAGCATGGCGCGCCACAGGCGCAGGGTGTGCCGCGCGCGCACGGCGTCGGTGTAGCCGATCAGCTGCATGGTCTCGCGCAGGTGGCCGTACATGGCCTCCATGTCCTCACGGGTGGCGGTCTTGCGCCCCGGGGCGGGCAGGGTGGTCGGGGCCTCGCCAGGCGGCGGCGCGTCCTCCACGCCCTGCAGGAACTCGTAGCACACCAGCAGCACGGCCTGCGCGAGGTTCAGGCTAGCGTAGTCGCCGGTGGGAATCCGCACCGTGACCTGACACTGCTCGAGGTCCGAGTTGATCAGCCCGGTCTCCTCCGGCCCGAAGACCAGGGCGGGCGCGGCGGCGGCGCGCACCAGGGGCCGCAGTGTGGCGGGGTGCCGACCCGGGGGCAGGTCCGCGCGGACGCGGGCGCTGGTGCCCACGCTCAGGTCACGGTCGGCCAGCGCCTCGCGCAGCGTGGCGTACACGCGGGCCGAGCGCAGCAGGTCCTCCGCGTGGACCGCCATGGCGATCGCCTGCGGGTCCAGGGGATTGCAGCGGGGCGCGACCAGGCGCAGGTCACCGGCCCCCATGTTCAGCATGGCCCGCGCCGCCGCGCCGATGTTGCCGGGGGTTTTGGGAGACACGAGGACGACGGCGAGGTTCACGCGCCGGATGCTATAGCAGAACCCGGACCCGCCGGGTGGTCTGCGCCCGCTTGGACACCGGCGTGCGTGGGCAGCACGGCCCGCCGGGGGAACCGGTCGAGGGCGGCCGGGGCGCGCCACCGTCCCACCTACCCCAGCGCGAGGATCGGCGTCTCGTCCACCACGCTCAGGCCCAGCGCGAGGTCGTGCGCGAGTTCGGCGGGCGTGTCGCCCCACGAGTCCACGCTGACGCGCGTGACGCCCTGGTGACGCAGGCGGGCGTTCACGGCGTTCAGCAGCGCCGAGCGCAGGGCGGTGTGTCGCCAGCGGGGATGCACGCCGGGCGAGTCCATCCGGCCGACCCCGCCCTCCACAGCCACGCGGCAGATCCCGATGCCGCGCCCCTCCCGGTCAAAGGCGATGGCGCTCAGATGCGAGTCGAAGCCCCCAGCGCCGTCCAGCGCCGCGCTCGGCTGCACCGCGTGATGCCCGACGCGGTCCTCGTGGGTGCCCAGGGCCTCCAGCCGCACGGCCACATCCGGCACGTCCGCCAGCACGCGCAGGGTCACGTCGTCCGGCGGGCTCACGTGCCGGTAGGGCACGCGGCCCTCCAGGCGCCGGTACGAGCCGACCTCGCGGAAGCCGGCGGCCACCAACTCTGCCGGCGGGAAGAGTGTGCCGTCCGCGAAGACGTATACCGCGCCCACGTCGGCGTGTGCCGCCCGCGCGACCGCCAGCGCGGCGGGCACCCCCGCTTCTCCCGGAAACGCGCCGCCCAGCAGTTCCGCGCCGTGCTGCGGGCTGGGCCGCGCGCCCACCGCGGCGCGCAGCGTGTCCTCGCGGTCCACGGCGACCCACCCGGCCGTGCAGGCCGACACCATCCACGCCATGTCCTCCTCGGGCGCTCCGTACAGGGCGGCAAACGCGGGAAGCAGCGCGTCCGGCGCGACCCGCGTCACGGCCAGCAGCGCGTCACTCACGGAGCACTCGGCCGTACAGGTCGAGGTACTCTCCGGCCGGCCCCGCCCAGCTGAAATCCAGCTGCATGGCCCGCCCGATCCGCGCGGCCCACGCGTCCGGACGGCCGTACTCCGCGGTGGCCTCGCGGCACGCGCCCAGCAGCGCGGCCGGCGTGGCGTCCTGAAAGCGGAAGCCGATGTCATGCGGGACGGTATCGACCAGACCGCCGGTCTCGCGCACGACCGGCAGGGTGCCGTAGCGCATGGCGATCATCTGCGACAGCCCGCACGGCTCGAAGCGGCTGGGCATCGCGAAGGCGTCCGCCCCGGCGTAGATGCGGTGCGCGAGGGCCTCGTTCAGGCCCTGCCGGAAGGCCACGCGCGCGTGCTGCGACCACCCGATCAGCGCACCGGTCAGCAGCGGATCGCCGCCGCCCAGCACGACCACGTTCCAGTCCCTGACCAGCTCCGGCAGCGCCTCCACCAGCAGGTCAATCCCCTTCTGGTCGGCCAGACGGCTCACGGTCGCCAGGATCGGCGCGCCGTCCAGACCGAACTCCTCCCGCAGGGTTGCGGTGGCCGCCGCCTTGCCCACCGCGTCCGCGAAGGCCGGGACATCCGGATCGGTCCGCGGGTTCCAGCGCTCCTGGTCCAGACCGTTGATGATGCCGCTCACGCGCCCCTCGCGGGTCAGGCGCACCAGCAGGCCGTCCAGGCCCTCGCCGTACTGCGGCGTGGTGATCTCCAGCGCGTAGGTGGGGCTCACGGTCGTCACGTGATCCGCAAAGGTCAGGCCGCCCTTCATCAGGCTCACGTCGCCGTGAAACTCCAGCGCGTCCGGCCCCAGCGTCCAGTCCGGCAGGCCCGTCCACCGCGACGCCTCCGCGAGATTCCAGCGGCCCTGGTACTGCAGGTTGTGCACCGAGAACACCGTGCGGATCCCGGCCAGGTGCGCGTACGCGACCACCAGGCCCGCCTGCCAGTCGTGCCCGTGCAGCACGTCCGGCACCACCCCCACCGCGCGCAGCGCCGGCAGCACCGCCCGCCCGAACAGCGAGTACCGCCAGACGTCATCGTCGTGGTACAGGCCGGGGCGGTCGAACACGCCCATGCCCACGAACAGGTACCGCACGCCCCCGTCAAGCAGCTCGCCCACGCGCACCTGCGGATTTCCGAGCGCGCCGGAGACCTCCGGCAGCGGCCCCTCCCAGATCAGGGCCGGTGTGCCTGCCAGTCCCTCATACCACGGCGACACCACGCTCACCTGCGCCCCCAGCCGCGCCTGCTCGGCCGGCAGCGCGCCCAGGACGTCACCCAGCCCGCCGGACCTCGAGTAGGGAAAGACCTCCGAGCCCACGTGTACAACTTGCATGCCGCACTCTACCTTTCCGCTCTTCTCGGCCGCACGTTTGACAAGCGCCGTACGCACTCGCTACACTTCCCCTCGCCTTGAAGGCGGGCACTCGGCAGTCCGGGCTCTTAGCTCAACGGTCAGAGCAGTCGGCTCATAACCGATTGGTTGCCGGTTCAAATCCGGCAGGGCCCACCATCACGCAGGCAGCGCATCCGGGCGGTTAGCTCAGTGGTAGAGCATTCGCTTCACACGCGAAGGGTCGTAGGTTCAAGTCCTATACCGCCCACCAACGGAAACCTCGACTCGGTCGGGGTTTTTTCTCTTTGGCACCGCCGCAGGCGCGAGAGTCTCGTCCGACAACGTGCCGAAATCCAAACTGCTATCTAGGGAATGCATACCGCAGCACCATACCCGCACGGTGGCTGATGCCGCATCAAAGCGGCCGCCGACGGTCGCACCGTGCCAGCACAGCACCTGGGACCGCGGTGACCGCGCACAGCGGCAGCATGACCCACGTCACCACTCACAGCGCGTTCTCCACCAGTGCCGAGACCAGTGACGGCAACTCGCGTCCTGTGGTTGTCAGGTACGACAGCAGCCAGGGTTGGCCTCGTCGATGTTCAGGGCGAGGCCGACAGCAGTACGCTCGGGCTTCTGCGGGAGGAGCTCGCCTGGTCTCGTCGTCGTTCAGAAGCCAGTTCCATATCCAAACAGCAGCCACGGCTCGGTCGGGTCGGTCATGGGCAGTAACGAGGGCCGCGACAACCGTGCATGGTATGGGAGCAACGTCGGATCAAGCCGATTTAGAGTTGAATATCGCGGCTGGGCTCACGGCGATCCAACTGGCGGACACCTTCGACGGCGTCTGGGATCACGAGCGTCGTCGCCAGCGTGCCGTGAGATTCCTTACCTGAAGTGTCGTGGACGTCAGTAATGGGCCGAAGGGCACCCTGGACCTGGCAGGGGAAACCGCGATTAAAGCGCTGGGGTACGTCGTCGACGCTATCAGCAGTTCGCCGAACGACACCAAGATGCCCTCTGCGGCCTCATCCCGATCTGCAGACGAGGAAACCGCACACCGTGGCGACTTCGAGCCTCTCACGCACCACTTCGACGATGTCGAGGTCACTTCATGGTTTTCAGCAATGCAGGGGCCACCTGCTTGCGTCGCAGCCAAGCACGGTCCGTGCCTACCGTTGGCTCTCCCCTGCATCCCGCTTCCAGCTGGAGGGTGGTAAGTATCACGCCACTAGCGAGCGTAGATACGCCGTGTTCGGTGCAGGCACAGCATGTTCACCCCTGAGTTCCGCACCCTCTCTCGTCACGCCACGTACGAGCCAGGCTCGAGCCCTCAGTAGATGTTCCGTGCTGTGGCAATCGTGACGATGGCTCCCGCGGTCACTGTCTTCCCCGGAATGTTCTGCGACGGCGTGAGCGAGATGGTGACCTGACGGTACTTGAGGGTGGCGGACGCCTTGTACACGAACGACCCGGCACCGAGGTAGTCACTGACGACGCGCAGCCGTTCCTTACTGGTCACGGCTGTGGCGGGGTCCAGGACGTTCACGCACGCGCTGAACTGCATCAGCACCTTCTGGCTGGCGTTGAGCTGATCGGCGGGCACGGTCGACCACTCAGACCCGCTAGTGGCACTGCTCCGGGTCGCCAGGTAATAGACCACGTACTCGTAGTCCTCTCCCGACGCCGTACAGCGCGTGCCAACGGACTTGGCCGTGTACATGGCCAGCACGTCCGCTCCCGCCTTGGTCACGGCCGGCGAGCCGCTGGTCGGCACGCCGACGGCGACGGTGCTGAGGTATGGGGTGGCGCCGGGGGCGACGATGTACAGGGCGCGGCGCACGTCGTCGGCGAGCACGTTGGCGCCCTGCTGGACGTGATTGATACCCCCGGAAGTCGCCACGGAGGAGGTGGAGATCTTGTTGGTGTTCAGCAGCAGCTGAGAGGCAACCAGCAGGATCATGGTGGCCAGCACCGCCACGATCAGCAGTTCGATCAACGTGAAGCCGCTGGCCTTCATCGCTTGTAGATCTCCGTTCCGTTGACGAAACTCGATCCGCTTGCCGTGGGCGTGTATGTCAGAGACAGGTCCATCAGGGTGGCCGACGCCGAGGCCGTGTAAGCCGTCTTCGACGATTTGGTCCACGTCACCGACGTCTTCGGGGCGAAGGTCGCCGAGGTCATGTCGATATCCGAAATGGTCAGGCTCCAGTTGTAGCCATTGATCTCTGCAGGTACCGGGAACGGTGTGGGCGAGGCGGCGGGGTCGGCGTTGCCGAAGGCAGTGGAGGTGCGCCAGTATTCGGTCACGGACTCGAAAAACGCCTGTGCCGCCTGATTGGCCGCCAGACGGTCGGCCGAGACCTTGTTGGTAGACAGGGACGCGGTGACGGCAGACGAGATCACGACGACCACGGCGAAGATGGCGATGCCGATGAGCACTTCGATAAGGGTCATGCCCTGGGCCGTTTTCATACCTTAGTTCCGGACGACCTTGAGGAGAGCGGCTGGTCCGAGCACGTACACGGACCGGGACAGGCCGTTGCGGCTGATCACGATCTTGATATCAGCCGCCACAGGCGTTGTTGCGTCGTTGGCAAACCCGCCGAACGGGGCCTGCGCCGTGACTGCCGTCGCGGTGCCGGTGCACGCGGGGCTACACGTCAGGCTGGAAATCGTCGCGTCCAGCGTGGCCTTTGAGAACGAGACGCCACCCTGCGACAGGTCGATGGTGTTGGCCGTGGTGTTGACCGTGACAGTGACATCCTTGTTGGTGGTTCTCACCCGGCTGGACGCTCGGTCCAGCAACCGTCCGACTTCTGCGGCCGCGGCGTCCGCCCGGGTCGTGTTGATCCACTTCAGGTAGTTCGCGGTTCCGATGCCCGCGAGAATCCCGACGATGGCCAGCACCACGAGCAGTTCCATCAGGGTGAATCCGGCTGCCTTCATCAGTTGCCCTGCGCTTCCTTCCAGGAGTTGGCCAGGTCACCCATGGTCGGGAGGGCCGAGGAATCCAGGGCCGTCTTCACGTCGTTGTAGAGGCCTGACAGGATGCTGGCGCTGTAACAGATCTTGGCGTCGGTCGTGCCGCAGTACCCCGTCTTGGCATTTCCGGCAATGCTCGTCGGGGGGTTCGAGTCGGAGTTCGTGCCGGTCTCGATGACCACACCCCCGGCGAAGGAGCCAGCGTTGCCGTCGATCTTGACAGACTGATTGTTGCCGATGACGTACAGCAGGCCCTTGAAGCCGCCGTTGTTCAGGTTCAGGGTGATGCAGCTCTGGTTGTTCGTGTTGCAGCCGATGGTGGGCAGGTTGATCACCAGCACCCGCGGCGTGTCGCACGGGGTCAGGCTCAGCTGTCCGCCGTTCAGACTGGTGGGCTCGAGCCACTGGACCCGGCTGTCGGTCGAGAGCGAGGGGCACGAGTCGGCCGTGGTCAGCGCCTTGGTCAG
The DNA here is from genome assembly GCF_014201805.1 of Deinococcus metalli. Taxonomy (NCBI): domain Bacteria; kingdom Thermotogati; phylum Deinococcota; class Deinococci; order Deinococcales; family Deinococcaceae; genus Deinococcus; species Deinococcus metalli. Next base: position 128,971 of record NZ_JACHFK010000006.1, on the reverse strand, counting down.
GGTGCTGTCCGCGAGATCACTCCTGAACTTGGTCTTGGTCACCCCGAAGGTGGCCTCGAACATCTTGGCCGGGTCGGTGGAGAGGTAGCCGCAGGTGTAGGTCGTGCAGCTACCGGCCGCGTTGCCCTTGGCATCGGGCGACGACTTGTAACTCAGGATGGCCGCCACCTCCGTGGTGGTGGCCAGCTTGGAGGCGTTGGACAGGGGCACCGTTTTCGACGTCACCGTGGTCTTGTTGCCGTTCGTGGTCGCGACGTTGACGATCTCGTTGACAGCGGTCAGCTCGACGGCGCCAGTCGAGGTGTTCACCTTGGTGACCTTGTACATGGCGTCACCCATGTAGTAGTTCGGGTCGTTCGCCGGGTCGGGCGCGTAGGTCACGTTGTCGTTCAGGGCAGGGAGTGTCGCCGTGGGCCACGTCACCTGATAGACCGCCGGGCTCGAAGTGGACGTGCAGGTCGTGCCGGCCGAGATGGTGCAGGAGATCGTGGATCCCGCCCCCACCGTGCCGGACGCGCCGACCACGTTCGCGCTCCCGCTCACCCCGCCCGGCCCCGTGGTCGCCAGCGCGCCAGCTGCCGCGTCCTTGAGCGTGGTCGCGGTGATCAGGTACGACAGCAGCACCGTCCGTTTCCCGCCCGTCGTCCCGGTGCCCACCGAGGTCAACTCCACACTCGAGCCGCCCTTGGCCACGGCCGTCACCTTGAACGTGCCGCCAGACACCGAACCGCTCGAGTTGGCGAGGTTGTTCGTCGTGTTCAGGCGGTTGGCCAGGTCAATGGCAACGTCGTTGGTGAGCGAATCCCGGTAGAGCTTGCCGGTCGAGGCGAGATTGGTGGTGGTCACGGTCTGGGTCGGCGTAATCAGCGCGGAGATCTTCGCCATGGCGCGTTCGAGGCCGGCGTTCGCAGCGTAGAACGCCGGGATCTTCTGGGCTTCGGCGGTCACGGTCTGCCGCGCCGAGAGCGCGAAGGTCGAGGCCACGACGAGGATCACGCCGATCAGCACGGCCATCGCGAGCACCGTTACCAAAACAAAACCCTCAGAATTCCGTCGACCCGTCGTCATGACCCTCCTCCTTCTGCCTGTCCAACCACCATGCGCGGTTTTTCACGTCTTCACTAGCACCCGAACAGGGTGACAAAGTTGTAAGAACCGAAATGCTTTGTCCGATCCCGGCTCGACGACGGACGCAGCCGAAACGAGGCCGTGCCGCACCGACCGCGGACCGTGGGAAGGGAGGAATTCGGCCGCGAGCGAAACGCCACAGCGACTTCGGAAGCATGATCCCTACTCAGGGTACACCTCAGCTTGCCGACCATCGCTGTGGTCCGTCATAGGCGCGCACAGCGCTTTATCTGGTTGGCGAACGCTGAACGATTTTGAAACGCCCAGTCGGGCATGATGGCGACGGCTGAGCGGAACAACTCACGATAATCAAGTGCGGAACGCACACTATCAATCAGCAGCTAGATCAGCACCGACCTACTAAACCATTTGCATCGCAGATTCCCCGGAACGGGAGCAAAGGCGATATGGCAACAAATATCGCTATAAATTGCGCCCCCAGAGATGGTAGATCGAAGAAAATATTCGTGGATTCAAATGATTCCCGTAATAAAACTATTCGGCGATGTCCTATGATCTGCCTCGTCTCCGCCTTTCTGAGAGTGTAGAGGCCGTGCTTGGTCGAGGTTTTCTGCGTTCACGGGCCGATCACGCCAGCGATTGCACAATGCGTCCATGACGATGATCTCGCTGTTCCGGAAATGGTGTGCGCGGCGGCACTGGTCGGTCTGGAGAGGTCTCGCGACCCTGGCCGAGGCCGAGGGCTCCGAGTAGCTGCCAGGCGACCCACCGCGCTCAGGTGGCCGAGTCGGCGGCTGGCCTGATCCGGGCGCGCACGCGGTCGAGGAACGAGGGGCTGCCGAGCATCTGCAGTTCGTCGCCGGCCTCCAGAACCGTGGAGCCGCTGGGCACGATGTATTCGCCGTTCCGGTGGATCAGCAGGATCAGGGCTTCGGGGGGAAAGTCCAGGCTCACGATGCGCTGGCCGACCACGCGGGAGTCCGGCGGCACCACCACCTCCACCAGGTCGTTCTTGCCGGCGCCCGTGGGCGTGAACTGCAGGCGCTGGGTGTTCTGCCGGGCCGCCTTGGCCTCGTCCACGCCCAGCCAGCGGGCCACGACAGGCAGGGTGGTGCCCTGGATCAGCAGGCTGGTCAGCATGATGAAGAAGGCGACGTTGAAGATGGTATCGGCACCGGGCACGTGCTCGAGCAGCGGGAAAGTGGCGAGGATGATCGGCACGGCTCCGCGCAGGCCCACCCACGCCACCATGCCCTTGTGGGCGGTGGGCACGCGGGCCAGAGAGAGGCTGACGAAGACCGCGACCGGCCGGGCGACGAACATCAGGAACAGCGAGATCAGCAAGCTCGGCACGGCGAGCTGCACCACCTTCGACGGGAAGACCAGCAGCCCGAGCAGCAGGAACATGCCGATCTCGAGCAGGTACGTCAGGCCCTCGTGCCACTGGCGCAGCGAGCGCCTGTGCACGAAAGCGCTGTTGCCCAGCACCACGCCCGCGATGTACACCGCCAGGAAGCCGCTGCCGCCCACCAGAGCGGTAGAGGCGTATACCAGGCCCACCAGGGCGACGGACAGCACGGTGTACAGTCCATCCGAGGGCAGGTTGATGCGGTTGAAGACCCGCACGGCCAGCCGGCCCATGCCGAGCCCGATCACGCCGCCCAGGACCATCTGCTTGAGGAACAGCGGAACCACGCCGGTCCACGGCGTGCCGGGGTGGGCAATCAGCGACGTCAGCCCGATGACCAGGAACACAGCCATGGGATCGTTCACGCCGGACTCGAATTCCAGCATGGGCCTGATGCGGCCCTTGAGGCCCAGCGCGCGTTCCTTGAGCACCGAGAATACCGCGCTGGCATCGGTGCTGGACACAACGGCGCCCAGCAGGATGCTGGTCAGCCACGGCAGCGCGAGCAGGGCGTGGGCGACCACCGCCACCAGACCGGTCGTGAGCACCACGCCGAGGGTGGCGAGCAGCAGGCCGTCGCGCAGCACCGGCCGGGTGTACCGCCAGTCGGTTTCCAGGCCACCGGAGTACAGGATGAACGCCAGGGTCAGGATGCCCACCGCCTGTGTCAGCGGATAGTTCTCGAAGTCGATCCCGCCAGGGCCCTCGCTCCCGGCGAGCATCCCGATCCCCAGGAACAGCACCAGGCCCGGGATACCCAGCCGACCGCCGAGCTTGCTGGCCACCAGTCCCAGAAGCAGCAGGACCGAGATCAGGAAGACCGGGAGGTCGATGGGATTGACGTGATTCATCGCCTCCACCTTAGCGGTGACGGCTGGCCGGGAGACGCCGCGCCAGCGCATGCTTGAGGTGCCCGCGCGGCGCCTGACATCCACGATCCTGGACGCTGACCGCGTTCGGCAACTCCGAGCACCTCGCCCTTCAGACCGTTCCCGACACCGGGCAGGTACGGGTCCGGATAGAGGCCGCCGGCACCAGGTCCGCCGAAGACACCATCCCCGAGGGCGTGATTCAGCGGGTGATGCCCGTCACGCTGCCCACCGTTTCCGTACGCCTTCTGGACTGCCTGAACTTCCCGCGGCGACCGGTGGTGGCAGAGCGGTCACGGTGCGGCTGCGCACGCGGCGAGGCCAGGCTATGCTCGTGGGGATGCCTGCACCCGTTCTCGACACGCTGCGCGGGGGGCTGGTGGTGTCCTGCCAGGCCAACCCCGGCAGTCCCCTGCGCGATCCATTTATCATCGGCCAGCTGGCCCTGGCGGCTGTCATGGGCGGCGCGCGGGGCGTCCGCATCCAGGGGTTCGCGGACGTGGAGGCCGTCCGGGCGGTGACGGACGTCCCCATCATCGGCCTGACGAAGACCGACCGGGACGACACGGACGTGTACATCACGCCCACGGCGGCCGAGGGCGTGCGGCTGGCCGAGCTGGGCGCGCAGATCGTCGCGCTGGACGCCACCCGTCGGCCGCGGCCGGAACCGCTGGCGGAGATGATCGGGACGATCCACGCGGCCGGCGCGCAGGTGATGGCCGACATCAGTACGCTGGATGAGGCCCTGGCCGCCATGGACGCCGGAGCGGACATTGTGGGCACCACCCTGAGCGGCTACACGCCCTACAGCCGCCCTGGCCCGGACCCCGACTGGACGCTGCTGGACGAGTTGCGTGTGGCCGGTGTGCCCTTCGTCGCCGAGGGCCGCCTGAACACCCCCGCCGACGCGGCGCGGGCCCTGACAGCCGGCGCGGCCTTCGTGGTGGTGGGCAGCGCCATCACCCGGCCAGACGTGGTGACCGGGTGGTTCGCGCGGGCCGTGCAGGACGCCACGCAGTCTTCCTGAAGACGCCGGCCAGAGTGGTGAACTATGGCCCATAACCGCGCGCCCGGGCGCGGCTCCCGGGTTGATGGACTCAGAGCGGTGCCCGGATGAAGTGAAAGGGAATCCCGTCCATTCATCCGGTACGAGCAGTGCGAAGAACCGCGACGAACAGCGGCCGGCGTGGCGTCACTGCGGGGATAGCATCCCCATGGGCGGAACGGCCTAACGCTATCAGCCCGGCGAGACCGTGTGCCCGACATTGCGGAGGCGCTGCGTGATTTCGTCGGGCCGCTCCGGGCGACCCATCAGGTAGCCCTGGACCGTGCGGAAGCCGAGGGACCGCAGGGCGGCCAGTTGCGCCTCGGTTTCCACCCCCTCGACAATCACCGGGATCTTCAATCCCCTGGCCAGGGCAAGCAGCGCTCTCAGCACCTGCCACGACGCCGGGTCCTCCGTGACGCCGGCCAGGAGGCCCCGGTCGAGCTTGACCTCCTGCAGGGGCAAGGTCATCAGGGACGCGACCGCCGACTGCACGGCCCCGAAGTCATCGAGCGACAGCTGCACGCCCAGCGCCCGCAGTCGCCGGAGCTGCTCGGCCGCCAACACGGGGTCCCGGACAGGAAGGCGCTCGGTGACCTCAAGCTTCAGGAGCTGCGGCAGCAGACCGTGCCGGCGCAGCGTGGCCTGCACGGTCTCCGGGAACTCTGCCCGCATCAGCTGACTCGGGGACACGTTGACCGCCACCGGCACGCGCAGATTCCACTCGGCCGCCTGCCGGCACGCCTCGTCGAGCGCCCACGCGCCCAGCGGCACGATCAGACCCGTCTCCTCGGCCACCGGTATGAATTCGGAGGGACTGACCACGCCCAGTTCCACGTCCGTCCAGCGGGCCAGGGCCTCCAGTCCCATCAGGTGCCCGCTCAGGGCGTCCACCTGCGGCTGGTAATGCAGGGTGAGGCTCTCCTCCAGGATGGCCGCGCGCAGCCGCGTCTCCATATGCAGCCGCGCGCCGGCCGCGGCGTCCATATCGGCCCCAAAAAACCGGACGGCATCCTTGCCCGCCTTCTTGATCTCGTACACGGCGAGGTCGGCGCGCTTCAGCAGATCCTCGGCGGTCACGGCGTCCTGCGGAAACAGACTGATCCCGACACTGCACTGGATCGTCACGGCCTGGCCACCCACAAAGATGGGGGTCAGGACGGTCTCCCTCACGCGCCGGGCAATGCGCGCGGCATGGTGCGCGCCGCTCAGGTCCGGCAGGACCGCCACAAACTCGTCCCCGCCGACCCGGGCCACCGTGTCTCCGGGCCGCATGACTCCCGCCAGGCGCCGCGCCACTTCCCGCAGCAGGTCGTCGCCCGCCGCGTGCCCAAGCGAGTCGTTCACACGTTTGAAGTGGTCTAGGTCCACGAACATGACGGCCAGCTGCGTCCCGTTCTCCAGGGCGCGGCTTCGTTCCTGGTTCAACCGGCTCAGCAGCAGCAGCCGGTTGGGCAGCCCGGTCAGGGCGTCATGGTGGGCATCATGTGCGAGCCGGTCGTTCAGCAGCCGCAGCTCCCGCTCGGTGCGTTTGCGCTCGGTGACGTCCCGGTCGATGCCCAGCACCAGCTCGTGCCCGCTCAGGGTGATCACGCTCGAACTGCTCTCGATGGAAAACACGGTGCCGTCCCGGCGGCGGTGCGTGCCCTCGCCGTGCGCTTCCTCACCTCGGTCGCGCAGCCACTGCAACTGGACGGCGCCCTCGCGGGCCATCAGGTCGTCCTCGTGCAGCACGTCGATGGACTGCCCGATCAGTTCGTGGCGCCCGTACCCGTTCATCCGCGCGAACGCCGCGTTGCAGTCCACGATCCGCCACGGCGTGCCCGGATCGTGAGGATCGATCAGCACGACACCGTCCCCGGACCGCTCGAACAGCGCCCGGAACCGCAGCTCACTCTCCTGTTGTTCCAGACGACTGCGGCGCTCCTCGGTCACGTCCACACCGGTGGCCACGACCAGCTCGATCTCGCCGTCCGCATCGAGCAGGTGGGTCGTCGCCCACGCGATGTGCCGCTGTTCGCCCTGCGTGTTCAACCAGTAGTTGTCGTACCGGCTCGTCGGCTGGCCGGGCGTCATGGCGGCGTACACGGCCGTCGCCCGGGCCACCTCGGGGGCGTCCAGCACCAGTGGCCACAGCACCTGGCCGGTCACGTCCGCTTCCCGGTACCCGGTCATGCGTTCGCACGCGGCATTGAACCGCAGAATCCGCCCGGCCCGGTCGAGCACCACGATGAGGGCCGCGGTGATGTCGAACGCAGCGGCCGTGACGTCATGGGTGGGACGCGGCGACCCGGGCCTCCTCTCCTCCGCCTGTGGTCGCGTCCCGGTCATGCCCCCACGATAGGGAGAGCCCCTGACAGTCATCTCACTGGCCGGCCGCCCTGCTGGATGGAGACGCCGGGACCACCCGTCGCAGCGGCCAAACCCGGCATGAGCGCAGTTCACCTGCCGCACCGCAACGGGGGCTGGTGACTCGGAAGCCAGCCTTCGGCAGCGGCCGATTCCTGTGGACCAGCTTCGGCCGGTCAGTCCCCGGCGTGCTGGTCCAGAACGCCATCACCTTCAGATTTCATGGACAGTCTCTGTCAGACCAACTCATCAAAAGAATGGCAAATTGCCAGCATACGCAGTCATGATGATGGCAGGAGGACAGATGCCAACCAAAGGTTCGACCCGTGTTCAGGCCCTCATCGAGGGCGTCCTTGAAGAGCGCGCAGCCCGGGGTGTCGGCGGCGATCTGCCAGAGAGCAAGGTCACCGTCCGCCTCAGCGCCCCCGACGCGTTCTGGCTCGCGCAACTGGCCGAACTCATGGACGCCAGCCGGACCCGCGCGGCGGCCCAGCTGCTCTCCGCCGCGATCCGCGACGCCGCCCATACCGCCCACCTGCCGACCGAGGGCGACGCCTTCCGTGACGCACTGCGCGCCTTCATGGAACACGAACTGCACCCCGACACGGATAAATCCCCGCCCTGACCCCGGCGCGCCCGTGACCCATATCACGGCGCCGGTCCTCACCCACACCGAAGGAGACGATTCCCCTGAACACCGGACTGATACTGCTCGTGGGCGGCGGTCTCCTGCTGCTCAGTCTGCTGGCCAGCAAGGTCGGCGGCCGCCTCGGTCTGCCCGGCCTGCTGCTCTTCGTCATCATCGGCATGCTGGCCGGTACGGACGGCCTCGGCGGCATCGCCTTCGAGAATTACGAGATCACGCAGTTCGTCGGCATCGTGGCCCTCGCGTTCATCCTCTTCACGGGCGGTCTGGAGACGTCGTGGCGGACCACCCGGCCCGTGCTGTGGACCGGCATCTCCCTGGCGACCCTCGGGGTCGTCCTGACCACCGGACTCGTCGGCGTGGCCGCCCACTACCTCTTCGGCCTGCCCTGGGTCGTCGCCTTCCTGCTGGGCGCCATCGTGGCCCCGACGGATGCCAGCGCCGTGTTCTCCGTGCTCAAGGAGCGGGCGCTGGGCCTCAAGGGCCACATCCGCCCCGTGCTGGAATTCGAGTCCGGCATCAACGATCCGACCGCCGTGGTGCTGGTGATCGGCCTTACCGAGATCGCCACGCACCCGGACACGCCCCTGCTGTCCGTCCTGGGCGAGTTCGCGACCGAGATGGTACTCGGCGGCGTGTTCGGCATTGTGCTCGGACGACTCGCCGTGCGGCTGATCAACCGCATCAACCTCCCGCTGGACGGTCTGTACTCGGTCCTGACCGTCGCCATCGTGGCGGCCATCTACGGCGTCACGTCGGCCGTGCACGGCAGCGGCCTGCTGGCGATCTACATCGCAGGCGTCGTGCTGGGCAACAGCGAGTTCGTCCACAAGCGCTCGCTCCGGCATTTCCACGAGGGCCTGACCTACCTGCTGGAAGTGGGCATGTTCCTGCTGCTGGGCCTGCTCGTGTTTCCCCGCCAGCTTCCCGAGGTCGCCGTCCCGGCCCTGCTGCTTGCCGCAGTTCTGGTGCTCATCGCGCGTCCTGCCGCGGTCTTCGTGAGCCTGCTCGCCACGCGGATGCCCGCCGCGCACAAGGCCATGATCGCGTGGGTGGGTCTGCGGGGGGCGGTGCCGGTGGTGCTCGCCACGTTTCCCCTGCTGGCCGGCGTTCCCGGGGCGTCCCTGCTGTTCAACGTGGCGTTCTTCCTAGTGCTGGTGTCCATCCTCGTCCAGGGCACGTCGCTGCCCTTCGTGGCCCGCTGGCTGAAGGTGAACGCCCCGCTGAGCGCCCACACCGTGATGCCGCTCGAGTACACGCCGACCGGTGCCGGGAAGAACGACCTGATCGAGGTGACGGTGCCGACCGCGTCGGGGGTGGTCGGGACGCGGATCATGGACCTGGGCCTGCCGCCCGACGCGCTGATCGTCCTGATCTACCGCGAGCAGCAGTACGTCATCCCCCGCGGAACGACGCCCCTGCACGCCGGCGACGTGCTACAGATCCTGGCCGCCCGTCCCGCCGCGGAGATGGTGCAGGCCCGCGTGAACGCCTCCGGCCCATTGCCGTCCGGAAGCAGCTAGGCCGCCGGCGCCCGCTCCGAGGTCGGCCCAGACCAAAGGAGCCCAGGGCGCTGCAGTGGCGAATCCGTCCTTCACGACGCCTTCGGCAGTTCACCTCCGCAGCGGGGCCATCCATGCAAGGATCCAGCGGGCCACCTGGTCGCTGCGCGCGGCGACGATGTCCAGGTGGGTCGCGCCGGGCACGGTGTGGGTGGTCAGGGTGGCGCGCGTGCCCGCCGCGTACTCGCGGTAGTCGGCTTCACGGGTCACGCCGTCCTGCGCGGCGATGCCCAGGATGGGCAGGGCCAGCGACGCCGCGTGCCACACCGGCAGGGTCGTCTCGAAGGGCGTGCCGCGCGTGCCGCGCCGGGCGGCGGCCACGTCCAGCGTCAGGCGGGTGGGAAAGTACCACTCCGAATAGTCGGCCAGGGGCGTCCAGTACCGGCGCACGAAATCCACGCCGTCGGTGGGGGCGGCCGGGTCGTCCTGCCAGCCGACCGGGCGGCCCAGGTCCTGCGGCCCGAGCAGCCAGTGGCTGTCGCGGCCGCCTAGGGCGAGGGCCGCGAGGCTGGGCGCCTCGACAGCGTTGGTGGGGTGGCCGGTATGGAGGGTCAGGAAGGGCAGCAGCGCGTAGCGGTCTTCGAGCTGCACCAGCGCCGCAGCGAGGTTCGTGGCGGGATAGCGCGTCAGGGCGCCGGCCGGTGCGGGGGCGTCGGGATGGGCGGCCGCGAGTCGCGCCTGCGCGTCTGCCTGGGCGGCGAGTTTCGGGCCGAAGATCGCGGAGTCCACGTAGGGCTGCCGGCCCAGTTGCGTCAGACCGGGCAGCGGACCCAGGGCGTTCAGGCCGCCCTGCTGGTACTGGTCGGGGGTGAAGGGGCGGTCCGCGAGGACACCCGGCAGGCCGTCCAGCATGACCAGGCCGCGCAGGTCCGTGGCGCCCACGTACCCGGAAAAGTCGTACGCGGCGTACAGGCCGCTCAGGCTGGCGCCCAGCGAGTGCCCGCCCAGGAACACGTTGGGCGTCACGCGCCGGGCCTCGCGCACGGCCACGCGCCAGTCGCGCAGCGTGACGTCCAGGCCCCACTCGCGCATGAACGCCACGCTGTCCGCCGTCCGCACCGGCAGGCCGTCACGGGCGATCCGGGCGAGGTCCGCCGGCGTCGCGCGGGCGAGGTCCGCCTGGGGTTCCAGGGCGTTGCTGCGCCGGTCGACCGCCCACACAGCGAGCTGCGGGTCGAGCGCCACGAGCTGCCGGGCCAGCCGGTCGAAGCTGCCCGCGCCGCCCAGGTACCCCGGCATCAGCAGCAGCACGGCGCGCGGCTGGGCCGGGCCGTAGCGCACGGTGATACTCACGTTGTACTCGGCGGGCGTGCCGGGCACGCTCTCGCCCACCCGCTGAACGCGCACGGCGGGCACCCGCGCCAGGGCAGAGTCGGTCGGGGTGGGAGGCAGCCGGGGCGTGGTGGTCTGCGTCAGCGCTGCCTGGACGGCGTCGGTCGCGGTGAGGTCGGGTTCGTCTGCTCCCGCGGCGCATCCCAGCGCGAGCCCCAGGGCGGCGAGGAAGGGGGCGACACGGCGCCGGGCGGCAGGCATCCATTCATGGTGGAGGTCCGGACGGACCGGATGGTGCGCCGGGCACCATGATCCCTTGGAGCACCCTGCACCTGCGCTTCATGTGCCGGGGGCACCCGCCGGGTTCAGGGCGTGCGGTCGTCCTCCCGGCCGTACTTGTCGTCCACGTAACGGCCGTGGGCGTGCAGGTCGAGGGCCTGCTGCGCGGCGCGCCCCCGCACGATGGCGTGCATGCGGGTCTCGATCACGGAGAGTTGCCGCGCGAACTCGCGCTGCGCGTCCGGGGTGGGCGGCGCGGCGCGGTACGCGGCCAGCAGGGTGGGCAGGTCCTCCCGGGCGGCCTGCCGGGCATCGAAGGTGTCGCGGCCCAGGGTGGTGTCGGCGGCGCACGCGCGCAGGGCGCCCTCGGTGGCGGCCAGCGTGCGGCGGAACGCGGCGCGGCCCGGGGCGGGCAGAGCGCGGGCCTGCCGGTTCAGCGCGGCCAGCGAGACGCGCCCGGCCCCAGGCATCGCCGGCGTGTCCTCCCCGGCCGGGCGCAGGAGCAGCCGCGCCCGGCGCACGAGCCACACGGCGCCCAACGCGCCCAGCAGCAGCACGAGGCCCAGCATCCAGCCGGCCACGTCGCTGCCGGACGCGGCGCCCATGCCCAGGAAGATGGCGCTGATGCTCAGGATGGACGCGCCCAGCAGCCCGATCAGCCCGAGCACGCCCAGGCCCGCCGCCCGCCGCGCGGTCTGCCCGGCATGGCGCAGCGCCAGCGCCGGGGGCACGCGGTCGAGCCCCCAGCCGTCTGGCTGGAGACCCTGGGCGGGCGGGACAGGGGGACGGATCAGGAACCGCGCGATCCGGGTGCCGGTGCGCGCCACGCTGAGGACTCGGGTGACGGGCGGAGCCATACGTCAGGGTACGCGCCCCGCGCGGCGCGCGTTCCGCTCCGGGCCACGATCTGCCTGCCCTCAGCCGGCCGGCGGGCGGGGCAGATCCCCCAGGGCCAGGGTGCGGTCCAGGCGCCGCGCGTGGTACTCCGTGCCGTTGCGCTCGTCAAACCGCTGCGCCAGGGCGGCAGCCTCCTGCGCGTGGTGGCGCTGGCGTTCGCGCACGGCGTAGCGGCCATCCGGACGGTGGCCCGGCACGTCCTGCGGGAGGGACAACGTGACGTGCTCGTGCCCGGCACGTTCCACCTGCTGGAAGAGCAGCGCGCCCGCCAGATGCAGGTCGAGGCGGTCGTCGAGTTCGGCGGTGCGCTCCGCCCAGCCCAGGTGGCGGGCGTACCACGCCAGGGCGGCGTCCAGGTCCGTCACGCTCAGGTACTCCAGGTGCCGGGCCTGCGGGGTCAGGTGGTCCGGGTCGCCGGCGATCAGGTCGCGGCCCTGCTCGTGGTGCCGTCTGGCGTCGTCCCAGCGGCCCAGGCGCAGCAGGGCGGGCAGCACCATGCCGTGCGTGGCGTGCGGGATGTGCGCGCAGGTCATGCCGCGCTGCAGGATGCGGTCCACCTGCGCCGCGCAGCCCGCGTCGTCCCCGATGGCCTCGTGGTAGTCGGCGACGGCCTGGGCCTCGCACGCGGCGCAGTCGCTCAGGCTGTCGCGGCGCGCGAACTGCCACAGGTTGAAGGCCACGCGGGCGTCCGCGAGGTCGCCGCGGTGCAGCGCGAGCGCCATGCGGAAGTACGGCACGGTGCCGGCCCCCACCCCGAGCGCCTGCACGCGCCGCGCGTAGTCCGCATGCAGTTCCAGGACGCGCGGCAGCGGAATCTGCGGGAAGTGGTGCACCGCGCTCAGGACCCACTTGTGGTACCACGCGAGTTCGCGCTGCTCCCATTCGCCGAACTCGTCGGGGTGGGTATCCGCGTACGTGCGGCACCACGCGAAGGCGACCAGCATCTTCTCGCTCTGCCCGGCGTACGTGGCGGCCTCGATCAGGTCCTTGCGCGCCGCGTACCCGGCCGCGCCGTCCTGGGCGAGGTCGGCCTCGCGCACGGCCTCCTCGGTCAGGGCGAGGCGTTCGGGGCCGTACGGCAGGTCCTGGGCGCGGTCGAGCAGGTCATGGGCAGCACTCATGGGCACATCCTCCGTCAGTTCAGGTGGGCGGCCGAGGCGGGGGCGGTGTCCGGGCCGCCCAGCGCCGCGCCGATCAGGTCGAGCAGCCCGCCGTTCAGCAGGCCCAGTTCGCGCGCCGTCAGCGGGTGGTGCCCCAGCAGCAGCGCCTGCACGTACAGCATGCCGATCACCCGGCGCAGCAGTGGCCCGTCCGGCAGCCTCGCGGCGCGCTCCAGCAGCGGGTGGTTGAGGTTGAAGTGCACCTCGGTGGCGTAGTCGGCGCCGGCCTGGAGGTCGCCCAGCAGGTCGCCCCACAGGCCGCCGCTGCCCACGGTCTCGCGCGTGCGGTGCAGGTCCCGGCCCGCGCGCGGGAAGGCCAGGGCGCACAGCGCGGCCGGCTCGAAGCGGCTCAGGCGCGCGTCGGCGTCCAGGGGCACCAGCGTGTCGCGGGCGGCGGCGAGCAGCGTGGCCGCTCCCTGCCGCTCGGCCGGGGTCAGCGGCGTCAGCTCCTGCACGAGGTCGCCGGCGTCCAGGCGCGACACGCGCACCTCCGGGTGCAGCGCGCCGTAGCGTTCCAGCAGCGTGGCGTCGTAGGTGTACACGGCGTGGATGACGGGCGGCCCGCCCGGCGCGGCCAGCTGCGCCGCCTGCCGGTACAGGTTCAGGTCCGCGACGTAGCGCACCTCGGCGCTCCCGGCGTGGGCCAGCACCTCGGGCAACGTCAGGCGCCCGGCGCTGGACTCGAAGGGCAGCCACGGCAGGAACAGCTCCAGAAAGGCGTCGTCCTCGGCGGCCAGCGCCTTGATGCTCAGGTAGTGCAGCGCGATGAGTTCCCGCAGCCGGGCCGGAGCACGCTCCGACAGCCCCACCAGCCAGCGCCGCAGCGTCTGCGCGATCTCGGCGCGGGCGGCGTGCAGGGTCGGGTCGTCGCGCAGGGCGTCGCGCGCCGCGTTCGGGCGCAGGGCGCCGGCGTCCAGCACGGCCTTCACGAAGAACGCCCACTTCGGCACGAGCTGCGTCTCCTCCTCGGAGAGCAGCATGTGGCGCACGTACACGCGGTGCTGTCCGCGGGCGTCCAGCGTGGGCGTCCACGGCAGGACGAAGGCCACGCCGCGCACGTCGCCGGCCTCGGTGTGGATGTCGACGAAGTCCAGCGGGGCCGTGCCCAGCAGCGCCTCGCCGTACGCGAGCACCGCCGCGCGCCGGGCGTCCTCGCCCGCGGCGTGGTCCAGCCACGGCGCGCCACCGACGTTGACCACCGTGCGCCGGCCCGGCTCGCTCACCACGACCGGGTAGGGCAGCAGCGCCCCGAACGCGCCCGCCCACGACGCCACGCGGTCCGGCAGCAGGTACTGCGCGCGGTCCGCGCGGGCCCGCAGGATCACGCGCGTGCCGACGGGAGTGTCGGCGGGTCCGTCCTCCAGCGTGTACGAGCCGTCCGCCGAGCCCACCCAGCGCAGGGGCGGCGTGCCGCTCGCCGAGCGCGACACGACCTCGATGCGCTCGCTGACCAGGAAGCACGACAGCAGGCCGATCCCGAACTGCCCGATGAACTCCACGCTGCCGCGCTTGGACGAGCGCCCGATGGTCGCCAGGAAGGCATGGATGTCGTCCGGCGTGAGGCCCACGCCGTTGTCTGTGAAGGTCAGCGTGTCGTCCTGCACCGCGAACGCCAGTTCCGGGTCAAAGGGGGCGCCGCCCGCGTCCTGGCGTGCCCGTATGGCGTCCACGCCGTTTTGCATCAGCTCGCGCACGTACACCTCGGGTCCGGCGTACAGGTGCTCGCTGAGCAGGTCGATCAGGCCGCCCAGGTCCACGGCGAAGGCGTGCGTCATACTTCACATTCTTTCAGATGGCCGGCCTCCCCCACTGGCGGGAGCCCGGCGGGGGGTGGCCTGCCTAGCCCGCGGCGCGCAGGGTCGCCACACGCGCTGCCAGCGCCCGCCACGGCTCCAGCTGGAAGTGCGTGTGCCCCAGCGGGCTGGTGCTGGGCAGCACCCACACCTCCGCGCCCTCCAGCGGCTCCGGCTGCGGGCCGTACGGCAGGCGGCCGGTGGCCACGCCCAGCACCTCTGACGCGCCGCGCTTGCTGGTGAAGGCCACCAGCCGGGGAGCGTAGCGGGCGACCTTGGCGCGCAGTTCCAGGGGCCGCCATGCTCCGGACGGTAGCGCCGCGTCCACGCCGCTGTGCCGCTTGGCCACGTCCGTCAGGCCGATGCCGAAGCCCGGCAGCAGCGGGTACTCGCGCGGTTCGAGCTGCCGGGGCGTCAGGCCGACCTCGTGCAGCACCCACCAGAACTTGTTGGTGGGGTTGGCGTAGTACGCCCGCGCCGCCGCGCTGATGCGGCTGGGCGCGGTGCCCACGAGCACCACGGTCAGGCCGGGCTCCAGCACGTCCGGCACGAGGTACTCGCCGCGTCCGGAGAGGTCTTCCGTTCCCGCTGCCCCGCCCCCGGCGTCCGGCACCGGCTTACGGGTCGTCGTCGTAGCGCTGCTCCTTGAAGGGATCGCCGCGCATGTGGTAGCCGTTGACCTCCCAGAAGCCGGGCTTGTCGGCGGCCATGAATTCCAGGCCGGTCAGCCACTTGGCGCTCTTCCAGAAGTACAGGTGCGGCACGACCAGCCGCAGCGGCCCGCCGTGCTCGGCGTCCAGCGGCTCGCCGTTGAAGGTGTGCGCCAGCAGGTTCTCCGGCCGGGTGAAATCCTCCAGGCTCAGGTTGGTGGTGTACCCCCCGACCGAGTGCTGCATCACGTGCGTGGCCGCCGGGTCGAGCTGCAGGTGCTCCATCAGGTCGGTCACGCGCACGCCGGTCCAAGTGGTGTCCAGCTTGCTCCAGTGCGTCACACAGTGGATGTCGTACGTCAGCGTGGTCTGCGGCAGCGCCAGCAGGTCGGCCCACGTGAAGGTCTGCTCGCGCGCCAGGCCCGTGATACGGATCACGGTATCTTCGGGGCGGTAGTGCTGCGTGGGGCCGTAGGTCAGGACCGGAAAGCGGGTGGTGAGCGTCTGGCCGGGCGGAATGCGGCCGTCCATATCGTCGGCCGGTTTCTTGAAGAAGTTCCCGAGCATGCTTCATTGGACGATGACGAATGCCCCGGCGTCCGTGGCCGGGCTAGTGGTTTCTTTCATACTGCGGAACTTGTCTGTGCGTGACTCTAAACTGACGCAAACAGTCAGAATCATGCAAGGGGATTGGTGTAGGATGAACACCAAGACCGGGGTGATCACCTTTCCCCAGTCCGCACATGCCCCGGCCCCACCCGCGCCCCTGGCCCCCCGCCAGAACCCGGCGCAAGGAGTACGCCGCATGTCCTCACTTCACCACCGCACCGCAGCAAGGCATGAAGTGGAACGCGCCCGCTTCATGAGCGACATCCGTGACATGGTCGCCGTGCTGCGCCGCCAACCGAACGAACTGCTGCCCTTCGACTGGGTCCGGCATCTCGCCCCCGAAGGCGAGCACCAGCGGGGGCTCCAGACGATTCCCGTGGATCACATCATCGGCAGCGTTGACCGCTACCGTGAATTCGACCGTCACTACCTGCCCAAAGAACCCCACCTCGACGAACGCTGGATCGGCGTGCGCAGCGCCCAGATGGAAGGCAAGGAACTGCCGCCCATTCAGGTCTACAAGGTCGGTGAGCTGTACTTTGTCAAGGACGGCAACCACCGCGTGTCGGTCGCCCGGCGCCAGGGTCAGAAGTACATCGACGCGTACGTCATCGAACTGAACGTCACCGTGCCCCCGGACGAGGACGACACGCTCAAGGACCTGATCATCAAGGGCGAGTACGCGCAGTTCCTGAAGGCCACCAACCTCGACCGGATCATGCCGGAGCACCGCGAGATCCTGTTCACCACGCCCGGCCGCTACGAGAAGCTGCTGGAGCACATCCGCACCCGCGAGTACTACCTCAACCAGAAACGCGCCGCCGAGGGCCGGGAGCCCGTGACGTGGGAGGAAGCGGTGGAGAGCTGGTACTGCCGGCTGTACCTGCGGATCGTGGAGAACATCGACCTGCACCACGTGATGTTCCGCTTCCCCGGCCGCACCGAGGCCGACCTGTACCTGTGGATCATGGACCACCGCTACTTCCTGACCCAGAAGTACGGCCACGACGTCGGCAGCGAGGAAGCCACCAAGGACTTCGGCGAGCACTACGCGCCGCCCCTGTACAAGCGTGCCCTCCAGCGCGTGCAGTTGCTGCTCACCGGCAGCCTCGATCCCGCCCTGTAACCCCACCGCACGCGACGCTCGCCGGGACCCCCTGCCCGGCGAGCGTTCATTCGTGTGGGGACGTCTCCGCCCGCGCGGCCATGACGTACTCCACCAGCGTCCCCACGCCCCAGCCGGTCGCGGCCTCGTCTTTCAGGGCGTTGCCCGCGATGTCCAGGTGCGCCCACGGCCGGGTCACGAACTGCTGGAGGAACAGCGCCGCCTTGATGCTGCCCCCGGCCGGCACCATGTCGCTGTTCTTCAGGTCGGCCACCGTGGTCTTCTGGTACGCCCGCAGGTACGGCTGGTGCAGCGGCAGCTCCCACACGTACTCGCCCGCCGCGTGCGCCGCGCCCAGGAGGCGGGCGGTCAGGGCCGGGTCGCTGCTGAACAGGGCCGCGATGTCGTTGCCCAGCGCGGAGACCTTCACGCCGGTCAGGGTCGCCAGGTCGATGACTTCGCTGGCGCCCTCGTCGCACGCGACCGCCAGCGCGTCGGCCAGCACCAGCCGGCCCTCGGCGTCGGTGTTCGTGACCTCCACCGTCTTGCCGTTCGCGGCGCGGAACACGTCGCCGGGGCGGATGGCGTCTGGGCCGACCATGTTCTCGGCGGCGGCCACGTAGGCGCGCACCTCCACGTCCTCCGGCACGGCGCCGCGCACCTCCCCGAGCGCGCGCATGGCCCCCAGCACCGCGCCCGCGCCCCCCATGTCGCCCTTCATGCCGTACATGCCCTGCGCGGTCTTGAGCGAGTACCCGCCCGTGTCGAAGGTGATGCCCTTGCCCACCAGCGCCACCACGCGCCGCGCGGCCCCGCGTGCCGGAAGCGTCACGCGGATCAGCCGGGCGCCCACCGCGCTTCCCGCCGCGACCGCCCGCAGCAGGTTCATGCCCCGCGCCCGCAGGGTCGCGTCCTCCCAGACCTCCACGTTCAGCCCGTGGGCCTCCAGGGTGAGGGCCTCGGCGGCTAGGGTGGCCGGGTTCAGGTGGTTCGCCGGGGCGCTCACGAGTTCGCGCGCGAAGGTGATCCCGGCCTCCAGCGCCTGCACCCGGCGCACGTCCGTCTCGGTGAGGCCCTCGAGGTGCACCTGCACGGGCGTGCGCCAGGCGTCGGTGCTCCGGTAACGTTCGTCCCGCCACGTCGCCGCCAGCAGCGCTCCCGCCAGGGCCGCCCCGTGCCCGCTGGCCGCCACC
This sequence comes from Deinococcus metalli, assembly GCF_014201805.1. Lineage (NCBI taxonomy): Bacteria > Thermotogati > Deinococcota > Deinococci > Deinococcales > Deinococcaceae > Deinococcus > Deinococcus metalli. The sequence goes on along the minus strand of NZ_JACHFK010000006.1, from coordinate 111,045 downwards.
CGCAGCGACTCGGCCTTCAGCTCCCGGGCGAGCTTCGCCAGCGCTATGCCCAGCTCGCGCGCCTGCGCCGCGTCCTGCGGTTCCAGGGCCAGCGCCGAGTCGCCGTCGGCCGTGCGCGACACCAGCCGCACCTCGTCCGCCTTCAGGTCGCGGGTCAGGCGCTCGGGTACGTCCTGACGGCCGCCGAGAAACGACAGGGTGAGGTCGGCGCGCTCCAGGGTGGAATTCAGTGGCATACGGGAGTAGACCACGGGCCGAACACCGGGCGTTCCGCTGTGCTGGACGGCGTTTGTGGTAGGCACCAGCGCCGGGACGGGCCGCCCGCGCGCGTCCAGACGCCGGGCCGAACAGTTCCGGCGCCTCCCGTATACTCGGGGCTACTGTGAGCGGCTCCATACAGATCACCGAGGCGGCCCTCGCCTCGCTTATCGGCCTGACGGCCCACGAGATTCCCGGCGTGGTGGGCATGGCCCCCGCGAACCTGCGCGAGGGCCTGAGCCGCGTGCTGGGCCGCGCCAACGCCAGCGAGGGCGTGGTGATCGGCAAGGACGCGGGGAAGTTCACCGCCGACCTGTACATCGTCGCGGCGTACGGCGTGAGCATCCCGACGGTCGCGCAGAACATCGTCGACCGGGTGGTGCACACCGTCAAGACCCAAGCGGGCATCGACCTGGCCGCGACCCGCGTGCATGCCGTGGGGGTTCAGCGTGTCTGACGCTGCCCCCGCCCGCCACACCACCCTGACGCCGGCCGATCTGGCCCGCATGCTGCGCTACGCGACCGACTGGCTGGGCGTGTACCGCGAGCAGGTGAACGCCCTGAACGTGTACCCGGTGCCCGACGGCGACACCGGCACGAACATGCACCTGACCATGCAGTCGGTGCGGCGCGAACTGGACACCTGCGAGCAGGACGCCATGCCCAGCGTGGCCCGCGCGATCAGCTACGGCGCGCTGCTGGGGGCACGCGGCAATTCCGGCGTGATCCTGTCGCAACTTCTCAAGGGCTTCGCGGAAGCGCTGCGGGACGCCGCCACGGTGGACGGCGCGCTGCTGACCCGCGCCTTCCAGGCCGCGCAGAAGACCGGCTACGGCGCGGTCATGAAGCCGGTCGAGGGCACCATCCTGACCGTCGCGCGCGGCGTGGCCGAGGGGGCGGCGAGCGCTCCGGCAGGCGCGGACATCGAGACGGTGCTGGAACAGGCGCTGTTCCGCGGTCAGGCGCTGCTCGACCAGACGCCGGACATGCTGCCCGCGCTGAAGCAGGCGGGCGTGATCGACTCGGGCGGCCAAGGCTACCTGTACTTGGTCGAGGGCATGCTGGCGCAGCTCCGCGGCGAGGCCCTGCCGCCCGCTCCGGAGGTCACGAGCTACGCCCAGCAGCAGTTCGAGCACGAGGAGTTCGGCTTCTGCACCGAGTTCCTGATGTCCGAGGCGACCGAGCCGATCGAGAAGATCCGCGAACTGGTCACGCCCTTCGGGGACAGCCTGCTGGTCGTGGGCGCCGAAGGCTACGTCAAGGGCCACATCCACACCAACGAGCCCGACCAGCTGCTGGCGACGGTCGGCCGCTACGGCAAGATGCTCAAGACCAAAGTCGAGGACATGGCCGAGCAGCACACCGAAATCCTGGGCATGGCCGGCGCCGCCGCGCGCGCCGAGGAGGAAGTGCCGCCGTCGGGCCTGGTCGCCGTGGCGAACGGCTACGGCCTGGTCAAGCTGTTCCGCAGCCTGGGCGCGCGCATCGTGTCCGGCGGGCAGACCGCGAACCCCAGCGTGCAGGACATCGTGGACGCCGTGCGTTCGGTCAGCGCCGAGAAGGTCATCATCCTGCCGAACAACAAGAACGTGCTGATGGCCGCCGAGAAGGCCATGGAACTCATGGAGGGCCGCGCGGTCGTGATCCCAACCCGCACTCTGGGCCAGGGCATCGGCGCGGCGCTGGCCTTCCAGCCAGACACGGACGCGCAGGAGCTGAAGGACGCGATGACCGAGGGGGCCGGGAATGTCACCACCTTCGAGGTCACGCGCGCCAGCCGCACCACCAACATCACCACGAAGACCGGGCAGACGCTGGACATCAAGGAAGGCGACGTCATCGGCCTGCAGGACGACGAACTCGTGCAGGCCGGCGGCACGCCCGAGGACAGCGTGCTGGCGATGCTGAACGGCGCCTACGCCGGGCAGGAGATCGTCACCGTGTTCGGCGGGCCACAGAAGACCCAGGACGATCTGGACGCACTGGCCGCGAAGATCAGCGGCGCGTTCCCCATGGTCGAGGTCGAGGCGCACGCGGGCGGGCCCGACCTGTACGACTACCTCGTCACGCTGGAATAACACTGCTGGCGCAGCACGGAGGGCCGGGGCCGCCACGCTCCGGCCCCGCCCTTTGGCTTACGCGCCCGCTACGCCACCCGGCGAATGTGAAGCGCGCACCCTCACCCGTACACTCCATGGCAGGTGAGGGCATGCCACGCTCCTGCCGGCCGGGCCGGACGCCCAGGGTTACCTTGAAACGGTCAACCACCCTGAGCGGTTCACTTGCCCGACCTTCCCCACCCGCTCCCATCGTCCAGTGGTCAGGACGCTCGGCCTTCAACCAGGAAACGCCGGTTCAATTCCGGCTGGAAGTACCACACCTCCACATGGAGGACGATTCCATCGTTCAGCGGCCAGGACGCCCCGTTGTCTGCGGGAATACGCCGGTTCGAGTCCGGCTGGAATCGCCACACGGGGGAACTCCAGGGCCGACCGGTCACGGTTCTTTCAGCACACGTCCCCTGTGGGGGCGTTCGGGCGGAAGCCCCGCAGGGGGCTCCGGGTTCGATTCCCGGCATTGAAGTGGCCCGGTCCGTGATCCACCACCTTGTCCGGATGTTCCTCGCTCTTTCGCCGGTTGGGCCGGAGAAGGCTCGGTTCTCTTCGGTGATGACCCGCTCAGGCGGGTTCGGGTTCAACTCCACGCCGACCTTCACCCCTTGCCCGGCCACTCACGCAGATGTCGTCCAGTAGCCAGGATGTCCCGCTGCCAGCGGGAAGACGACAGTGCAAGTCTGTCCATCTGCTCCATTCACCTCATATGCAGGCTTCTTCTAGTCAGCAAGATGCCCGGCAACCGTCGGGGAACGGCGGTGCAATTCCGTCCAGCCTGCTCCACTTCCCCTCCGACCCACTTCCCGAGGTCTCGCTATGCTCCGGTATCCCAACTCGGCAGAGGAACACGCCTCAGAAGCGTGTCAGTGTGAGTTCAAATCTCACTCGGAGTACCAGCCCCAGCGCGGGCAGACCATGGTGGGCGTCGAAGTCCCTCCGCACGCCTTGCCCAGCCTGGGCCGACGCATGAGGGTTATTGGCGATCCCGGTTCGAATCCACACACCCACCCCAAATCCAGTCCCGGAGGTACGCGCATGAAACAGCCCAGACAACCGAACAAAGTCCAGTGGGCCGGCCGTACCCCGCGACTCCAGCGAGATCATCAGCGCCATCCCGACCACGCCCGATATTCCTTCACTACCCAGCCGCGAAATTCCGGATGGGCGGCGAAGACGGCGAGTCGCGGAAGACTGTAAATCTTCAGCCTGCGGGCTGAGTGGGAGGAGTTCATCCGATTCCGGCACTTCCAGAACGGCACCGGAAGCCCCTCCATCTCCTGAACCCCTCCCCGCGTCCAACTCGCTCCGCTCGGGTTCGGCTTCGCCTCACCGGGAGGCCTTCGAGTTCAAATCCCACCCCATCCACCACACGCGGCGGGTAGCTCAATGGCAGAGCAGGAAACTGCTTTCCACGCCCCTTGCCCCGGCACATGCTGCGGGCCGAAGTGCGAAAGTTACCACTCTTAATGGCCGGGTTGCGGGTTCGAGTCCCGCCCCGCCGCTTCACTTCGACACTCCACCATGGGGACGGTGGTGCAACGGCAGCACAAACGTGACCGCGAGGTAATGCCTCAGCGCCACTTGCCCAGGCGTGGGCCGCTGTCTGAGGCTGATGTTCAGTGCGGGTTCGAATCCCGCCCGTCCCCCACATCACATGGAACGGTAGCTCAGCGGTAGAGCATCGCCTCCACACCACCTTGCCCCTCAGGGCCGACCGTGAAGGCTTATCGACTACCTATCGAAGGTCGTGGGTTCGATTCCCACCCGTTCCACCACACGAACCGGTAGCTCAGCTGGAGGAGCGTCCCGCTACGAACGGGAAGGCCGCAGGTTCAAGTCCTGCCCGGTTCGCCACTTTTCCGGGATGGCTCAGTGGCAGAGCGCCTGCCTGTTAAGCAGGACGTCGCAGGTTCGATCCCTGCTCCCGGAGCCACCGCCTGGGCGAAAGCACCAGGCCACATCGGTCATGAACAGCCAGACAACCTGCCTTTCCATGACCCCTCTCTGGACGTAGTGCAGCGGAAGCACGCCTGATTCGGATTCAGGAGGTCGCACGTTCGATCCGTGCCGTTCAGACCATGCAGACAGCGTCAGCCTCTGCCCGTCTTCGGGCGCTGGGAAGAACTGAGGCGGATTCGGGATCGTAGCTCAACGGGAGAGCACCTGCCTTGCACGCAGGGGGCTGAGAGTTCAAATCTCTCCGATTCCACCATCCAGACCGCACGAGGAGGCCGGGCGACCGGCGCGGGGGAGAACAGCCAGCGTACGGAGAGTGTGGTGTAAAGGCTGCACGCCGCCCTGTGAAGGCGGAGGTCATGGGTTCGAGTCCCGCCGCTCTCCCCACCGTGTTCCGGTAGCTCAGCAGGAAGAGCGTCTGGTTGAAGTCCAGAAGGCCGCAGGTTCGAGTCCTGCCCGGTTCACCACTGGCGCACTGCCGCGCCGCGTCGCGCCCGGCGATTCCGGGAGGGCTCAGTGCCCATTTACTTGCCCTGTCGAACAGGAGGGCCGACCCATGAAGAACTACCTGAACGCCGTGAATCCCCTGAAGCGCACCCAGACCGAGCGGCTTGGTCCCCGTCAGGTCGTGAACAACGCGGGCGGGTTCGTGTACGCCCTGCCGGACGAGGCCCGCCTGACCCGCTTCCTGATCCTGGGCACGGACGGCGGCACCTTCTACGCGACCGAGCGGGCGCACACCCTCCAGGCGACGGAGTTCGTGAAGACCTTCGTGCTCCTCGACGCGGGCGCGGCGCTGCGCGTGACGCTGGACGTGATCCGGGCCGGCCGCGCGCCCAAGCCCGACCCGGCGCTGCTGGTGCTGGCGCTGATCGCCAAGACCGCGCCGGACGCCGCACACCGCAAGGCCGCGTGGGACGCCCTGCCGGAGGTCGCGCGCACGGGCACCATGCTGCTGCACTTCCTGGCGTTCGCGGACGCCCTGGGCGGCTGGGGTCGCCTGACCCGCCGGGGCGTGGCGAACGTGTACGAATCGGCAGACGCGGCGCGGCTGGCGCTGTGGGCGGTGAAGTACAAGAGCCGTGACGGCTGGAGCCAGGCAGACGCCCTGCGCCTGAGCCACCCCAGGACGGACGACCCGGAACGCAACGCGATCCTGAAGTTCATGGTGGACGGTGTGCTGGACGGAGTGGGCGACATCAGCGCTCCGGCCCTGCGCGTGATCGAGGGGCACCTGCTGGCCCAGCGCGTGACGACCGACAAGGACGCCGCGACCCTGATGCGCGGCTACGGCCTGCCCATCGAGGCGATCCCGACCCACCTGCGCGGCGAGGCCGTGTACCGCGCGGCCATGCAGACCAACGGCCTGACGTGGCAGCTGCGTAACCTGGGGAACCTGGGGCGCGTGGGCGTGCTGAGCGCTGCCAACCGCGACGTGGTGCGCGAGGTCGTGGACCGCGTCACGAACCCGGACGCGCTGAAGCGTGGGCGCATCCACCCGCTGGACGCCCTGAAGGCGCACCTGGTGTACGCGCAGGGTCGCGGCGTGAAGGGCAAGGGCGAGTGGGTTCCCGTGCCGCAGGTCGTGGACGCCCTGCAGGACGCGTTCTACCTGGCCTTCGGCGCGGTGCGTCCCGCTGGCAAGCGCTTCCTGCTGGGCCTGGACGTGTCGGGCAGCATGGGCGTGGGGCTGGTGGGCGGCGTGCCGGGACTGAGCCCGCTGAAGGCGACCGCCGCCATGGCGCTGGTCACTGCCCGCACCGAACCCGAGTACGCGGCCGTGGCATTCAGCTCGGCAGGAAGCGGCTACGGCGGGCGCTGGGGCGGGGGCACGCCCGGCCTGACCCCGCTAACCATCACCCCGCGCCAGCGGCTGGACGACGTGATGGCCGCGATGCAGAAGATCCCGATGGGCGGCACCGACTGCGCCCTGCCGATGCTCTGGGCGGCGAAGAACAAGGTGCTGGTGGACACCTTCGTGGTCTACACCGACAACGAAACGTGGGCGGGGGGCGTCCACCCGACGGTCGCGCTGGATCAGTACCGTCAGAAGATGGGCGTGGACGCGCGCGTGATCGTAGTCGGCATGACCGCCACGGAGTTCACCATCGCGGACCCGAACCGGGGCGACATGCTGGACGTCGTGGGCTTCGACACCGCCGCGCCGGGCGTGATGACGGACTTCGCACGGGGCGAGCTGTAGAAAACAAAGGGGGCAGAGAGCGGAGGGCTGAAAGGCCGTCGCCCTCTGCCCTCAGCCGTTGACAAAGATGTCCAGCGGCAGGAACGCGCTGACGGTGTAGTTGGGCGCGTCCACGATCTGGCTGATCTTCAGGTCGGCGCACGCGCTCGCCAGGACGTACGCCTGCTCCAGTGTCAGGCCGCGCGCCTGCAGCCGGCGCAGCAGGGGGCGCAGGGCCAGCCGGGCGGCGGTCATCAGGTCGGGGTCGTGGCCGGTGGTCGCGTGCCAGCGCCGACTGCTGCCGCCGTGCGTGGGAGTGGTGAATTCCGGTGTGGTGAGGCCGGCGCCCTTCTCCACGTTCACGCGCAGCGTGATGCGGCCGTCCATCTCGATACCGGTGCCCGACAGCTCACCGTCTCCCTGGGCGGCGTGCAGGTCACCCACCGACAGGAGCGCGCCCGGCACTTCCACCGGCAGCCACAGGGCCGCGCCGGCCACCAGTTGCCGGATGTCCATGTTGCCGCCCACGTGGCGCGGCGGCGACGTGGAATGCGGACCTGCCGCGCCCGGCGCGACGCCGATCACGCCGGGGAACGGCGCCAGCGGCACGCGGATGCCCGGCAGGAAGTCCGCGTGCGTCCGGGCGCGCAGGTCCCAGATGTGCGTGTACGGCGTGAGCCCCTCGGCCCCCAGCGCGGCGTCCAGCAGCCCGATGCCGTCGGGGCGGCAGCCGGTCCAGCCCCACTCGGCGCCCTCGACGCTCAGGAGGTCGATCCGGAGCGCGTCGCCGGGTTCGGCCCCGTCAATGAACACCGGGCCGGTCAGAGGATGGCCGCGCGGGCCAGGGCGCGGCGCACGCAGGCTGCGTGCGATCACGTCTGCGAGGTCCGGTGGCGCCTCCACATCGCCGGTCGCCACGCGCCTGGCCACCCCACCGTCCGAGGCGTCCAGGGTGTCGAGGGTGACCGTGTCGCCGGGCCGGACGGTGAGGGCGGGCGGCAGCGCGTGGTCCCACACGGTATGGATGTGCGCGGTTCCAAGGTGGTGATCGGCCATGGCGCCCAGGGTACGGGAAACGCCCCGGACTGCACGAGTCCGGGGCGTGGCGGAAAGACGCTTACTTGGCGGTGATACGGCCCTTGACGGTGTTCGTGAGGCTGGCGCCGTTGGTCTTGAGGTAGTTCGACAGGATGTCGGTGTCGGCCAGGTTGGCGAGCTGCACGACGTTCGTGCCCTGCTTGAAGATCGTGAAGTTGTCGCCGCCCGCCGCCAGGAAGTTGTTCGTGGCGATGCGGTAGGTGGCCGTCGCGCTGATCGGCGTGCCGTTCAGCTTCATGCTCGCGAAGTCGACGCGATTGCCGTCGGCGTTGGCCAGTGTGTACGAGTACGTGAAGCCCCCGGACACCTGGAGCAGTTTGATCGCGGTGGCGTTCGCGCCACTCCACTGCTGCTCGAGCAGATCCTTGAGCTGCTGGCCGGTCAGGCTCAGCACCGTGGTGGTGTTGCCGAAGGGGTGCACGGCGAACACGTCCCCGAAGTTCACGGCGTTGCCGGCCTTGATGCGCGTGGTATCGGGCAGGTCGGCGCGGATGCCGCCGGGGTTCATCAGGCCGATCTGGGCGCCCTGCGCCTGGGTGCCGGCCAGCAGCGCGTCGGCGATCACGTCGCCCAGCGCGCTCTCGGTGTTGCGCACGTTGTTGATGCCGCGCTGGATCTGCGGCGAGCCCAGGTTGGCGATCGTGACGTTCGAGATGGCGTCGGTCTTGGCGTTCGCGGTCGTCAGGAGCTGGGTCATGTTGAAGTCCAGCGTGCCGGCCGCTTCGCGCGCGGTGTAGTCCACGACCAGGTTGGCGGCCGACACGCTCATGACGGCGTGGTTGGCGACGTCCACCTTGAGTTCCAGGTGCTGGAGCAGGTGCCCGTAGAAATCGCCCTCGATCACGATGCGGTCCTTGCCGGTCGGATCAGGAATCAGGCAGTTGTAGCCCTTGTGCGTGTGCCCGCTGATGATGGCGCTGACCGCCGGATCGACCCGCTTGGCGATGCTCACGATGGGGCTCTGCGTGGCGTTGAACTCGTTGACGCTGCATCCGACCGTGCTGTAGTTGGCCGTGCTGGTCGCGTTCAGTTCACCGCCCTCGTGGATCAGCATGATGATCGCGTCGACCTTCTTGGCCTTGATCTCGGGGATCACGGCGTTCACGGCGTCGGCTTCATCGGTGAAGTCCAGCATGGCCACACCCTCGGGCGACACGATGCCGGGGGTGGTCTTGGTCACGGCGCCCACGAAGGCGATCTTCGCTCCGCCGATCTCCTGAATCGAGTACGGCGCGAACGGCGTGCCAGTCTTGCCGGAGGCGGCGTTGTACTTGACGTTCGCACCGATCCACTTGAAGGTCGCGCCCTTGTAGTTCGGGTCGAACTTGCAGGCCTTGGACTTGTCGTTGCTGTCGCACCCGCCGTTCTGCATGCGGAACAGCTCGGTCAGGCCCTGGTCGAACTCGTGGTTGCCCAGCGCACTGACCGACATGCCCATCTTGTTCAGGGCGTACACGGCGGGCTCGTCGCGCAGCAGGCCGGAGTTGATCGGGCTGGCCCCGATCAGGTCGCCGCCACCCACGAAGATCGTGTTCGGGTTGGACTTCCGGGCGTCGTTCAGCTCGGCGGAGATGGCCTCGATGCCGCCCGCCTTGATGGACGTCGTCGCGCCGGCCTTGGTGAAGGCCGTGGGCGCGAGGTTGCCGTGGAAGTCGTTCAGGCCCAGCACGGTCACGTTCACCGGCTTCGGCGCGAGCGTGGTGGGGGTGGTGGCACAGGCGCTGAGGCCCAGGGCGGCCGTCAGGAGCAGCAGGGGCGCGTTTCTTTTCATGACCCGATCATCCTAGCGCAGGAGTTGTCAGCGTTTCATGCGCTTCTTAACTGGACGATGCCACTGCGGGCCGTCGTGGAGCGCGGCACGTTCGGCCGCCTCTGCTAGCCTGACCGGATGCTCGACCCCCGCACTGTTCCCTTCACCGCCGAGGTTCATCCGGACGCCCGGCCGGCCAGGCGGCTCACGTGGGATTCCCGTGAGGCCGGCGCGGACACCGCCTTCGTGGCGCTGCCGGGCGAGCGCATGCACGGCAACGCGTTCGTGCAGCGGGCGCTGGATGCCGGAGCGCCGTTCATCGTGACCGACCTGGACGTGCCGCGCGCGGTGCGGGTGCGTGACGCCCGCGAGGCGCTGTTCGCATGGGCGCGCTCGGAGCGGCGGCGCAGTCCGCTGGTGGTCGGCATCACGGGCAGCGCTGGCAAGACCACCGCGAAGGCCTACGTCACGGCGGCGCTGGACGCGGTGTCCATGCCGGTCTACAACACCATGCCGGCGATCGCGTGTTTCCTGATCGAGCACGGGCGCACTCCCCGGCCCCTGGTGGTCGAGATGGGCATCGACCGCGTGGGCGAGATGGCCGAGCTGGTGGACCTGGTGCGGCCGGATGTGGGCGTGGTCACGACCGTGGCGCCCGCGCACCTGGAGCAGCTGGGCAGCGTGGAGGTGATCGCGCGCGAGAAGGGCGTGATCCTCCAGGGCCGCCGGGCGCTGGTGGGCTCGCAGGCGGCGGCGTTCTATCCCGGCGTGGACAGCTACGGTTTCGGTGAAGGCGTCACCTTCCCGGGTGAGGCGCTGGAGATCACGCCGCAGACGGCGAGCTTCTCGTTCCAGGGCGTGCCCGTCCGGCTGCCGCTGGCGTCGCGCGTGCAGGCCGAGGCGGCCGTACTGGGCCTGCGGCTGGCGCAGGAGCACGGCGTGGATCTGGACGCCGCGGCCGCGCGCCTCGCGTCGGTACAGGTGCCCGGCGGGCGCTACCGCGTGTCACCGGGGCGGTACACCGTGATCGACGACGCATACAACGCCTCCCCGGTGGCCGTGAGCGCGGCGCTGGAGGCGCTCGCGGGCTTCCGTGGGCGGCGGATCAGCGTGCTGGGCCGCATGCTGGAACTGGGCGACACCGAGCGCGAGTTGCATGCCCAGGTGGGCCGGGACGCGCGGGCGCACGCGGACGTGACCTACGGCGTGGGCGCCTTCGCGGCCGAGCTGGGTGAGCGGGCCTACGCGACCGTGCCGCAGCTGCTGGCCGCCCTGCTGGCCGATGTGCGCGACGGCGACGTGGTGCTGGTGAAGGCCAGCCGCGGCATCTCGTGGACGCCGGAACGCCGCGCGCAGGAGGGTGTGGGGCTGGACGTGATCGTGGACGCCCTGGTGCGGCAGCGGGACGGTGGGGGGCCGCCGCCCGCGTCCTGACGCCCTCATCCCCCTCAGTGACGGGCCGGCCACACTGACCGGCATGCGCGCCGCCCTGCCGCTCCTCATGTGCTCCGCCCTGCTCGCCGCGTGTGCTCCGATCACCACGTCGTCCGGGGTGTCCGGGAGCAGCCTGCGCGCGGCGTTCAGCAACCAGGGTGTGGCCTTCGTGACCGCGGGGCGGGCGTGCGTGGCTCGCGCGCCCTCGTACGTGACGGTGTGCCCGCCGGTCCCGGCCGCGACCGACGTGGCGTGGAACGGCGGGGACGCGTGGGCGGCCGTGCCGTCGCTGGGCGTGGCCGTCACGCTTGACCGCGCCGCGCGCAGCGTGACGGTGGGCCGGGTCGTGGCCCTGAGCGCCACCCGCGCCTACCGCGAGGACGGCAGCGCGGTCGGGTACGCGGGAGAGGCGCTGGGCGGCGTGACCGGCGGGCCGTCGCTGGCCGTGACCGGCGGGAACGGCGTGGACTACGTGCTGCTGGCCGGAACCCTGGTGACGGTGCCGGGGGGCGCGCGGCTGGACGGTCCCACCGGCACGTACCTCGTGACCACGCCGACCGGCGCGCGGGCCTCGACGGTGCCGGCGGTGGACTCGGCCCTGGGCACGTACCGGCTGTCCGGGGGGCGCCTGGAGCGCCTGGACGCCACGGGCCGCGTGGTGGCCGCCGTGCCGCACCCGGACGGCCGGGTCGGGCTGGTCGGCACGGACGTCGTGACGGTCACGCCAGCCGGTGAGGTGCGGGTGTACAGCGAAACCCTGGGCCAGCGCCTGCGCTGAGGGCCGGCGCCGTTCTGTACAGGCGCCCCGACGACCGGGGGCGGCACGGGACAAAGCTGCCGTTCTGACCCGCCGCGCGGATGCCTGATCTTTCACTGGCCCGAGGCGGACAGCCGTGCAAGGATGAGCACACCGGACGGCATGGGCGGCTTCATTTCACCGGGATACCGTTCTCATGTGCCGGGCCGGCGACTCCACGCGCCGGGAGTCGCGGCCCACGCCTCTGCGCTGGAAACGGCGCCTATGACGTGTCAGAGTTCGGTAAGCACCGGAATGATTGGATGAAGATGCCCATGGCCTCCCCTCTCCCGTCCCCTGCCGATATGCTGCCATTCCCCCTCTGGGACGCGCTCTTCCAGATGAGTGAATGTTAATGTACGCCCAACCCTGGAGGGAGAATGTCAAGTTTCCTGAACCGACTACTTAATCCGCGCCCCCCGGCGCTCGGGGTCGAGATTGGCACGAGTGCCATCAAGGTGGTGGCGCTGCGGCCCGGGTCTCCGCCCTCGCTGCTGCATGCCGTGATGGTGCCCACGCCGATCGGCAGCATGAGGGACGGACTGGTGGTCGAGCCGCAGGCGGTCGCGACGGAGCTCAAGAACCTGCTGGCCGAGCACCGCATCACCACCAAGTATGCCGTGACCGCCGTGCCCAACCAGTCGGCGGTCACGCGCAACATCATGGTGCCCAAGATGGACCGCAAGGAACTCCAGGACGCGATCAAGTGGGAGGCCGAGCGCTATATCCCCTATCCCATCGACGACGTCAGCCTGGATTTTGACCTGCTGGACGACCCGGCGACCATCCCCGACGACTCGCAGATGGAGGTCGTGATCGCCGCCGCACCCACCGAGGCGATTGCCCGGCAGGTCGAGGTGCTGCGGCTTGCGGGCCTGGAACCGACCATCGTGGACCTCAAGTCCTTCGCGGCGCTGCGCGCCCTGCGCGGGAACCTGCTGGGCGAGCACCTCACCAAGAGCACCCTGACCGGCGGCAACTACACCGAGGCCGGCGAGGTCGCGCTGGTCATGGAGATCGGCGCGAGCAGCAGCGTGATCAATCTGGTGCGCGGCGACCGCGTGCTGCTCACCCGCAACATCAACGTGGCCGCCGACGACTTCACGACCGCGCTGCAGAAGTCCTTCGATCTGGACTTCAGCGCCGCCGAGGACGTCAAGCTCGGCTACGCCACCGCGACCACCCCCACCGAGGACGAGGAAGACCTGCTGAACTTCGACCTGGCGCGCGAGCAGTACTCGCCGGCCCGCGTGTTCGAGGTGGTTCGCCCGGTGCTGGGCGACCTGATCACCGAGATCCGCCGCAGCCTGGAGTTCTACCGCGTGCAGAGCGGCGACGTGGTCATCGACCGGACCTTCCTGGCGGGCGGCGGCGCGAAACTGCGCGGGCTGGCCGCCGCGATCAGCGACGCGCTGGGCTTCCGGGTGGAGGTCGCCAGTCCGTGGCTGACGGTCCAGACGGACCAGGCGAACGTGGACACCGGGTACCTCCAGACGAACGCGCCGGAGTTCACGGTGCCGCTGGGCCTGGCGCTGCGGGGGGTGACCGGCCGTGGTTGAAGTCAACCTGCTTCCCCAGCAGTACCGCACCCAGACCGAACCGAGCGCGTGGCGATTTGCGATGTACGCCCTGGCGCCCCTGACGGTGGCCGCCATCCTGATTCCCGAGGTGATCACCGCGACGCGCGTGTCCGAGCTGAACAAGCAGATCGACGCGCTGAACGGCGAGATCACGGCCCTGACGCCCGCCAAGCTGGAGTACGACAAGCTCAACGCCGAGAAACGCGATCTGGAGCAGGTCACGGCCATCGCCACACAGCTCAAGGCGACCAAGACGTACTGGATCAACGACCTCGCGGCCTTCAGCGCGCAGCTGCCCAGTGCGCCCGGCGTGGCTGTCAAGAGCATGACCATGCGCCCCATCGAGACCAGCGCCCTGAGCACGCTGCAGCAGAGCGGCATCTACCTGGGCAAGAACGTGGTGCGCGAGATCGACGTGACGGGCGTGGCGAGCAGCCAGCAGGCTGTGGTGACCTTCCTGAAGACCTTCGAGAGCAGCCCCAACTTCGGCGTGAACTTCAAGACGCTGCAGAGCGACCAGACGTCCGGGCAGTACAACTTCACCGCGACGGTCGGCGTGGTCGGTCAGGCGGCCACCACGGCGCCCGCCACCACGCCCGCCACGCCGGGACAGGCGCCGCAGGCCCCGGCGGCCGCGCCGGCCGGCACCGCGCCCACCCCCGGCACACCCACGGGCAGCGTGCCGGGAACCCAGGGAGGGCACAGTGTTAACTAAGCTCTCGCCCCGCAACCTGTTCCTGGTGGCGCTCGCCGCATGCGTGCTGCTGATCGGGCTGTGGTACATGCTGCGCTTCCAGCCGCGCCAGCAGCAGATTTCCGACCTCAGCGGCCAGCTCGACACGCTGAACACGCAGGTGGCCACGCTGCGCACCGCCGCCGCGCGGCTGCCCACGCTGCGCACCGAGGTCGAGGCGATGCGCACCGACCGTGAGAAGTTCCTCGCCGCGCTGCCCAGCGCCGCGAACTTCGGGCCGGTGCTGGACGAACTGCGGCTGACCACTGCCTCGACCGGCGCGCGGATGAACAACTTTACCGTGCAGACCGGGAACGTGGCGAACCTGCCCGGCGGCGTGCGCCCGCTGAACCTCACGGTGGGCATCACCGGGAAGTTCGCGCAGGTGTTCCAGACGCTGCGCGACATCGAGACCATGAGCCGCTTCACGACGGTCAGCAACGTGTCCCTGCAGCTGCCGACCGCGACGTCCTTCGATCCGGACCTGGAAGGCTCACTGGGCATGACGGTATACACCTTCGATCCGGCCCAGGCGGCCGCGCAGGCCGGGAGCACGTCCGGCACGCCCGCGGCGCCCAGCGCTCCGCCCGCCGCACCAGGAGGCACCCAGTGACGCGCGCGCCCATCAAACTCTCCCGCGAGATGAAGCTGCTGCTGCTGCTGCTGCTGATGGTCGGCCTGATCGGCCTGTGGTACGTGCTCACCAACAAGCCGTCCACCACGGACCTGTCCCAGCAGCCCCCGGCGACCGGCACGGCCGGCACCGGCACCGGAACGGGCACGACCGGCAACGCGGCCACGCCCTCCACGGGGTCCAGCGCGGCCACCGGCAGCACGAATCCCGACATGGTCCCGGTCACGCCGCCCACCACGCCGTCCACCGGCAGCCAGACGGGCTCGGGCCTGACGGTGCAGCCCGACAGCCAGGTGCAGGTCGAGACCATCCCGCCCTTCCCCACGGCCGGCACCACGGCCACCACGCCCGAAGCGGAACCCGCCGCGCCCAGCGGCATCAATCCGGACGGCCAGATCGCCTCTGCCCCCGGCGCCAACCCCTTCAAGCCGCTGACCCTGGACGCCAGCGCGAACGCCGGCACGGCGACGAGCGGCGCGGCCACGACCACCCCAGCGGTCACGTCGCCCGCCACCAGCCCGGCCAGCAGCGGCCAGGTCACCGCAGCGGTGCCCGCCCAGCCGATCACGCCGGCCGTGGACTCGCTCGGGAACACCGGGGGCGCGCTGGGCCTGAGCCCCATCCCCGGCTCGGACGGCAGCGTGGACGTCACGTCCGGCAGCGTGTCCGGCGGCGCCCTGCCGGTCCCGGTCATTCCCGGCTCGGACGGCAGCACCGGCACCGCCGCGACCCCGGTGGTCGTGCCCGTCACGCCCACGGGGGTCGCCGGCGGCACCACGGCGGGTAGCGCCACCCCCACCGGCAGCGCCGCGGGCAGCGCGTCCACCGGCACGGTCGTCCTGACGCCCCCCGCCAAGCCCCCGGTCGTCGGCGTGAATGTCCCCGGCACCGTCAAGGGCCTGCCGGACGTGGTCGCCGCCGCGCCAGCCGCGACGGGCAGCGCCACCGGCACCGCGGGCAGCGCCCCGGCCACCGCCGCCGCCACGGCCCTGCCCACGCCGGGCACGCCCCAGGTGATCCGCGACCTGACCACGGCCTCCAGCACCGGCACGGCCACGCCGGCCACCCCCGCGCTGAGCGCCCTCGACCGGTACGTGCAGGACCAGGGCCTGGTGTTCAACGCCGTGGTGCTCGGACCGATCAACACCGCCATCTTCCGCGGCAAGGCCGGCTACGTGGTCGTCGCGAGCGGCCAGCCCCTCCCCGACTCGAAGGTGGTCGTGGGCGACGTCACCGCGACCAGCGCCACCCTGCGCCTCGGCACCGACTCGACGACTCTTGAACTGGACAAAAGGTGAGCCATGACTAGACGCTACGCATCCCTCCTGCTGACCGCCGCGCTCGGCATGGCCGCCGCGCAGACCGCCCCGACGCCGGTGACCAGCGTCTCCGACTCGGCCCTGTCCGGTGCGGGCGTGACCTTCCAGATCAGCCGGGCCGGCAACGACCTGACGTCCATGCTGATCGCGCTGGCCA
The DNA here is from genome assembly GCF_014201805.1 of Deinococcus metalli. NCBI lineage: Bacteria > Thermotogati > Deinococcota > Deinococci > Deinococcales > Deinococcaceae > Deinococcus > Deinococcus metalli. The sequence continues at coordinate 95,034 of NZ_JACHFK010000006.1, read as the reverse complement.
AGAGCGTCGGGTACGAGTTGATCATCGAGCCCAGCGCCGACGACGTGCTGCGCGCGGCCGGTTCGGGCACCACTGGCGGCGCGGCGGCGGCGAGCACGGTCACCTACGCCTTCACGAACAAGCCCTTCAACCAGGTGTGGCCGCTGGTGCTCGACCTGTACGGCCTGAGCTACGAGTCGCTGTCGCTGGGCGGCAAGACCGTGCTGCGCGTCGGCGTCAAGCCCATCCAGAAGATCGTGAAACTGCCGTCCGGCCTGGTGGCCAGCGCCGTCGAGCGTCAGCTGAAGCTGTCCTTCGGCACGCCGCAGACGGCGCAGACCAGCCAGACCGCGCCGGCCGCACAAGGGGCCGCGACCACGGCAGCCGGCACCACCACGACGACGACCCAGACCGACGTCGTCCTCGACTCGAAGACGCTGCGGATCGTGGCGGAACCGTCCTCGAACTCCATCATCATCCGCGGCACCAACCAGGAAGTCGCGCAGGTGCAGGCGCTGCTCGACCAGATCATCGCCACGCAGCCGGCTGGGACGCAGGCGGCCGCGCCCATCCCCTCGGTGCAGCGCATCTACAGCGTGAACTCCAGCGCGGCCGACATCACGGCGCTGCTGGGCGCGCAGTTCCCCACCCTGCGGGTCACGGCGGTGGGCACCAGCGGCCAGATCGTGATCACGGGTGCCCAGGATCAGGTGGACGCCGCCCTGGCGCTGCTCGGGCAGGTGGACAGGGCGCCGACCCCCACCGCCACGGCCACCACGGCACAGCAGGTGTACACCGTCAAGGGCCAGCAGGCCGACGCTGTGGCCCTGCTGGGCGCGCAGTTCCCAGCGCTGAAGGTCACGCCGGTCGGGCAGACCGGGCAGCTCGTGATCAACGGGCCGCAGGACCAGCTGACGGCGGCGCTGGCGCTGCTCGGCCAGGTGGACCGGCCCGCCAGCGCCGCGCCCACCACGGTGCAGCGCGTGTTCACCCTGGTCAACGCCAGCGCCGAGGAGGTCAAGGCGACCCTGGAGGGCACCCTGGCGCGCGCGCTGAGTGACGCGGGCACCACGACCTCGCCCAACGTCCCGGTGACGGGCACCGATGCCAGCGGGAACCCGATCACGGTCAGTGTGCCGGCGTCGCAGACGGCGGCGGGCGCGGCGGCCCAGGCGCAGGCACAGCAGCAGACGGCCAGCGCGGCCACGGCCCCCGCGACGGGCGCGACGATCATCGCGGACGTGCGGACGAACACGCTGATCGTGCGCGGCACGGCCGAGCAGGTCACGCAGATCGCGGAACTCATCCCGAACCTCGACAAGGTCGTGCCGCAGATCAATGTGCAGGTGCGTATCCAGGAGATCACGGACACGGCGCTGCGCTCGCTGGGTGTGGACTGGAAGCTGGGCTTCGGCGGCTTCAACATCGGCGTGGGCCAGTCGGGCCTGACGGCGACCTTCGACCCCACGCGCAGTCTGGTGGGCTTCAACCTGGGGCCGTCCCTGACCGCGCTGGAGAACCAGGGCATGACCAAGCGCGTGTACGACGGCTCGGTGACCATGCAGAGCGGCCAGCGCTCGCTGACCTCCGCCAGCGGTGCGGACAATGCGTCCAGCAACGCGGCAGCGTCCATCAAGAGCGGCGGCCGGGTGGAACTGAACATCCCCTCGACCAGCGGCAACATCGTGCGGCAGATCGACTACGGCGTGAACCTGGACTTCTTCAGCCCGCAGGTCGCCCCGGACGGGACGATCACGCTGCGGGTGCGCGGGCAGATCAACCAGCCGTCGTCGCCGCTGCCGACCACCGGGGTCCCGAACATCCTGTCGTTCACGAACTCCGAGGCGCAGAGCACCATCACCTTCAAGAGCGGGCAGACGGTGCTGATGAGCGGCCTGATGAGCACCAACGAGACCAGCAGCAAGGTAGGCGTGCCGATCCTGAGCAGCATTCCGCTGATCGGAGCGGCCTTCGGCAAGCAGGACACCAACCGCACCCAGACGCAGCTGCTGGTGGTCATCACCGGCACCGTCGTCCAGTAAGGCTTCCCGCCCGGCGCGCTCCCTTCGGTGGGGGCGCGTCTCTTTGTGGCGGCGCGGGGCCGTGAGGCTGTCGCGTGACCGTCAGACCGTTAGACCTTTGGACGGAAGGGCCGCCTCCCAGCGCTACGATTCCGGACATGAGGTATCTGACCGCCGGAGAGTCGCACGGGCCGCAGTTGACGGCCATCATCGAGGGGCTGCCGTCGCAGTTGCCGCTGGGCACGGGCGACATCGACCCCTGGTTGAGAAAGCGGCAGGGCGGGTACGGTCGCGGGCGGCGCATGGTGATCGAGACGGACGAGGCGCAGCTCCTGAGCGGCGTGCGCGCGGGCCGCACCACGGGCGCGCCGGTCACGCTGGTGATCGCCAACAAGGACCACCGCAACTGGGTGGAGATCATGTCGCCCGAACCGGGGGGCGAGCCGCGCAAGAAGGCCCTGACGGACGCCCGCCCCGGTCACGCGGACCTCACGGGCGGCATCAAGTACCGCCACAAGGACCTGCGTGACGTGCTGGAGCGCGCCAGCGCCCGCGAGACGGCGGCGCGCGTGGCGGTGGGCAGCGTGGCCCTGAAGCTGCTGTCGGAACTGGGGGTGCAGGGCGCGAACTACGTGTCCAGCCTGGCGGGCATCGAGACGACCCAGGCCTTCTCGTGGGACGCGCTGGACGCCATCGAGGACAGCGACCTGCGGACCCCGGACGCCGACGCGGCGGCGCAGATGCGCGAGCGGATCGACCGGGCGAAGAAGGACGGTGACACGCTGGGCGGCATCCTGGAGATCCGGTTCCGGGGCCTGCCGGTGGGGCTGGGGTCGTTCGTGCACTACGACCGCAAACTCGACGGCCGGATCGCGCAGGCGTGCCTGAGCGTGCAGGCCATGAAGGGCGTGGAGATCGGGCGGGCCTTCGACAACGCGCTCAGGCCGGGCAGCGGCGTGCACGACGCCGTGTATTACAGAGGCGGCACCTACGCGCGCGACACGAACGGTGCGGGCGGCCTGGAGGCCGGCATGACCAACGGCGAGGAGCTGATCGTGCGCGTCGCCATGAAACCCATCGCCACGCTGATGACGCCGCTGCCGACCGTGAACGTGGTCACGCACGAGGCGTCCGACGCGGCCCGCGAGCGCAGCGACACGACGGCGGTGCCGGCGGCGGGCGTGGTGCTGCAGTGCGCCATCGGCTGGGTGCTGGCCGAGGCGATGCTGGAGAAGTTCGGCGGTGACAGCGTGCCCGAGCTCCAGGAGCGGGTGCAGGCGGCGCGCGCCTACGCGCGGGCGTACTGACCGTGACGACCGCGCCGGCGAGCGGCACGCCCGGACCGGCGCTGCCCGTGCCCGAGCGGATCGAGGCGGGGCTGCGCGCCCACCTGCAGGAGACGTCGGGAAGCGAGGTTACCGTCCCGGCGCAGGAGTCCCTTAGACTGTCCCCCATGGTGGCCGCCGGCCTGATCGATCGTCCCGTGAGCTGGGTGGCGCTGGCGGGCTTCATGGGCACCGGAAAGAGCCGCGTGGGCTGGGAACTGTCGCGGGCGCTCGCGCTGCACTTCGTGGACACCGACAAGCTGATCACGCGGGTGGTCGGCAAGAGCATCCCGGAGGTCTTCGCGCAGGAAGGCGAGGGCTACTTCCGCGCGTGCGAGCAGGAGGTCGTGGGCCGCGTGAGTCGTCTCGACCACGCCGTGATCAGCCTGGGGGGCGGGACCTTCATCCACGAGGAGAACCGCCGCGTGCTGCTGTCGCGCGGGCCGGTGGTCGTGCTGTGGGCCACGCCGGAGACCGTATACGCCCGCACCAAGCACAGCGACCGGCCGCTGCTGCGCGCTGACGATCCCATGACCCGCATCCGGCACCTGATGGACGAGCGCGAGCCGGTGTACCGCCAGGGCACCATCCACGTGCACAGCGATGGCCGGCCCAGCGAGGAGATCGTGGAGGAAGTGATCGAGCGGCTGTGGAACTGGGCGGACGCGCAGCACGCGTGGGCCGAGCCCGGAGCGCCCCTCGCGGTCGACCGTGCCACGGATTGAGGTCGGCGGGCCGACGCCGTACCCGGTCACGGTCGGGAGTGGCGTGCTGGACACCCTGAGCGTCCCGGAACGGCACGTCGCCCTGATCCAGCCGGAGGATCTGCCCCGCGCGTTCGTGGAGAGGGCCCAGGCCGCGCTCCAGCCCACCCTGACGGTCAGCGTGCCCGCGCGGGACGCGTGCAAGACGCTGGACGTGTACGCCGGCGTGCTGTCCCGGCTGGCGGCGGCCGCTCTGCCGCGCGACGCCGCAGTGGTCGGCCTGGGCGGCGGCGCGGCCACCGATCTGGCGGGCTTCGTGGCCGCGAGCTACCTGCGCGGCGTGGCGTTCTACACCGTGCCGACCACGCTGCTGGGCATGGTGGACGCGGCGGTGGGCGGCAAGACCGGCGTGAACCTGCCCGAGGGCAAGAACCTGGTGGGCGCGTTCTGGCCGCCGAGGGCCGTGTGGTGCGACACGGATACCCTCTCGACGCTGCCGGGCGCGGTGTTCCGCGAGGGCGCGGCCGAGGCCTTCAAACACGGCCTGATCAGCGATCCCAGCCTGCTGCCGCGCGTGCTGGCGCCCGAGTTCCGGCCCGGCGGCGCCCTGCTGGAGGACACGGTCGCGGACGCCATCGCGGTCAAGGCGGGCGTGGTCACGCGCGACCTGACCGAGCGCGGCGAGCGGGCCTTCCTGAACTTCGGGCACACGCTGGCGCACGCACTGGAGGGGGTCACGCACCAGGCCATCCCGCACGGCGAGGCGGTCGCGTACGGCATGCACTACGCGGCCCGCGTGAGCCGCGCCCAGGGCGGCGCCGACCTGACGCCCGACACCCTGGCCTTCCTGCGCTGGCAGCGGCCCTCTTCCCTGCCCGCGCTGACCTACGACGACGTGGCGCCCTACATGGCGCGCGACAAGAAGGCGGACGCGGACGGCGTGCGCTTCGTGCTGCTGCGTGACCTCGCCCGGCCGTACCTGACGCGCGTGCCCGAGGCGGTGCTGCGCGCCGAGTTCGGCGGCTGGCAGGACGACGTGGCCCGGCTGGACTGAAGAGCCGCGCCCGGACGTGCCGGAACCCGCTACGCTACCTGCATGCTGCTCGTCCTGAACGGCCCGAACCTGAACCGCCTCGGTCTGCGTGAACCCGGCGTGTACGGGTCGCAGACCCTCGAAGACCTGGAACGCCAGTGCGAGGCGTGGGGCGCAGAACTGGGCGAGTCGGTGACGTGCCGCCAGAGCAACTACGAGGGCCAGTTACTGGAGTGGGTGCACGAGGCGCAGGAGCAGGGCTTCACTGGCATCGTGATCAATCCCGGCGCGCTGACGCACTACAGCTACGCGCTGCGCGACGCGATTGCCGGGCAGCCGCTGCCAGTGGTCGAGGTGCACATCAGCAACGTGGACGCCCGCGAGGCGTTCCGGCACACCAGCGTCACAGCGGCGGTGTGCCGGGGCAAGATCAGCGGCCTGGGCTTCTTCGGCTACCGACTGGCGATGGAATACCTGACCGAGAGCGCGTGACCTGACCGGGCGAGGGCACAAGGGTAGGGGTGACGTCCTTCCCGGCTGCTCCATCCAGCCGAGCAATAGATGGTTCCTTCCTGCGACGTGACTCCAGGGAGATGGAGTCCGGAGACATGGCGCCAGCCATCGTCCTCAGCAGTGTCCGGGGGGACGGATCAGGCTGCCCGCCGAAGAGGTCGCCCGTCATCGTGTGAAGGCGCGCACAGACCACAACTGTGCGCCGGGCGTGTAGGATAGGGCCAATACACATCTTGAAAGCGCTTTCAGACCCGCAGGAGCCCGCATGATCCGCCCGTCCACCGCGTCCGTTCCGTCTGCCCTTCGCCCGTCCCGGCGAGGCCCGAGCCGCAGCCGCACCCCGGCGCTGCTGCTGTCGCCGTTCTTCGTGATCCTGCTCGCCTTCGGCGTGTTCCCGCTGCTGTTCTCGTTCGTGATCTCGTTCTACGACTGGAACCCGCTCGCCAGCCTGGGCCGGGCACGCTTCGACGGCGTGTGGACCTACCAGAACATCTTCACGGACCCTGCGTACTGGCCCGCGCTGCTGCGGACGCTGGGCACCGCCCTGAAGAGTGCGGTCATGCAGCACGCGGCGGCGCTGCCGCTGGCCTTCGCGCTGCACCTGACCTTCCGGCGGCTCCAGGGCGTGCTGGGCACCGTGCTGTTCCTGCCGTACGTGACCTCGCCGCTGGCAACCGGGCCGGTGCTGGCACTGCTGTTCACCGTGCTGTGGCGGCCGCTGGGCGACCTGTACAGCGCGCTGTACGCCGGCATTCAGGCCGTGCCCGCCCTGCACACGCTGTCGGCCGCGCTGCCGTACTCGCTGGACGCCGCCGGTGCGGAGCGCGCCTTCAACCTCGCGTGGAACGGCGTGGGCTGGAACGTGCTGCTGTACCTGATGGCCCTGAACGCCATTCCCCGGCAGCTGTACGAAGCGGCCCAGGTGGACGGCGCGCCGCTGGGCACGCAGTTCCGGCGGATCACGCTGCCGCTGCTGCGGCCCATGCTGTTCGTCGCCTTCACCCTCAGTTTCCTGGCGGCCACGCAGGCCAGCACGTGGAATCCCAGCGCGCCGATCAGCTACGCCACCATGACCATTCCCGAGTACGTGATCCGCACCAGTTTCTGGGACTTCGACGGCGGGCTGGCTGCCGGGCAGACATGGGTGTACTTCGCCGGGATCGCGGTGGTCGTGGGCATCCTGTACGCGCTGATCGGGCGTCACTTCACGGAACTCGACACCGCCGGGGACGCCTCGGGCACCGACGCGCCCACCCGCCTTGCGCCCGCCCCGGCCGCCGCGCTGAAATTGCTGGTCGGCCTCGCGCTGCTCTCGGCCGTCTTGCCGGCCGCCGCGCTGCTGCTGAACGCCACGCATCCCTTCCCGGACTTCCTGCTGAACGTGGGCGACGGCCTGCGCAGCAACTACACCGACCTACTGACACAACTGCCGGACTACTGGCGCACCGTATGGAACTCGGTGTACGTGTCCACCCTGGGGGCCACCGGAGCAACCCTCACCTCGCTGCTCGCCGGGTACGCCTTCGCGCACCTGGACTTCCCGGCCCGGCGACCGCTGTACGCCGTCGTGCTGGGCGTGATGCTCTTTCCCACCCTGACGAACCTGATCCCCACCGTCCTGACCATGGGCCTGCTGAACTGGGTCGAGCAGCCGCGCGCGCTGTGGGTGCCGGCGCTGGCGAGCGCCATCGGCATCTTCCTGACACGGCAGTACCTCCAGGCCGCCGTGCCGCGCAGCGTGCTGGAAGCTGCGCGGATCGACGGCGCGCGCACGCCGCAGATCCTCACGCGGGTGGTCGTGCCGGTCGCGTGGCCGGTGATGGTCACGGTCTTCCTGCTGACGTTCATCACGCAGTGGCAGGCCAGCCTGAACGCACTGGCGATCCTGCACGACCCCGCCCACCGGCTGGTGTCACAGGCGCTGAGCCTGGTGAGCGGCGGAGCGCTGTCGGTCGGCGCGGCGGTCGCCACGCTGCCCACGCTGCTGCTGTTCGCGCTTGCCGCCACGCAGCTCGCGCGCGGCCTGAACATCACGGGCGGCCCCGCCGCCTCGCCCCCGCCGCCGGCCACGCCGGACGCCCCGCTGCCCGGCGCGGACGCGGTGCGCGCCGTCGCGTGCCTGATGGTGATCTTCCACCACCTGTCGCAGCGGCTGAACGGCAACGTGCAGCCCCCGGCCCTCAAGGAACTCCAGTCCTTCGTGATGAGCGGGGCGGTCGGCGTGAGCGCGTTCTTCGTGCTGTCGGGCCTGCTGCTGTCGCTGCCGTTCTGGCGCCGGTACTTCGCGGGCCGCGCGCATCCGCCGCTGCGCGAGTACGCCCGCCGCCGCTTCCTGCGGATCGCGCCGGGATTCTGGGCCAGCCTGGGCGTGAGCCTGCTGCTGACCCTCGCCCTGGTGCCGGACGCCGTGCACCCGTATCTGCGCGCCGTGAGCGCCGCCACCTTCACGTCCTCGCTGCACTGGCTGACGTTCTTCCCCGCCGACCTGAACGGCCCGCTGTGGAGCATCGGCTTCGAGGTCGTGTGCTACGCCCTGCTGCCACTGGGCATGCTCGGCCTGTTCGCGGTGAAGCGGCGGCACCCGGCACTCGCCTTCGCGTGGTGGTTGGGCGTGCTGGCCGTCACCCTCCTCGCCCACCAGTGGATCCTCACTCACATGATCCCGGACGCCGACGGGCGCGGGTGGCAGTACGGCATCACCGGCGGCAGCAAATACTGGATGCCCAACTACAACCCCGTCGGGCTGTACGGTCATTACCTGCTGGGCGTGCTGGCCGCCGGCGTGATCGCGTGGCGCACCCGCACGGCGCGGGTCGCCGCCGGCTGGAACGACGTCCTGGCCGCGCTGCTGGTCGCCGGGATCGTCGGCCTGCTGTACGCCACGCGACACGCCCCGGAGTTCAGCTTCAGCGTGGGCCGTCAGCCGTACTTCTACCCCACCTTCCCGCTGCTGGTCGCCGCGTTGCTCGCCACGCTGCCCTTCACCCGCGCGCTGGGCGCGTGGCTCGACCGGCCGCTGCGTACCACCGCCCGCCTGAGCTTCGGGCTGTACATCTGGCACTACCTGATCCTGGAACTGATCCGGCTGCTGCACAACCCCGCGTTCGCGTACTTCGGCATGGACAGCGTGGGCGCGTGGGCGCTGACCAGCACGGCCGGCCTTGCCCTGGCGTACTGGGCCGCGGGCCTGAGCTACCGCCACATCGAAGAGCCGTTTTTGCGGAGAATGCACAGGGGTAGGGGCACCGCACCAACATTGGCACCAGCAAATCAATCTACAAACTAATCTAAGAATATGCCTACCGGCCGAGCAAACAAACTGACAGGGCAGATTGGGGAGTTTCTCGTGTGTGCCGAGCTTGGGCGGCGAAGTCTCATAGCTACGCCGTTCTCTGGCAACGTGCCCGCCTTTGACGTCTTGGCCGCCGATGAGGACGGTCGAACACTACCCATCCAGGTCAAAGCTTCCAATAGCAATCAATGGCGCTCAAGCGCAGAATTGTGGCTCAGGCTCTCTATTGCAAAAGGCAGGCAGAAGAGTGGAGGATTGACGGAGATCACCCACCCTCAACTGATTTACGTATTCGTCGCCCTAAAACCCGATAGCAATTCAAAAGATCGATTTTTTATACTCGATAAAACCATGCTACAGAAGTTATTGGCCGAATCCTATACCGCATATATGGAAGAGCGCAGCTGGATCAGAACTAGAAATCCAAAGTCATTCGACTGCCGGCTTTGGATCAGTGAGATTGAAAAATACGAGGACAACTGGAAACTGGTGGAGAGTCGTCTCAAGGGGCTTCCCGATTCTCCTATCTGACGCTTGCCCCCGCACCCCCCGATCTGATACCTTGGCGTTTAGTGTCTCGTGCTTGGTAGGGCCGAGACGACCGGGAGGCCCCCGGACACGCACGTTGCTTTCCCCCTGACAGCGCGGGGCGTGTCGCAGCCAAATCCCCTTTTTCATGGAGTACAGCGGTGAAAACCTACATCCCCAAGAATGACGAGCAGAACTGGGTCGTGGTGGACGCGAAGGACGTGCCCCTGGGCCGCCTGGCGACCCTGATCGCGAGCCGCATCCGTGGCAAGCACCGTCCGGACTTCACCCCGAACATCATCCAGGGTGACTTCGTGGTGGTCGTGAACGCCCAGCAGGTCGCTCTGACCGGCAACAAGCTGGATGGCAAGGTGTACACCCGCTACACCGGCTACCAGGGTGGCCTGAAGACCGAAACCGCCCGCGAGGCGCTGAAGAAGCACCCCGAGCGCGTGATCGAACACGCCGTGTTCGGCATGCTGCCCAAGGGCCGTCAGGGCCGCGCGATGCACAGCCGCCTGAAGGTCTACGCCGGCGAACAGCACCCGCACTCCGCCCAGCAGCCCAAGACGCTCGAGGTCAAATAATCATGGCGATCCAGCAACCTGAACAGTTCTACGGCACCGGCCGCCGCAAGACCGCCGTCGCCCGCGTGTTCCTCCGCCCTGGCGAAGGCAAGATCGTGGTGAACGGCAAGGAATTCCAGACCTACTTCCGTGGTCTGCTCCGCGCCGTGCACGCCCTCCAGGCCTTCCGCGAGACCGGCACCGCCGGCCGCTACGACGCCGTGATCACCGTGGCCGGTGGCGGCCCCGCCGGTCAGGCCGACGCGATCAAGCTGGGCATCGCCCGCGCGCTGCTGAAGGTCAACCCGGACTTCCGCGCCCAGATGAAGCCCCGCGGTCTGCTGCGCCGCGATCCCCGTGAAGTCGAGCGCAAGAAGTACGGCCTGAAGAAGGCCCGCCGCGCTCCGCAGTTCAGCAAGCGCTGACCCGACGCGGTCAACCGGAAGAACGCCCCCTCCCGTGTGGAGGGGGCGTCTTCATGGCGTGCGTGGGCTCAGCCGCCGGTGCGGCCGCGTTCTTCCAGCCACGAGCCGCTGATCTCGCGGACGATCAGGGTGGTGCCGTCGGCGGCGACGATCAGGACGTCCGCGCCGACGGGCGTGTCGGGGCCGGTGGCGCGCCAGTCGCTGTCGCCCACGCGGACGCGGCCGGTGCCGTTCGTGATGGCGGCCGTGACCTTCACGGTGCGGCCGACCAGCCGGCCCGCGCCGCGGTTCACCTCGTCGCCCTCCGTGCCGCCCAGCGCGAGGCGGCCCACGTACCGCCGCCCGATCAGAACGCTGGCGACGCTGAACGCCGCGAACAGCAGGAGCTGCACCGTCACCGGGATCGGCAGCACGAACACCACCAGGCCCAGCGCGAACGCAGCGAGGGCCAGCCACACGAAGAACACGCCGGGCGCGAACACCTCCAGGATCAGCAGCGCGGCGCCCAGCACCCACCAGTGCCACGGCTGCACGCGCTCCAGGGTGGGCCACCAGTCCATGGGCCTAGTCCTTCCGCCCGCCGAAGGCTTCCTGGGCGAGCTGCGCGATGCCCTGGAGACTGCCGAGCACGGCGGTCGCCTCGACCGGCAGGATCAGGGTCTTCTGGTTGGGCGCGGTGGCGACGTCCCGCAGGGCGTCCACGTAGCGCTGCGCGATGAAATAGTTGATGGCCTGCACGTTCCCGGCGGCGATCGCCTCGCTGACCATGCGGGTCGCGGCGGCCTCGGCCTGGGCGGCGCGCTCGCGGGCCTCGGCCTGCAGGAAGGCGGCCTGGCGCTGGCCCTCGGCGTTCAGGATCTCGGCCTGCTTCTCGCCCTCGGCCTTCAGGATGGCGGCCTGGCGGAAGCCCTCGGCGTCGAGGATGTTGGCGCGCTTCTCGCGTTCGGCCTTCATCTGGCGGGCCATGCTGGCGACCAGGTCGGCCGGCGGCTTGATGTCCTTGACCTCGATACGGGTGGCCTTGACCCCCCACGGCTCGGTGGCCTCGTCCACGACCGTCAGCAGCCGGGCGTTGATCTGGTCGCGGTTGCTGAGCAGTTCGTCCAGATCCATGCTGCCCATCACGGTGCGGATGTTCGTCATGGTGAGGTTCAGGATGGCCTGCTCGAGGTTTCGCACCTCGTAGGTGGCCTTGGCGGCGTCGAGCACCTGGTAGAACACCACGCCGTCCACCGTGACCAGCGCGTTGTCCTTGGTGATGACCTCCTGGCTGGGGACGTCCAGCACCTGTTCCATCATATTGACCCTGCGCCCGATGCGGTCGACGTAGGGAATGATGATGTTCAGGCCGGGGGTGAGGGCACGCTGGAATTTCCCGAAGCGTTCCTGCGTCCACTGGTAACCCTGCGGAACGCTCTTGACGCCGGCCAGCAGCGTGACGATCACGAGCAGCACCAGAAAGACCACGAGGATCGTAAAGCCCATGTTGTTGCCTCCTGCTGCCCTTACGCGCTGTTCAGGTCGTTGGTTCCCGCACGCGCAGGCCCGGCACGTCGACCGTGACGGCGTCCAGCAGTCCCAGCGACCGCCACAGCGGCCACGGATCGAGGCGATTGGCGTGCGCAAGCAGCAGCGAGATGACCGTGCCGTGCGAGACGATGGCGACGGTGCCGTGCGGGTTGGCCCTCAGCACGGCCTGGACGGCGTTCCCGAAACGGGTGCAGGCGTCTGCGGCGCTCTCCTCGCCGTAGACGACGTCGTGCGGGTGGTCGAAGAACTGGCGGAGGTCGGCCTCGAAATTGGCCGGATCGGTGTGGAAGGGCGCGGTGTAGCGCAGCTGCTCGTGCAGGCCGAGCATGGCGCGCCACGGCACCCCCAGCCGCGCGGCCAGGCCGTCAGCGGTGGCCCGCGCCTTGGGTTCCTCGCTGGACACGATCACGTCCGGGCGGGGCGTCAGCCGGGCGACCAGCGCGTCCAGGCCGTCCAGCGCCCCCTCGGCCAGGACCCAGTCGTGGGCGGGCACGCCGGGGATGATCCGGGGCCGGCCGTGCTTGATCAGGTGCAGGGTACGGGGCATCCGCCCAGGAGAGCACGCGGGCGGACGCACTACACTCGGCCGGTGCTGCCGCTGGTGACATTGGATGGCGTGACCGTGATCGCCGGGGGCCGGACGCTGCTCTCGGGCGTGACGCTGGACGTGCGGCCGGGCGAGGCGCTGCGGCTGGCCGGGCCAAACGGCGGGGGCAAGACCACGCTGTTGCGGCTGCTGTCGGGCGAGGCCGCGCCGGTTGCGGGCACGCGCGTGTACGGCCTGGGGGGTGTGGAGCGCCGCAGCGCCGTGCACGCCCGCCGCATCCTGAACGTGGTGGGGCCGGACGCCGAGGCCTTCGCGCTCACACGGGACTGGGCGCAGAGTGTGCGCGACGCGCTGCTGGCCGGCTTCGAGGGTGACCAGCTCAACCTGTGGGGTGGCAGCGCGGCGGCCGAGGCGCGGCTGGGCGAGGTCGTGGCGCTGACCGGCACAGCGGCCCTGCTGGAGCGCGACCTGCGCACGCTCAGCCACGGGCAGCGGCGACGGGTCGGGCTGGCCCGCGCGCTGATGCCCGCGCCGGACGTGCTGCTGCTCGACGAGTTCACGGACGGCCTGAGCCCGCAGGCGCGCGCCGAGCTGGGACAGGTGCTGCGGGATGTCCACGCCTCGGGCGTCGCCGTGGTGCTCGCCACCCACCGCCCGGACGAGGCCCCGGCCCTGCCGTGGCGCACGGTGCGGATCGAGGCCGGGCAGATCGTGGACGGAGCCGTGGGCGCGGCCGAGGTGGGTGTGCCGGAGCCCCTGCCCATCCCGCCGGGTCACAGCGACCTGATCCGCATGTGCGGCGTGGTGGTCTACCGCAACGGGCACCGCGCGCTGGGGCCGCTGGACTGGCGCTGGAGCGCCGGACAGCACTGGCTGGTCACGGGCGGCAACGGCAGCGGCAAGAGCACCCTGGCCCGCGTGATCGCCGGAGAGTTCTGGCCCGCGCGCGGCGGCACGGTGGAGCGGCCCTTCCTGGCACGGGACGTGCTGACCGAACGCCGCCGCACCACCGGCCTGGTCAGCGCGGAGCTGTCGATCCGGCAGCGGCGCGGGTGGACGGGACAGGACGTGATCGACAGCGCGTGGAGCGGCACGGAAGGCTTCGCGCCTGCCCTGACGGCCGAGCACGCTGTGGCCGTGCAGGACATCGCCGGGGCGCTGGAGGTCACGGAACTGCTGGCCCGCAGCGCACAGACGCTGTCGCAGGGCCAGCTGCGGCGGCTGCTGCTGGCCCGCGCGGTCGTGCACCGCCCGCGCGTGCTGATCCTGGACGAGGGTCTGGACTTCCTGGACGCCGCGTCCCGGGCCCGCTTCCTGGCGCTGCTGCCCGGCCTGGCGCGCGGCGGCACGCACGTCATGGTGATCGCGCACCGCGACGCTGACGCCCCGGCGGGCCTGACGCACCACCTGCGGCTGCGGGACGGGCACGTGGAGTCTCAGGGCGCGCTGTGACGCCGGCGCCCAGTCAGGTTCGGCTCACCTTCACGCCCTACGCTTGGGGCGTGAGACGTTCCGCCCTGACCGCCCTGCTGCTCCTTCCAGCCCTGTCGTTCCCGGCGTGGGCCCAGACGACGACACAGCCGACCACCGCCCCCAAGACCGCGGCGCCCGCCACGGTCACCCCGGCCCCCGCGACCGACGGCAAGACCATCGAGGCCGTGACCGCCACCAGCCCGCGCGGGTTCAGCATCCGCATGCCGGGCGGGCAGGGCTGGACGCCGCTGAAGAACGTGCCGAACACCGATGTGGCCTTCCTGAACCAGACCGTGAACGGCCTGCGGCCCACCGTCACCGTGATCACCCAGGACGTCGATCCCAAGATCAAGGCGACGCTGGCGGACTTCCGCGACCTGTTCTCGCGGCAGCTCGGCAAGGACGTTCCGAGCTACAAGCTGCTGGGCGAGAAGACCACGCGCGTGAGCGGCATGCCGGCGATCCTGTGGACCTACTCCGGCGATGGGGACGGCGGCCCGGTGCGCTGGACGCAGGTGATCACCCTCAAGAGCAACCGGCTGTTCACCGTGACCCTGATGACGCCCACCGGCACGCCCGCCGACGTGATCGACACCGGACGCGAGATCCTGGACTCCTTTGCGCTGACGCTGAAGTAGGGCCCCGCGGCACACGCGACGAACCCGGCCGGAGGACGACCCCCCGGCCGGGTTTGTCGCCGTGCGTTCAGCGGGGCAGGGAGGCCGCGACCGCGTCCGGCAGGGGCGTGGTGGGGCGGCCGATCAGGCGGCGCAGGTCGCCGCTGGCCGTGCTCAGTTCACCGCGCGCGATGCCGGCGTCGCTGTCGGCGAACATGGCGGCCGCGCCGGCCGGCAGACCCAGGCCGGTCAGGGTCGCCGTGTACTCCGGCACCGACTGGTTCACGTAGGCGTAGGGCTGGCCGGTCTGGCGGCTGATCTCGTCCGCGAGCTGGGCCAGCGTGACCGGCGTGTCGCCGCCGAGTTCATAGGTGGCGTTGTCGTGGCCGCCCTCAGTCAGGACGGTCGCGGCGGCCTCGGCGTAGTCGCGGCGGGGCGCGGGCGTGAGCTGGCCGCTGCCGCCCGCGCCGACCAGCACGCCGTGCGGGAGGGTCTGCGCGAGGTTCCCGGTGTAGTTCTCGACATACCAGCCGTTGCGCAGCAGGGTGTACGGCACGCCGGACTCGCGCAGGGCGGCCTCGGTGGCCTGATGGTCCGCGGCGAGGAGCATGGCGGTGGTGTCGGCATTCAGGATGCTGGTGTATGCGATCAGCTTCACGCCCGCGTCCTTCGCGGCGCCGATGACGTTGCGGTGCTGCTCCACGCGGTTCTGCATATCGGTGCCGGAGATCAGCAGCACGCGCTCGACCCCGGCCAGCGCGGCGCTCAGGGATTCCGGCTGGGCATAGTCGGCCTGGCGGACCTGCACGCCCTGGGCCGCGAACTCGCTCGCCCTGGCCGGGTCGCGCACGAGGGCGACGATATTGCCGGCCGGGACGCCCTTGTCGAGCAGGGCCTGGACGACGTGGCGGCCGAGGTGGCCGGTGGCTCCGGTGACGGCGATGATGGGGAATTGCGACATGGTGGACTCCTGGGGTGACGAGAGGGCGGACGCCTGGGTGTAACCTTCTTTCTTACATGTCGGTCAAAAAAAATCAGCCCGCCCGTGCGGCCAGATCCGACATCACGTCGGCCAGCGTGGTCCGCGCGAGTTCCCGCTCCAGGGCCGCCTGTGCCCGGCCGAAACGCTCCTCCAGAGTGACCTGGATGTTCGCGCCGACCGGGCACTGTGGGTGCGGGTGCTCATGCAGGCGGAACACCGAGTCCTGACCGTTCACCGCGCGGTACACGTCGAGCAGGGTGATCTGCGCGGGTGGCCGGGTCAGCGCCGCACCCGCCACGCCGCGCTGCGTGCGCAGCAGACCGGCGCGGCGCAGCAGGCCGGTCACGTTGCGGATCACGACCGGATTGGTGCCCACGCTCGCGGCGATGTCCGCCGAACTCGACGCCTCTGGGTAGGCACTGATGAGGGACAGGACGTGGACGGCCACGGCGTACTGGCTGTTCATGCTCCTGCTCCCCGGACCGACATGTCAGTAATCTACTTACATGTTGCGGGGCTGTCAAGGCCCGGCGCCGTCACGCGCCGGTGAGCTGATCGGCCCACGCGTGCAGGAACGCGCCCAGGTCCGCCTGCTCCGGTACCTGCGCGTGCGCGTGGCGGGCCAGCAGGGGCAGTGTGCCCACCTGCACGCCGAAGCCGGCCACCTCCAGCATGGCCTCGTCGTTGTCGCTGTCCCCGAAGGCCACGGTGTGGGCGGGCGGCACGTCCAGCGCCTCCGCGATCAGCGCGAGCGCCGCGCCCTTGTGCGCGCCCTCGGGCGTGACGGTCAGGAAGTGTGGGTAGGGGTCCTGCGCGCCGGTCAGCACCAGGTGCGGGTGCGAGCCGCGCAGCCGGCTGGCGAAACCCGCCACCTGCGGATGGAAGTACCCGACCTTCAGGACCGCGTCGCGCGGCGCCTCCGCCAGCGGCCGGTAGCCGCGCAGCACCATCCACGGCTCCGGCTCGGCGCCGGCCGGCACGTCCACGTACAGCGTATCCGCGGCGAACAGCACCACCCGCGCGCCCTCCAGTTCGTGCGCCAGCACGGCCTCCAGGTCCTCCGGCGTGAAGGCCGCATCGGCGTGCACGGTGCCGTCCACCTCGATGCGGCCGCCGTTGTTGGTGGCGACCGCGTCGGGCTGCATGACCTCCGTCACCCGCGCCGGCGCCGCGTCCCGCCCGGTGATGATCGCCAGCTTCACGCCCAGCGCGCGCAGACGGTCCAGGGCGCTCACCACGTCGTCGGCCACGCTGTCGCCCCGGTCCGGGATCAGCGTGCCGTCCAGGTCGAAGGCCAGCAGCAGGGGCAGGGCCGTGGGCAGGGAGGGGCGGCGTTCAGGACTCACCGCCGGAGCGTAGAGCATGTGACCGCCGGGCGCCCGCTCCTTGTCCGGGCGGCGCGAACGAGATCTGGCCGAGCAGCACTGAAATGACCGGCGCCGCCCCCACGGTGGGGAGCGGCGCCGGCGAAGCGTCGTGCCTTACTCGGCCTGGGCGTCGGCGGCCGGCTCGGCCGGGGCCGCCTTGGCGTCGGCGCGGGTGGCCTTGGCGTTCGCGGCGTCCTTCATCACGCGGCTGCGGTCGCTCTTGATCCGGGCGGCCTTGCCGCGCAGGTCGCGCAGGTAGTACAGCTTGGCGCGGCGCACCTTGCCGCGTTCCAGCACCGTGACCTTCGCCAGCAGGGGGCTGGAGAAGGGGAACACGCGCTCCACGCCTTCACCGAAGGAGATCTTGCGCACGGTGAAGCTCTTGCGGCTGCCCGAGCCGTTCATGGCGATGACCACGCCCTCGAAGGCCTGGTTGCGGGTGCGGTTGCCTTCCACGACCTTCGTTTCCACGCGCACGGTGTCGCCGGGGCGGAACTCGGGGTGATCCTGCTTGATGTGCGGCTGCTCGACGGCGCGCAGGATGGCGCCACGGTTCACGGTCACGGTCTTCTGCATAACTTGCTCCTCTGGGCAGCGGACCGCCCCACGGTCCCGCGCGGCGGGCAGAGGCGTTCGTACTCCGGTGCTCGGGCCGGCCGCGCGCTGGCGACAGACCAAACCGAAGCAGTATACGCGACCCGGGGCCACGTGGACAAGCCGCCGCGAGACAAGAGCAGCGCAGATCACACTTCGCGGCCCGGCAGCGCGGCAGCATCGGTTCCGTGACTTCCCCGCACAGTCCGGACGAGTATCTGGCCGGCGCCGATCACGCGGCGGCCCAGCAGCGCCGCCGCCTGGCCGAGGTACACGCGCGTGAGCACGTCGGCGCCGCCGGCTGGGCGCAGTCCAGCACCCTCGAGAGCATCATCCGCGCCGGTCAGGAAGGCCTGATGGCGACCGAGGCGCTGCGCCGGGTGGTCGACCTGACGGGCGAGCAGCTGCGCGGCCTGCCGCTGGGCACGGCTCCCGACGAGCGCGCCGGGCAGGCCGCCACGCTCCGCGGCGTGATGGACCGCGGTCAGGGTCAGCTGGACGCGGCGCGGCACCTCGACGATCTGGTGTGCCGCGCGCTGGAAGAGGTGAGCGCCACGCCGCTCACGCAGATCAGCGTGTCCCGCCTCCAGGCGGTGCAGACACACCTCCAGACCCAGGTCGAGGCGCTGCACACGATCATCGCGTCGGCGCATGCCCAGGCCGCCACGGTGGAACAGGTACAGCAGCTCGACCGGGTGATCGCCGAGCACCAGCAGCGGGTGCGCGACCTGCGGCTGGAAAGTGCCGGCTCGGAGGCCGGGGCGCTGGCCACCGCCGGCGAGAGCATCGTGCAGCGCCTCGGGGAACTCGACGAGGCGGCGCCCGCGCAGCTCGGCGCCCTGAACCGCATCGGCCACGCCGTGGCTGACCAGGTGAGCGAGTCGGGCGGCACGCCGGAGCAGAAGGCCGAGACGCTCGAACACCTCGCCCAGAACATGCAGGACCGCGCCGACGACCTGCGCCGCGATCCGGAGTGATCCGGGCCTCCGGCGCGCCGCACCACCGCCCTCAGGCCAGCTCGATCCAGTAGCGGCGGATCACGCGCTCGTAGTCCGGCACGGTGAATTCTCCCTCCAGCACGCCGCAACCCTTCTCGATCACGCGGCGCGACCCGGCGTTGTCCACGTCGCAGGTGACCAGCACGCGCGTCAGGCCCAGTTCGCGGGCGCGCTCCAGCGCCAGCCGCAGGGCCAGCGTGGCGTACCCCCTGCGGCGCTGGCCGGGCCGGATCTCGTAACCGATGTGCCCGCCGAACTCGCGCAGGCGGGCATTGAGCGTGTGCCGGATGCTCACGCGGCCCAGATAGGTGTCGCCCTCGACCAGCCACAGGGACTCGGAGTTCACGAAGCCCTCGGGCGGAACGGCGGGCGGCTCGAAGCGGCGCAGGTGAGCCAGGAACGCCGGGAAGTCGCGTTCCAGTTCCGGGATGTCGAAGGTCAGGGTGTCGCCCAGGCCGCTGCCGGTCTGCTGGGCCTCGCGCACGGCGTCCAGAAAGCTGGCCCGGTGGCGTTCGGAGGGGGGAACGAGGGTGGGCATGGCGCAGTGTGGCGGAGCGCCCGGCCGCGTGCCCATCCGCCGGATGGCCGACGTGTCCGGCCTGCGCGGACGACACGGGCCCCGTGCCCACCGCTGGGAATGCCAGCACCCACCATCCGGAGTGGTCAATCCGCGGCGAAACTCGGCCGCTGACACGGTAAGGGGCCGCAGCCCCGGTTTACAATCCACAGCATGTCCGGCCCCTCCTCCTTCGTGCTGCGCGACCTGGGCACCGTGCCCTACCGCGACGCCTGGGCGCTGCAACGCGAGCTGCACGCCCAGGTGCTGGACGGCTCCGCGCCGCCCACGCTGCTGCTCGTCGAGCACCCGCCGGTGCTTACGCTGGGCCGCAAGGCGCGCGAGGGCACGAACATCGTCGTCACGCGCGGGTATCTCGCTGCCCAGGACATCGAGGTGCTGGAGGTCGAGCGCGGCGGGGACGTCACGTACCACGGCCCCGGCCAGCTCGTCGCGTACGCCATCTTCCCGGTCGGCCGCCGCGTGGTGGACTTCCTGCGGCTGCTGGAGGACGCGACGATCATGGCCCTGCACACGCTGGGGCTGGACGACGCCCGCCCGAACCCCGGTTACGCGGGCGTGTACGTGGCGCCGCGCGACGTGAACGGGCAGTGGCTTGACCAGAAGATCGCGTCGTTCGGCGTGGCGGTCAAGCGGCACGTGGCCCTGCACGGCCTGGCGCTGAACGTCACCACCAACCTCGACCACTTCGACCTGATCGTGCCGTGCGGCCTGACGAACACGCAGATGACCTCCGTGCAGCGCGAGTACGACCGGCGCGGCGTGACCCGCACCGCCAGCATGGCCGACGCGAGGCGCGCCCTGGCCGACGCGTTCACCACCACCTTCGAGACCTACGACTGGACGCTGCCGCAGCTCGCGGCGGTGGGGAGCTGACACCACATGACCCACACCGACACCACCCCGCCTGAACAGGAAGCCAAGTTCGTCAAGAACGGCATCTACCGCAAGGACAGCGTCCGCGTGCGCGAGCAGAAACCCGAGTGGCTCAAGGTGACCATTCCCACCGGCGGCGTGTACGGCGAGGTGCGCAAGATCGTCAAGGAGCACCGCCTGCACACCGTGTGCGAGGAAGCGATGTGCCCCAACATCGGCGAGTGCTGGTCGCGCGGCACGGCCACCTTCATGCTGATGGGCCACATCTGCACCCGCGCGTGCCGCTTCTGCGCGGTGGACACCGGCAATCCCCTGGGCAAACTCGACCTGGACGAGCCCGCCCACGTGGCCCAGAGCGTGCAGCTGATGGCCCTGAAGTACGTGGTGCTGACCTCGGTGGACCGCGACGACCTGCCGGACGGCGGCGCGTACCACTTCGCCAAGACCGTGACCGCCATCAAGACGCTCAACCCCGACACGCGCGTGGAGGCCCTCACGCCGGACTTCGGCGGCAACACCCACTGCGTGGATCTGGTGCTGGACAGCGGCGTGGACACCTACGCGCAGAACCTGGAAACGGTGCGCCGCCTGACCCACCCCGTGCGCGACATCCGCGCCAGCTACGACCAGACCCTGGCCGTGCTGGCCCACGCCAAGCGGGCGCGGCCGGACGTGATCACCAAGACCAGCATCATGCTCGGGCTGGGCGAGACGCGCGAGGAGATCCGCGAGGCGATGCGCGACTGCCGCGCGGCCGGCGTGGACGTGCTGACCTTCGGGCAGTACCTGCGGCCCACCATGCACCACCTGCCGGTCGAGCGCTACGTGACGCCCGCCGAGTTCGACGAGATCCGCGCCGAGGGCATGGAACTGGGCTTCATGGAGGTCGTGTCCGGCCCGCTGGTGCGCAGCAGCTACAAGGCCGAGCAGATCGTGATGGACAAGCCGGGGAACCTCCCCGATCACCTCGCGCACCTGGACGCGGGCAGCGAACTCAGCCTGATCTAGCGCGCGGCCACGGCAGGGGGCGAGTCCGGGAAGGCGCGGGCCGCCCCCTCTCCCCTGTGTTCCCACGCGTGGACGACGCGCTGCACGTTGGCCTCCAGCGGGTCGGAGCATGACAGGTCGAGGTCGTACCCGGTGAAGGTGTGCACCGTCAGCGCGTCGCGCCGGGCGTCGCCCACGCCGCGGTCGCCGCGCGCCCGTTCGCGGCGTTCGAGTTCCTCGACGGGGCAGTGCAGACTGACCAGGAACACGTCGAAGCCGGCGAGCAGCGTCCGGAACTCCTGCCACATCTGCGGCGTCTCGGCGATGTAGTCCACGACGAGGTTGTTCCCTGCCGCGAGCAGGGCGGGCAGGCAGCGGTGGAAGCCCCCGAAGACCTGCGGACGGATCGCGTCCCACTCGCGCAGGCGGCCATCCGGCGTGCGCGGCAACACGTGGGGGCCGAACAGGAAGAAGTCCAGGCTGAAGTGCAGGAACGGCACGGGCAGCGCATCCCGCAGCGCGTGCGCGAGCGTGGACTTGCCCGCGCTGGACGCGCCGTTGATCAGGATCAGGGCGCCGCCAGGTGCGTCGGACGTCACCCGCACAGTCTGCCCCACCCCGCGCCCCGCACGCACCGGCCAGATGGCGCAGCGGGCCGTGCCGTCCCGGTCATCCGCGGGAAGGTGAGCACCCTGCCGGCCACGGACGCCATGCACGCGCAGCTTCCTGCGCTATGGCACGCCCATGCTGTCGCGGCCTGCATCCGCGCCGTCCTGAGCACAGGCGAACCCGCGTCAGTTCCACCCGGCCCAGTGCCACCTGAACCACGGTCATGCTCGCCGGCCCGTGCTGTACTCGGGCATGCGACACCTGAACCGGGCCGCGCTGCTGGCGCTGCTCACCCTGAGCGGAGCCGCCCACGCGACCCTGGAGAACGACGCTGGCACCCTCCTGCCCTATGGGCCGCGCGTGGCCGGCAGCCCCGCCAACGAGCAGGCCCGCACGTACCTGGAAGCGCAGTTCCGCGCCCTGGGCTACGACACGCGCCGCCAGAGCTTCACGTACAGCCGCTTCGACGACCTCGGCTCGGACGTGCAGGTCGCCGGGCAGACCCTCGCGGGCACCGCGCTTCAGGACTCGGCCGGCGGCACGGTGCAGGCCGCCGTGGTGCGCGTGCCCGGCACTGGCACCCCCGAGGACTTCGCCAGGGTGGACGTCCGGGGCAAGGTCGCGGTGGTCCAGCGCGGCCAGATTCCCTTCCTGCAAAAGGCGCAGAACGCCCTCGGCGCCGGCGCGACCGGGGTGGTCATCGTGAACAATGCCGCCGGGGACTTCCGCGGCACCCTTGGCCAGCGCACCGCCCTGCCCGTCCTGGGCGTCTCTCCCACGGCCGGTGAGGCGTTGAAGGACGGCGTGACCGTCACGCTGAACGTCCGCGTGCGCGAGGGCGACGTGACGGGCATCAACCTCATCGCGTCGCGCAGCGGCCAGCCGGGTTCCAGCGTCCTCTTCGGCGCGCACCTCGACTCCGTGCAGGGCGCGCCCGGCGCCAACGACAACCTCAGCGGCAGCCTGACCGTGCTGGAGATCGCCCGCCGAGCCGCCACCACGCCACTCGGGGGGCGCAGCACCTTCGTCCTGTTCGACGGCGAGGAAGACGGCCTGCTGGGCTCGCGCGCCTTCGTGAAGGACAACACCGCCATGGTGCAGGGACTGAAGGCCATGCTGAACTTCGACATGGTCGGCGTGAACGTCATGCCCCTGTCCATTTCCGGCACGCCCGCCCTGATGGACACCGCCCGCCGCGCCGGCCTGCCCACCGCCGGCTCCGACATCGGCCGCAGCGACCACGTGCCGTTCCGGGACGCGGGCGTGCCCGCCGCGATGTTCTACCGGGGCGAGGACGCGAATTACCACAAGCCCGGCGACACTGTGCTTGACCTGGGCCTGGTGCGAGAGACGGCAGACGTGGCCGTCACACTCGCAGACGCGGTGCTGAGCGCCACGCCCGCCAACTGAGCCACCCGAACGCAAAAGCCCCCGCCGAACGCGGGGGTTTTGTGGTGCGGATGCCCATATAGAGGATGAAGAGCGCACTCTTATCAGAAGGGTAATACATACACAACAACGGAAACACTGTCCTGCACAGTATATTTAACACATACTCCCAATGCAACTGTCGTGGGCATGTCACTTCTGCTCGCCTTGTTGCTGGGCAAGTGGTACACAGGGGCAGCGCCCAAGCCCGGTACGAATTAGTTCAACCAACTAGGAGACATATGAAGATAAGTCAGATCTTCAACCTAAATAAGTCTCAATTTGAGCTTGACTTTGTAGATGTTGACGTGTCAAGGGATACTCAGCTGTTTGTCGATCCTTATTATATCTCAGTTAGAACAGATCCGTGGTCTGTGGAGGCAAGCAGAACACTGCACAGTTTTTTTCAAAGAATTGTTTCACTACTCCACGCAGGTGATGTTAAACATGCCTTTTCAATATTCACAAATTTGAGCGAGCCGAACGAGACATCACTAGGGATGTCCAAAGGGATGCCTAGTGGTCGAGGAGCAGGCGAGGACAACATAAAAAGAATATTTGATCGCTTAGTAAAAAGCCGAGCAGTAGCCACCGGGATACTTGAAGATTTGGAAGACGTAAGATTGTTTGTACCAGGAGTGGACAAAGACAAAATATCCGACATGGCGACAAACATTATCCGTCGTCATCTCATTGAATATACACAGAATCAATGCAACTTATGGAGTATCCCTCTCCGATCAGAGGTAACGTCGGGGCCAATGTGGATTAGGGAGACCAACAGCTGGGAGCATGAACATACCGAAATGCTCGTTATTGAAGAGAGGAAGATTCTTTTGGTGCCGAAGGGAGTTGTATCATATGCAAATGCGTATTCAGGCCAGGAATATCACCGACACTTCGTCTTGAATTACCTTCAAGCCGAACATCTTCGCCTAGACAGCTTGTTAGTTCAGAGGAGGGTGAACAAGAAAGGAGGCGAACGACGCTGGGTCACCAAAAAGAGCATAATAGAGACCGGCGCAAGAGCAGATAAGGAGTACCTCGCAGACTTTACCTTGAGGCACCCCGAGGTCTTTGCAGACTTCAAGGCGAACGCGAAGAGGAAGACGCGCCCGTTAACTAATGAAGAATTAGGGGCCGAAATAGCGGACGTTAATGCCATTTTAGATCATCTGATTCAGAGGTTCGGACAAATACCCACTGGCAATGAACACGCTTCGGAATACCACAAAACCGTTGTAGCAACAATGGAAATCCTCTTCTATCCTCGCCTCACCTCACCTCAGGTTGAACGAAGAATTAATAGTGATAGGAAAAGAATCGACATCACATTTGATAACTCTGCCGATGCTGGGTTTTTCAAAATTATTCAGACGAAACATGATCTGCCGTGTCCTTACATAATAATAGAATGCAAAAATTACAAAAAGGATCTGGCAAATCCCGAGTTGGATCAACTGATTGGTCGCTTCTCGCCCAACAGGGGTAAGATGGGGTTTGCAATATGCAGATCTTTTGACTCGTTAGAAACTTTCATGGAAAGGTGTAGGGACACTTTTAGCGACAGTCGCAACCTGATTATACCCCTCACAGACGCAGATATGATTGCGATGCTTGAAGAAAAGAGAGGGGGAGAATCAGAACCAGGCGAAGCGTTATTACTGGACAAGTTACGGGATATTGTGCTCTCCTAAGCCCGAGGGTTTGGCAACTTTAGTGGAGACCATGTTTGCCCGTTGATAATGCGACTTATCGAGGGCCGCTCCTAGATCGCACTAAAAATGACACTCATGTCCACCCAACCACGTACCCGAAACGAAAGAACCCCGCGCTTGGCGGGGTCACTTCCTATGTGGTGCGGATGCCCAGACTTGAACTGGGGACCTCACGCTTATCAGGCGTGCGCTCTAACCAGCTGAGCTACACCCGCGCACCGTGGGCTGCCGTCCATGCGGACAGGCGGCAGTCAATGTAGCAGGGGGGCGGCGGGGTGTCAACGCTTGCGCGGCGGCCCTAGCGGGGCCACGGCACGCTGCCGGGCGGCGGGGCCAGGCCCGCGTGGATTTCCAGCGCGTAGCGGTCGGTCATGCCGGCCAGGTAGTCGCACACGGCGCGCTCCATGCCCCACGTGGCGGCCAGGTCGCGGTACTGCGGGGGCAGCATGCTGGGCCGGGCAAGCAGGGCGTGGAACAGGGTGGTCAGGACGCGGCTGGCCTGTTCGACCTGCATCTCCACGCGCCAGTGCCGGTACAGGTTGTCGCGCAGGAACTGGCCGGCGCCGCGCAGCAGGTCGCGGACGTGCGGGCTGTACGTGATGAGCGGGCCGGCATGAGCGCGGGCGGCGTGGGCGCTGGGCAGGGCGGCGCGTTGCAGCGCGGCGTCACTGGCCTCGCTGAGGTCCGTGATCAGCCACCCCAGCAGTTCACGGTGCAGGTGCCGGCGTTCCCGGTCGGAGATAGATGCGGCGTCCAGGCCGGCGCGGTCCGCGAGTTCCTGCCACAGGGGCAGGCCGGCGAGGTGAGCAGGCGTCAGCAGGCCGCTGCGCAGGCCGTCGTCGAGGTCGTGGGCGGTGTAGGCCAGGGCGTCGGCGGCGTCCACGACCTGCGCCTCCAGGCTGGCTGCCCCCAGTTCCGCGCGGTCGTGCTTGTTCAGACCGTCCAGCGTGTCCAGCGTGAGGTTCAGGCCGGGCGTGTCCGGGCGGCGGTACTCCAGCTGCGTGACGATGCGCCGCGCCTGGCCGTTGTGGTCGAAGCCGCCGTGACCGTCCATCAGGGCGTTCAGGACACGTTCCCCGGCGTGCCCGAAGGGCGGGTGCCCCAGGTCGTGCGCCAGGGCGACCGTCTCTGCCAGGGTCTCGTTCAGGCCCAGGGTCAGGGCGACGCTGCGGGCGACCTGCTGCACTTCCAGGGTGTGCGTCAGCCGGGTGCGGTAGTGGTCGCCGCTGGCGTTCAGGAACACCTGCGTCTTGGCTTCCAGGCGCCGGAACGCGGTGGTGTGCAGCACCCGGTCGCGGTCTTTCTGGAACGCGGTGCGGGTGGGGCTGCCCGGTTCCTCCGGGTGCTCGCGCGTGGCGTGGGCGCTGAGGGTGGCGTAGGGAGCGAGCGTGGCCGCCTCGCGGGCCTCGAGTTCAGCGCGGGTGACCATGCGGACAGTGTGGCAGAGCGCCGAGCGCGAAGGGCCGGACGAGGTCTCTCTCCGGCGCTGGCCCCCCGGCGCTCAGCTCTCGGCCGGCTGGTACCAGTTGCGGTCCCAGCGGTGCGCGTACAGCTTCTGCACCTGTCCGGCGGGGAGGCCCTGCCCGTCGGCCAGGGTGACGTTGCGCTCGACGTTGCGCACCGAGCGCATGCCCACGATCACGGTGCTGACGGCCGGGTGCGACAGGACGAAGCGCAGGCTGGTCTCGGCCAGCTGGTCCGTGCGGATGCCCAGGTCGCTCTCGATGGCGCGCAGGTGCTCCTGCAACTCGGTCTTGCGGGCACCGCCGAAGTAGCGGTTGCGCCAGTCGCCGTCCGGGAAGGTCGTGTCGGGCGTGATGGTCCCGGTCAGGCTGCCCTCGTCGAGCGCCACGCGGACGATCACACCCACGCCGTTCGCCGCGCAGGCGTCCAGCAGGCGGTCCTGCGGCGCCTGATCGAAGACGTTGTAGATCACCTGCACGGTCTCGACCACGCCCGCCTCGACCGCGCGCACCGCGTTGTCCGGCTGGTGGTCGTTGATGGAGATGCCGAAGGCGCGGATCTTGCCGTCGCGCTTCAGTTGCGCCACCGCGTCCTGCCAGTCGCCCTGCCCCAGCCACGAGTCGTTCCACACGTGGAGCTGCTGCACGTCGATGGTCTGGAGGCCCAGGCGTTCCAGGCTGGCCTCGGTCATGCGGATCACGTACTCGCCGGGGAACGCCTGCTCGGCGGTGGTGCCGGGCGCGGCGGGCCACTGCAGGTTCTTGGGGCTGACCTTCGTGGCGACCAGCGTGCCGGGGTGCTCGCGGACGACCTGCCCGACGAGGCGCTCGCTGTGCCCGCTCCCGTACCCCATGGCGGTGTCGATGAAGTTGCCGCCGAGTTCGACGTAGCGCCGCAGGGCGTCCAGGCTCTCGTCGTCCTGCGCACCCTTCCATGCGTCGGCCCCGATGCCCCACGCGCCGTAGCCGATCTCGCTGACGCTCATTCCGGTGCGGCCCAGGGGCCGCTGGTGCAGACGCGGTGTGGTGGTCATGCCTGGACTGTAACGATTCAGGGTGGATGAATCCAGTCGCTCAATCTTCACCGTGCCGCCGGGAGTACCCTGCGCGGGTGAGCGCGCCTGCCCCCGCACCCCTGCCCGCCATTTCGCCGCAGGTGCGCCAGTTCGCGACCGTCGGCCTCGTCATCGGGGTGTTCCTGGCGGCGCTGGAAGCCAGCGTGGTCGCCACCGCCATGCCCAGCGTGATCCGCGACCTGGGCGGCGAGAAGCTCTACGCCCTGCCCTTCGCGATCTACCTGCTGACCAGCACCGTGTCCAGCCCGCTGTGGGGCCGCGCGAGCGACATCGTGGGCCGCCGCCGCCTGTACCTGTGGGGCGTGGTGATCTTCCTGCTCGGGTCGGCGGCGTGCGGCCTGAGCCACAGCATGACCGCCCTGATCGCCGCCCGCGCGTTCCAGGGCCTGGGGGCCGGCGCGCTGCTGCCCCTGACGCTGACCATGATCGGCGAACTGTACACCCTGGCCGAGCGCAGCCGCGTGCAGAGCTTCATCTCCGGCGTGTGGGGCATCAGCGGTCTGCTCGGCCCGCTGCTGGGCGGGTGGCTGACGGGGGCGCTGTCGTGGCGCTGGACGTTCTACTCCAGCCTGCCCTTCGGCGTGGCCGCCCTGGTCATCGCCCTGCGCGCCCTGCCGGAGACCGGGCAGCCCCGCCCCGCCCGCCTCGACTGGCCCGGCGCGCTGCTGTTCACCGCCGGCAGCGGCCTGGTCGTGTGGGGCCTGGAACAGCGGCAGTGGGGGCTGGTCGGCGTGGGGGCGGTCGTGCTGGTCGCCGCCATCGTCGTCGAGCGCCGGCACAGCGACCCGCTGCTGCCCATGCGCGCCCTGCAAGACCGCCTGCCACGCATCTCCTTCGCCGGAAACCTGCTGGGCGGCGCCGCGTACTTCGGCGTGATCGCGTACCTGCCCCTGTACGCGCAGGGTGTGAGCGGCAGCCCCACCGCTGCCGGCGCGATCCTCACGCCCATGCTGGTCGGCTGGACGCTCACGGCCATCGTCACCGCGCGTCTGGTCAAGACCGTGCCGCTCGCCCGCATCGCCCAGGGCGGTTTCCTGGTGCTGGTCGTGATGTTCGCCGCCCTGACCCTGGCGGTGCACGCCCCGCTGTGGGTCACGAGCGCCCTGGGCTTCGCGGTCGGCACCGGCATGGGCTTCGCCATGCTCAGCCTGTTGCTGGCCGCCCAGGAAGCCTCCCCCCGGCACGAACTGGGGGCCGTCACCAGCGGCGTCCTGTTCGCCCGCCAGATGGGCGGCGCCCTGGGCGTGGCCCTGATGGCCCTGCTGATCGGCCCCGCCGCCATCGCCGCCGGCGGCTTCGCCCTGGCCGAGGGCCTGCGCCGCGCCTACGACCTCGCCCTGGGCCTCGTTGTCATCGCCTTCGCCCTCAGCCTCCTCCTGAAAGTCGTCCCCGCCAGCCAGAGCGGCCGGGCCAGCGAGCGGCCAGTGACGGCAGAATAAGAAGACCCCTAGCCCTGCCCTCTGCTTCGCAGGTCTTCGAGTTCGCGATACAGAAGAAAAAGGCGAGCCGGGCGAGTGGAGTCGGGGTCTATGGTCCCACGCGCTCCTTGCCCAATCTATCCATAGGAGAGAGAAGTTAAAAACCGAAGCGCCCACCCTGCCCCTGGCCGAAAGCCATCGTGCGCGCAGCGCGCGGGCGGTGACGGCGTAAAAGCCCGAGGCGAGCACACGGCCCCACGCCAACGAGACCCCGTGTCAGGCCAGCCTGAACGACGTGGCGACCACATGCCCAGCGCAGCGCTCTCCCCCTGCCCCTCTGGGGTAGGGGGCCGGGGGGTGGGGCAATCGGGCAACCTCACCTCACGGAACGCAGAACGCCCCCTCTGCTAGCCTGCACCCCAGATGGCGACCGTGGCGGAACTCCGGGAGAAGCTGCGGCGTCCGCTGAGCGCCGAGCTGGCCTCTGGCTGCCAGAACCGCGTGGTGGCAGGCGGCGTGGAAAAGCTGCTGGCGTCACCGCTGGGCAACCCCTTTCCACAGGTGCGCGAGGCCCTGCGCGGCTACGGCGAGTGGTCCGCGGACGCCCGTGAGGAGGCCCTCAAGGGCGCGCTGGCCCTGCTGTCGGACGGCAAGGAGAAGCCGGCAGCGGTCAAGGCCACGTCCCGTTCCGCCGTGCCCGCGGCTGCGCCGGGCGAGCGGTTACCCCCGGACGCGCCGGTGGAGCGCCTGAACACCGGGCCGGGCGGGGCCAGGAAACTCCAGTCGCTGGGGCTGCCCCTGCTGCGGGACGTGTTGCACGCGTACCCGCACCGTCATGAGGACCGCCGGGCACTGCCGGATCTGGCAGAGGTGGAAGAAGGCCAGAAGATCACGGTGGAGGGCCGCGTGGTGGCCAAGTCGCGCCGCTCGCCCCGGCCCGGCATGCTGGTGATCGACGTGACGCTGGAGACCCCGGCGGGCGGGCGCGTGAAGGCCACGTGGTTTAACCAGCCGTGGGTGGAAAAACAGCTCCGCGAGGGCGCGCGGCTGGTGCTGACGGGCCGCGTGAAGAAGTTCGGGCGCAGCGTGCAGCTCGGCGTGGAGCACCTGGAGACGGTGGACGGCGCGCAGGATTCGCTGAGCACCGGGCGGATCGTGGGCGTGTACGACACGCGCGAGGGCATCTCGCAGGAGTTCCTGCGCCGCGCGGCGCACCGGGCGCTGGAGACCGTGCCGCTGGACGACTACCTGCCCGCGCACTGGCGGCGGCAGTACGGCCTCACCGACCTGGGAGACGCGCTGTGGGGCATGCACTTCCCACAGGACGAGCAGCACCTGAGCCGCGCCAGCGCCCGGTTGCGTTTCGACGAATATCTGTTCCTGGAACTGCGCATGCTCCTGCAGGGCGAGGACGCCGTGCTGGAGGGCAAGCGCTTCAATGCCCGCAGCGACGACATCCACACCTTCGAATCGGCGCTGCCCTTCCGGTTCACGAACGCGCAGCGGCGGGTGCTGCTGGAGATCACCGACGACATGCGCTCCGACCGGCAGATGGCGCGGCTGGTGCAGGGCGACGTGGGCTCGGGCAAGACCGCTGTGGCCGCGTGCGCGCTGTACCTCGCAGTGCGGGACGGCTACCAGGGCGCGCTGATGGCCCCCACGGAGATCCTCGCGCGGCAGCATTACGCGAACCTGCTGGCGTACCTGGGGCCGCTGGACGTGCGGGTGGGCCTGCTGATCGGCGCGATGACGCCGAAGACGAAACTGGAGATGCAGGCCCGCATCGCGGAGGGCAGTGTGGACGTGGTGGTGGGCACGCAGGCGCTGATCCAGGAAAACGTGCGCTTCGACAACCTGGGCCTCGCGGTGGTGGACGAGGAGCACCGCTTTGGGGTACAGCAGCGCCGCAAGCTGCTGAGCGGGCGGCCGGACGTGCTGGTGATGTCCGCCACGCCCATTCCCCGCTCGCTGGCCCTGACTGCGTACGGCGACCTGGAACTGTCGATCATCGACGAGCTGCCGCCGGGCCGCACGCCGGTCGAGACGAAACTGATCCAGGACACCTTCCGCGCGCAGGCCTACGGCTTCGTGATGGGCCAGATCCGCGAGGGCCGGCAGGCGTTTGTGGTCACGTCCCTGATCGAGGAGAGCGACACCCTGGAACTGCTGGCGGCCACGCAGCTTGCCGACGACCTGAAGGTCATCCTGCCCGAGGCCCGGATTGACCTGCTGCACGGCAAGATGACGGCCGCCGAGAAGGACTTCGTGATGGAGAGCTTCCGGCGCCGGGAATTCGACATCCTGGTGTCCACCACCGTGATTGAGGTCGGCGTGGACGTCCCCAACGCCACCGTGATGGTCATCGAGAACGCCGAGCGCTTCGGCCTGAGCCAGCTTCACCAGCTTCGCGGGCGGGTCGGGCGCGGCAGCGCGAAGAGTTACTGCGTGCTGGTCGCCGGCGAGCACTCGCAGAAGACGCGCAAGCGGCTGAAGATCATCGAGGGCTCCACCGACGGTTTCGTGATCGCAGAGGCCGACCTGAAACTGCGCGGCCCCGGCGAACTGCGCGGCACCCGCCAGAGCGGGATTCCCGACCTGCGGCTGGCCGACCTCGCCAACGACACGCAGATCATCGAGCAGGCGCGGGAGCTGGCCAAGCACATCCTGGCCCACGACCCGAAGCTGGAGCACCCCAGATTGCAGTACCTGCGCAGCGAACTCCAGAACCGCTCGCAGAGCGTGGCCTTCCGGGAGGTGATCTGATGACCCCTCCCCCGCTCGTGGTCTACGTGGATGTGGACGAGACGCTGATACGCAATGCGGGCCGGGCACGGATTCCCATTCCGGCCGCCACCGGGCACGTGCGGGAGCTGGCGGCGCAGGGCGCGGACCTGTACTGCTGGAGTTCCGGCGGGGCCGCGTATGCCCGTGACAGCGCGCGTGAGGTCGGGCTGGAGGACGTGTTCACCGCGTTCCTGCCCAAGCCGCAGGTGCTGCTGGACGACCAGCCGGTGGGCACGTGGCGGCGGCTGGTGCAGGTGCATCCGCTGTCCTGCTCGGACGAAACGGTGAACACGTACCGGGCGGCCCTGTCGCGCGGCCGCCCGGAGCCGTGACTTCGGGTTACTTCGTGACCGTGAACGGCTGGCTGTAGAGCGTCGGGTTGGGGCTGGCCGCCTCGGTGGAGTAGCGCAGTTCGTACTCACCGGGCTCGTCGGGCAGACGCAGGGTCACGGGATTGCCGTCGCGGGTGTAGGTGTAGTTCAGGTACGACCCGACCGGCGCGCCTTTTTTGACGATGGTGACGTACTCGCCGGGGTTGTTCGGGCCAGTCCACTTAATCTGGATGGTGCTGCCGGCCTTGCCCTGCCTGGGGGCCGTGAAGCTGTACGTGCTGCTCTTGATCGTGAGGGGCACGGTGGCCAGGGTGGGGTTGGGACTCTGGCCCTCGGTGGAGTAGCGCAGCTCGTAGTCGCCGGGCTCGAACGGCACCTTGAGGCGGCCGGGATTGGCGTCTTTCGTGTAGAAGTACGTCGTGTACGTGCCGACCGGCGCGCCGGCCTTGACGATGGTGACGTAATCGCCAGGGTTGTTCGGCCCCGTCCACTTCACCTGGATCTCGCTGCCGGCGCTGGTGGTCGCGGGAGCGCTCAGGGTGTACGTGGTGCCGGTGAGTTTCAGGGGAACGCTGGCCAGGGTGGGGTTCGGGCTGCCGTGTTCGCTGGAATACCGCAGTTCGTAGTCGCCGGGGGCAGCAGGCGTTTTCAGGGTGCCGGGGTTGGCGTCCCTGGTGTAGAAGTACGAGGTGTACTGGCCGACCGGAGCGCCCTTGGGCACGATGGTGACGTAATCGCCGTCATTGTTCGGGCCGGTCCAGCGGACCTGGAGTTCGCTGCCCGCCACGGCGGTGGCCGGAGCCTCGAGCTTGTAGGTGGCGCTGCTCAGCTTGAGCGGCAGCGTCGCCAGGGTCCGGACGCTCTTGTCGTTGTTGTACCGCAGCTCGTAGTCGCCGGGCGTCAGGGGCAGCGACAGGGTGCCGGGGTTGGCGGCCCGGGTGTAGAAGTAGTCGGTGTACACGCCCACCTCGGCCCCCTTGGGCACGATGGTGACGTAGTCGCCGTCGTTGTTCGGCCCCTGCCACCGGACCTCGATCTTGCCGCCGGCCTGGGCCGTGCCCGGCGCGCTCAGGCTGGCGCCCTGGCGTTTGGGCGTGAAGGGCGCGCTGCGGCCGATGATGCGGGTGCTGCCGTCCGGGTTGGCGAGGTGATAGCGCGCCTCGTACACGCTCTCGTCGTCCGGGACGTTCAGGTCGAGGCTGCCGCTGGCGCCCTGCACATACGCCCAGTCGAGGTAGACGGGATCGGCGTCGGTCTTGCGGGCGATGGTGATCCAGTTCTTGGCGCCGGTGGGCGCGCCGCTGAAGGCCACCGTGACCTTGCCACCCGCGATGGGCGCGCCCGGCGTCACGGTCAGTGTCACGCCACTGGTCGGGGTGACGTCGAAGGTGAAGGTGTTTGCCGCGCCCACGCTGACGCTCAGGCCGCCGAAGGTCTGCGTGTCCGTGGCGGTCTTGACGGTCGCGGTATACGCGCCGGGAAGGACGTTGGCGCCGTAGATGCCACCGGAATTGTTCAGCAGCGTGCCCGCCGCGCCCGCGCTGCCGGTGAAGGTCACGGTGGGGCCGCTGGCGAGCGGCTGACCGCCGCTGGTGAGCGTCACGGTCACGGGAACCAGCGTCTGGGTGGGGGGCGCGACCGCCTGCACCGCCGTCCCGAGGGCCGACGCGAGTTCCGGCACCGAGCGGGCGTTCACGAAGGTGCCCACACCCGCGAAGGACGCCTGCGCCCGCGCGTCGAGGTCGATGCCGATGATCCGCAGGTCGACCTCGATGCCCCGGGATTTGAAGGCGGCCAGCGCAGCTTTCAGGTCGCCCCGGCAGGATTCCTGACCGTCGGTGACGAGCACGATCAGTTTGCGGCCCGCCCCGGTGGGGAAGTCGTTTGCCGCCTGCGTCAGCGAGTACGCGATGGGCGTGGCTCCCTTCGGCCGGGTCTGGTTGACCGTCTGGAGCAGGGTTGCGCGGTCCAGGCCCTGCATGGGCAGCGTCAGCACGCTGTCCTCGCACGCGCCGCTCTCGGAAGCGGTCGTGCGCGCGCCGTACAGGCGCAGGCCCACGTTCAGGTTCGGGTCGGCCGGCAGGCGCCCGATCAGGTCCGTCAGGACGGCCTGCGCGGCGGCGATGCGGGTCTGTCCGCCCTCCAGGCGCGTGAACATGCTGCCCGAGGCGTCCAGGATCAGCTCCACGTAGGCGGGGCCGCCCTGGGCGCCCGCCACGCCGCTGCCGAGCAGCGTGGTCAGGGCCAGGAAACGGAGCGCGCGCAGGGCGCGGGTGATGCGGTTCTCCATCGTCATCCCTCGGTTCCGGGGCTGCTGGCCGCCCCGACGCCCCCAGGAGAAGCGGCGCCGCGCCCCCCGGCGGGCCGCCGACTTCTCACACTGCGCCCATTGTGCCGCACGCGGCCTCCCCGGTTGGGGGCACGCCGAGCTGTGACAGGGGTGTCAGAGACGCGGAACTATCCTGACTCCATCAGCGCGAGACAACTCAACGCGGGCCGGGTGAAGTCCGCAGCGCAACGCGAGTCGGAGTCGAAACGCTCCGACTCTTTTCTTCGTGCCGTGCGGGTGTCGTGTGCTGCGGTACGGGCTGGAGCAGGGAGGCCCACTATGCTGGGCGCATGACGGGGACGGAGACGGGACGTATGGACGGCCGGGTCGTGCTGGTGACCGGCGCGACGAACGGCATCGGGCTGGAGACCGCGCGCGAACTCGTGCGGCGCGGCGCGCAGGTGACCATCATGGGCCGTGATCCGGAGCGCACGGCCCGGGTGGCGCGCGACATCGGCGCGGCCGGTACGCTGACCGCCGACCTGTCGGACCTGTCGCAGGTGCGCCGCGCCGCGGCCGAGTTCGCCGCCCGCTCGCAGCGGCTGGACGTGCTGGTCAACAACGCCGGGGCGCTGTTCACCACCCGGCAGGAGACGCGCGAGGGCATCGAGATGACGTGGGCCCTGAACCACCTCGCGCCGTTTTTGCTGACGCGCGAGCTGCGGCCGCTGCTGCACGCGGGCACCGCGCCGCGTGTGGTCACGGTGTCGTCCGGCGCGCACGCCATGGGCCACCTGCGCGTGGACGACCCGGAGTTCCGGCGGGGCTATTCGGGGTGGGCGGCGTACGCCCACAGCAAGCTGGCAAACATCCTGTTCACGCGGGAACTCGCGCGCCGCGACCCGTGGCTCACCGCGAACGCGCTGCATCCGGGCGTGGTCGCGTCCGGCTTCGGCGGGCACCAGGGCGGGCTGTTCAGCGCGCTGTACCGGGTGATCGACGCCTTCTCGCTCACGCCCGTGGAGGGCGCGCAGACGACCATCCACCTCGCGGCCGACCCGGTGACCGTGAGCGGGCGCTACTTCGTGAAGTCGCGCGAGGCGGCGCCGGCCCCTCAGGCCCTTGACGACGGCGCGGCCCTGCGCCTGTGGCAGCTCAGCGAGGCGCAGGTGAACGAGGTGCTGGGCGAGACGGTGGTGGGCGGGTAGACCGCGCTGGACGCCCAGAGCGGGCTCAGGCTTCCTTGATGCAACCGGTCTTCAGGAAGTCCTGGATCATGGGTTCCAGGTCGTGCAGGGCCACGTCGCTGCGCATGGCGTACTCGGCGGGCGTGTTCTTGTCGCCCAGCGCCCGCAGGAACGCCAGACCGCCGGTGCCGTGCTGCATCCGGAAACCCTGGTGCACGTCGGTGATGGCGTTCAGGGCGTCCTTGCCGCGCAGGGTCAGCGCGTAGTGGTGGTGCGCCCAGCCGGCCAGGCTGCGCGGCAGGATCAGGGTCTGTGGGCGCAGCGGCGCGGGGAACGCGCCCTCGTAGGGCAGCGTGGCGGGCATGGTGGCCACGATCTCGCCGCGTACGTAGAAGATCGCCCCGGTCGGGCGGGCATGCAGGCCGGTGAAGTCCTCGGTCAGGTTGAACTTCCACGCGCGAGACCCGATGCCGCTCAGGACGTGCGCGTAGTTCTGCGACAGCGGGTGCGCGCTGAGAGAGGCGCCCTGCTCATACAGGTTCAGCAGTTCGCCCAGCGCCTGCTCGCCGGTGGCGCTCGCGGCGGCGGCCGTGACGGTGCGGCCCTCGTACAGCAGCACGTACGCACTCTGGTCACCCAGGACGGCGTGCAGGTACCCGAACCACGAGTGCTCGTGCAGGTACTTCAAGAAGGCGTGCAGGTCGCAGAAGTTCTGGTTCAGGCCCGCGTGGGTGGCCGCGGATTCCGGCAGGAAGCGCGCCAGGAAGGGCGCGGCGCCGTGGAACATCGGCTTGAGTTCCGGGATCAGCTCGGCGAGTTCCTCGGCCCCGTCGGCGGCGTGCAGGTCGTGCGCAGACGTGGCCGCGCCGCTCAGGGCATCGACCGGGCCGGGCAGATGGACGACGTCCGCGTCGTCGGGGCGGGAGGGGCGCAGGTCGTCGTTCACACGCCCTCCAGCAGGCCGGCCCGCAGGGCAGGCTCGTCCGGAGCGTCGTCCACGCGGCGCAGCCCGGCGCGGAAGCGCTGACCGTTGTCCACGTAGCGGGCGGCGTTGCCGGTGCTGGGCGCGGGCCGCACCACCCGGGCAGGCACCCCCACGGCCAGCATGCCGTCCGGGACATGAGCACCCTCGGGCAGCACCGCGCCCGCGCCGAGCACGGCCCCGGCGCCCAGGCTGCTGCCGCTGAGCATCACGGCGCCCATGCCGACCAGGCTGCCAGGCCCGCAGGTGGCCCCGTGCACGATGGCGCGGTGGCCGACGGTCACGTGCTCATCCAGCGTGCACGGCCAGCCGGCGTCGGTGTGCAGCACCGCTCCGTCCTGCACGTTGCTGCCCGCGCCGACCGTGATGGCCTCCAGGTCTCCGCGCAGCACCGCGCCGAACCACACGCTCGCCTGCGCGTCCACCCGCACGCGGCCGATCAGGTCGGCGCTGGGCGCGATGAACGCGGTGGGGTGAATGTCGGGGACGTACCCCTCCAGGGCGTAGCGCGGCATGCCTTCCTCCGGGGGCTGCGTCCATGTGGGGCCGGAAACCCGGCGGGCGGGAGGCGTCCAGCACGGCGCAGCAGGGTGAACTTGCGCTAAAGGGTATCACGCGCTCTTCGCCGGTGGAACGCAGCTGATCCGCGCCCGCCGGGGGCACCCCGCGCGCGTCCTGACCGGGCGTGGATGTGGTGGTAGACACCGGGCGGAACATGCGATACTACCCGGGTCTCAAGTCACGCGCCATCTCGTGGTTTCAGCCCAGAGGGCGGATAACCGGGCAGCGGTCTTGGAGATGCAAGGAGAGTTATGGCTCAAGGTCGAGTGAAGTGGTTCAACGTCGAGAAGGGCTACGGGTTCATCGAACACCCCGGCAACCCTGACGTTTTCGTGCACTACAGCGCCATCCAGAGCGGCGGCTTCCGCAAGCTCAACGAGGGCGACGAGGTCGAGTTCGAGGTCGAGGCCGGCCAGGGCAACAAGGGTCCCCAGGCCAAGAACGTGGTCGTCACGAACGCCGCGCCCGCACCGATGGGTGGCGGCAGCTCGATGGGCGGCAACCGCGGCGGCGGCAGCCGCTGGTAAGCGCCATGTGACCCGGCAGGTTTCCTGCCACGGTCGCCAACTACTCCAGTGTTCGGGCGGGGGCCTGCGGGCCACCCGCCCTTGTCGTGGCTCCGGGGGTCCGCAGCCGCACGCCCCCCTCCAGGGGCACGGTCAGGTGCGCTGCACATGGCACCGTCCGTCCGTACCATGGGGGCATGACGGACCTGCCGGCCGCCACTCCCCCCACTCCCGCAGACGACCCGACCGGCTCGCCGTACGGCCGCCACGTGGGTCTGCGGCCCGCCCTGGACGCCGCCGGGACGCCTGCGACGCCGACCGTCACGGAGTACCCGGTGTCGTTCACAGGCCGCGCCGACGAGTATTTCCGGATCTGGATCGTGAACGTGGCGCTGACCATCGTGACGCTGGGGGTGTACCTGCCGTGGGCACGCGTGCGCACCCGGCAGTACTTCTACGGGCATGTGTGGGTGGACGGGCAGAACTTCGAGTACCGCGCCAACCCGGTCGCGCTGCTGCGCGGGTACGTGCTGGTGGGCACGCTGTTCCTGGGGTACACGCTGTCCACCCAGTTCCAGAAGTACTGGATCGCCGTGCCGCTGCTGCTGGCGTACGTGCTGCTGTACCCGTGGCTGGTCCGGCAGTCGCTGCGCTTCCAGGCGGCGAACACCGTGCACCGGGGCCTGCGCTTCCGCTTCTCGGGCACCGTGAAGGCCGCGTACGTGGCGTACGGCGCGGCAAACATCCTGGCGTCGATCGGGGGGATCTTCGCGCTGCCGTGGGCGTGGTTCATGCAGCGCCGCTACCAGCTGGACCACGTGGAGTACGGCACCGCGCGCGGGCACTTCCGGGGCGACGTGGCGCCCTTCTACGTGATCGCCGTGACGGCCGTGGGGATCGGCATCGGCCTGGCCATCGCCGTGGCGCTGCCCGTGACGGCTGTGCTGTTCGGCACCTCGGCCCTGGACAGCGGCTCGCTGGACGACCTGAAGACAACCGGACTGCTGGCCGGCATCATCGCGGCGTATGTGGCGTTCATCCTGCTGTACACGGTGCTGTGGCAGTACGTGCGCGCCGCGACCATGGCCTACGTGCTGAACCACGCCGAGCTGGGCGGCGTGGTGCGTACCCGCGCGACCTTCCGGCCGTGGCGGCTGGTGTGGATCGGCGTGACGAACGCGCTGGCGACCGTGGTCACGCTGGGGCTGGCGACGCCGTGGGCCGCGATCCGCCGCACGAAGTACGTGATGGAGGGCGTCCAGGTGCGGGCGATTGCGCCCCTGGACGACTTCGCGGCCGGCAGTGCCGAGCGGCCCTCGGCGCTGGGTGAGGCGGCGACCGAGCTGCTGGACATCCAGGTGGGCTTCTGATGACCGGCGACGCGGTGCCCGGCGTGTACTTCGATGGCCGCCGCAGCCGCGACTACCCCGCCACCCTGACCCTGGGCGAGCAGGGCGTGACCCTGAGCGTGCCGGACCTGGGCCTGACGCGGGTGTGGAGCGCGGCGGACGTGAGCGTCGACCCGGCCATTCCGGGCGTGCGCCGGGTGGTGAAGTTCTCGGACGGCGGGCGCTACGAGACGGCGCAGGACGCCGCGCTCAGTGCGTGGGAACGCCACACCGGGCGCAACCGCGCGCTGAGCGGCGTGCGCTGGCTGGAATCCCGCTGGACGGCTGCGCTGGGCGCGCTGGTGCTGGCGGTGCTCGCGGTGGCGGCCTTCATCGCCTTCGGGCTGCCCGCGCTGGCGCAGCAGGCGGCGGCCGTCACGCCGCGCAGCGTTCTGGCGGCCTTCGACCGCGAGACGCTGAAGGTGCTGTCCAGCGGGGACTACGTCGGCCCGACGCGGCTCAGCGCCGAGCGGCAGGCGCAGCTCCATCGCGAATTCCGGGACGTGGCCGTGTGGGCGGGCGGCGGCTATCCGTATACCCTGCTGCTGCGCAACGGCGAGCCGGGCGGCGAGGGCAGCGGCATCGGCGCGAACGCCTTCGCGCTGCCGGGCGGCACGGTGGTCATGACGGACCAGCTCGTCGCGCTGGCCCGCAGCGACCGCGAGCTGATGGGCGTGCTGGCCCACGAGACCGGGCACGTCACGCACCGGCATGGCCTTGCGGGCGTGTACCAGGGCCTGGGCCTGACGCTGGTCTCGACGGTGCTGACGGGCGACCTGGTGTCGGCCAGCACCTTCGCCGCCGCCGTGCCGGCCGCCCTGCTGCGCGGCGGGTACTCGCGCGCGGCCGAGACGCAGGCCGACGAGGTCGCCGGGCACTACATGCTGCAGCGCTACGCCAGCACCCGGCCCCTGCAGGACATCCTGGCGCGGCTGGAGAGCCAGGACGGGGACGAATCGCCCAGCGTGTTCGACCTGCTGCGCTCGCACCCGGGCACGCCGCAGCGCATCGAGCACCTGAAGGCCATGCAGCGCGCCGCGCTGCCGTGATGGGGCGGAGCACGCTACCCTGCGGGCGTGAAGTTCACGGTGATCGCCACCAGCTTCGACCCGGACAGCCGCAGCGCGTGGCTGTGCGCCCTGGCAGCCCGGCAACTCGCCGCGCAGGGCCATGACGTCACGCACCTCGACCTGCGCGACACGCCGCTGCCGACGTTCGACAACGTGCAGGGGCCGGGCGGGTGCTACGACCACCCGAACGCCGCGCGGTACCACCGGGCCATTGCCGACGCAGACGGCGTGCTGCTGGGCGTGCCCGTGTACAACTGGGGACTGGGCTCCGGCGCCAAGGCCCTGGTGGAACTCACCGGCAGCAGCGACGACCTGCG
Source organism: Deinococcus metalli (assembly GCF_014201805.1). NCBI lineage: Bacteria > Thermotogati > Deinococcota > Deinococci > Deinococcales > Deinococcaceae > Deinococcus > Deinococcus metalli. Next base: position 54,992 of record NZ_JACHFK010000006.1, on the reverse strand, counting down.
CGGCCTGCACGGCGCGTGGTTCGACAAGCCCGTGACCTTCCTGGTGTCGGGCGGGCTGGACCACGGTTACCTGAGCCACGGGGCCTTCGCGTTCGGCCTGATGGTGGATTTCCGCTGCGTGGTGAACCCGCACTTCGTGTACGCGACCTCGGCGCACTGGGACGCCCCGGAGGTGCCGGGCACGTGGCTCGCGGAGCGTCTGGAGCGCACCGTGGACCGGGCGACCGACCTCGCCGCGCGCCTGAGGGGCCGCGAGTACCGGAGCGCATGGGAGATCTGACGGTCACGCCCCGGCCGCCCACGGACGTCCCGCGCGTGGTGCTGGAACACCCGGACTTCTACGTGGTGCACAAGCCCGCGCTGTGGCTCACGCATCCCGTGCACGCGCGCGTCGAGGTGCCGGACGTCGTGACGTACATGCAGCGCGAGACGGGCGAACCGGACCTGTCGCCCCCGCACCGCCTCGACCGCGAGACGAGCGGCGCCCAGGTGCTGTCGCGCGACACGGACGCCGCCCGGCGCTTTTACACGCTGTTCAAGCAGCATCTGGTCGGCAAGACGTATGTCGCCATCGTGCACGGCACGCCGCCGTGGGAGCGGCGCACCGTGGACGCCCCGCTGGGCGACGTGGGCCTGGGCGGCGCGAACCGCGTGGTGATCCGGCAGGGCGCGGTGCCGGACGGCCGGCCCGCCGTCACGGAGTTCCGGGTGCTGGAGCGCCGCGCCGGGCACGCGCTGCTCGAGGCGTATCCGCGCACCGGGCGCCTGCACCAGATCCGCGCGCACCTGTCGCACGTGGGCCTGCCGATGGTCGGGGACAAGATCTACGGCCGCGACCCGGACGTGTTCCTGGAGTTCATGCAGACCGGCCAGACGCCGGAGCTCACCGCGCGGCTGGGCCTGGGACGGCAGGCCCTGCACGCGGCCCGCCTCGCCTTCCCGTGGGACGGCGCGCAGGTCGTGGCCGAACTTCCCCTGGCGCCGGACCTGCAGGCGTACTGGGACGCGCTGGGCAGCTGACCCGAGCGCCGGCTACTCAAGTCCCTTGTATCCAGCCCTAATCCGACTATCCTGATCGGGTATAGGGAGAGCGGTATGGACGAACGCACACTGGATCAACTCGGGCCGGGCGAGACCGCGCACGTCGTGGCCCTCGACCCGCGCCATCCGCTGCGGCGGCGGCTGCTGGAACTGGGCTTCGTGCGCGGGGCGCCCGTGACCGTGGTCAGGCGCGCCCCCATGGGCGATCCGCTGGAACTGCGCGTGAACGGCACGGACCTCGCGCTGCGCGCCGCGGACCTGCGCGGCATCCGGGTGCGCGGATGAGCGCGCCCACCCTGCCGGTCCCCAGCACGTCCCTGATCCCGGACGAGGCGGCGTGCGTCTCCACGCTGGAACGCCTGCGGGCTGCGCACGAGCCAAGGGTCGTGGTGGTCGGGAATCCGAACGTCGGCAAGACCACGCTGATCAACGCGGTGGCGGGCACGCGCCTGAAGGTGGGCAACTGGGGCGGCGTGACCATCGAGAAGCGCGAGGCGCGTCTCACGCACTCGGGCCGCAGCGTGTACCTGCTCGACCTGCCCGGCGCGTACTCGCTGAGTCCGCATACGCCGGAAGAACTCATCGCCCGCACGGCCCTGCTGGACGAAGCGCCGGACGCGGTCCTGAACGTGCTGGACGCTGGGAACCTGGAACGCAACCTGTACCTGACCTTGCAGCTGATGGACTTCCAGCTGCCGGTCGCGGTCGCCCTGAACCTGGTGGACGAGGCGAAGGACAAGGGCCTGACGGTGGACGCCCGGGCGCTGTCGCGGGCGCTGGGCGTGCCGGTCGTGGAGACGGTGGCGAGCCGCAGCACCGGCACCGCCGACGTCCTGGGCCGCGTGCTGGGCGAGGCGACGCTGGGCATCGGCGTGCGCTACCCGAAGGCGATCGAGGACGCCGTGGCTGACCTGAGCAGCCGCATGCGGGCGCTGCCGACCCTGCCGCCGCACGCGCACCGCTACCTGGCGCTGGCGCTGCTGGAGGGCGACCCCTCGGTGCGGGGGCGGCTGGCGGCCACGGGGCACCGGGCGCTGCTGGACGCGGCCGACACTCACCTGCGCGCGCTGGACGCGGCCGGACTGGACGCCCTGATCGATATCGCGGAGGCGCGCTACGCGCGGGCCGGGGACCTGGCGCGGGTGGCAGTGCCGAAGGCCGAGTCGCGCCGCACGCTGTCCGAGCGCATCGACACGGTGGCGCTGCACCCGTGGCTGGGCATCCCGATCTTCCTGGCGCTGGTGCTGCTGGTGTTCCGCCTGACCTTCAGCGTGGCCTCGCCGTTCGTGGACCTGATCGGCGGGCCGCTGCAGGACACGCTGAGCGGATGGGCCGCCGCGCTGCTGGCGTGGTTCCCGCTGGGGCGCGACCTGGTGGTCGGCGCGATCATCCCCGGCGTGGGCACGGTGCTGAGTTTCCTGCCGACCCTGCTGGTGCTGTACCTCGCCATGAGTTTCCTGGAGGACAGCGGGTACATGGCCCGCGCGGCGTTCCTGATGGACCGCGGCATGCGCTCCGTGGGGCTGGACGGCCGGGCGTTCATTCCGCTGGTGCTGGGCTTCGGGTGCAACGTGCCGGCGGTGTACGCCACGCGCACGCTGGAACGCGCCAGCGACCGGGTGCTGGTGGGCATGATCCTGCCGTTCATGAGCTGCTCGGCGCGGCTGCCGGTGTACGTGATCTTCGCCGCGGCGCTGTTCCCGCGCCAGGGCAGCACGCTGGTGTGGGCGCTGTACGTGCTGGGCATGCTGGTCGCCTTCGCGTTCGCGCTGGTGCTGCGCCGCACGTCCCTGCCCGCCGAGGGCGGCGGGGTGCTGCTGGAACTCCCGCCGTACCGCTTCCCGGCGTGGAAGGTGCTGTGGAAGCACGCCGCGCGCCGCACCGCGAGCTTCGCCAGGCGGGCGCGCACCACCGTCATGGCGACTGTCGCGGTCGTATGGGTGCTGCTGGCCATTCCCATGGTGCGCGGCCAGAGTTTCGCCACCATGCCGCCCCAGGACAGCCTGTTCGGCACCGTCAGCCGCGCGGTGTCGCCGGTCTTCGCGCCTCTGGGCTTCGGGAACTGGCAGGCGACCGGCGCGCTGGTGCCGGGCTTCATTGCCAAGGAGGTCGTGGTGGGCACGCTGGGGCAGATCTACCTGGGCGAGCAGGCCGCCGCACCCAAAGCGCTGGGCGTGGTGGACGGCGCCGTGAAGGCCGCGACCGCCACGTGGGACGCCGTGAAGGCCAGTGTGGCCGCCCTGCCGACCGTGATCGCGCTGCCGCAGCTGGGCACGGATACCACGGCGGACGCTCAGTCCCCACTGGCCGCCGCGCTGGCCCGCGCGTTCACGCCCGCCGCCGGACTGGCGTATCTGGTGTTCGTCCTGCTGTACACGCCGTGCATCGCCACGGTGGGCGCCATGGCGCAGGAATATGGGCGCCGGGTCGCATGGACCACCGTGGCGTACCAGCTCGCGACCGCGTGGGTGGCGGCCTTCGTGGTGTACCAGGTCGCGTCGAGGCTGCTGTGAGGGCGCTGGCGTCTCCTCCCCCACTGGCGCGGATTCTGGGCGCGGTGGCGCTCACGCCGCGCACCCCGGCCGAACTGGCCCGCGACCTCGGCAGCACCGAGGCGGCCCTGGCCGGCATGCTCACCACGCTGCACGCCGGCGGGTACGTGCAGGAGGCTGCGCCGGAGCAGGGCGCGTGCGCGTGCGGGCCGTGCTCGCTCAAGAGCGTGTGCCGCAACGCGGACGGCGCGGCGCCCACGCTGTCGTTGCTGCGGCTCACGCCGCGCGGCGAGGCGTACCTCGCGCGGCACACCGCCGGCTGACCGGCGGCGTGGGGTCCGGCCCGTATACTCGCCGCACATGACTTCCTCACTCCCAGTGGAACGGGCACCCGTGAGTCCATGGGCGCTCTCGGCGTTCTGGTTCGGCACGGCCTTCCACTGGCTGGTGATCCTGCTGTCGCTGGTGCCCGCGAACGTGCTGCACTTCGTGGGCGAGGCGCACAAGGGCACGTACGTGGGCCTGCTGACCCTGATCGGCGCGGCCATGGCGCTGATCATCCCGCCCATCGTGGGCGCGCAGAGCGACCGGCGCGGGCGACGCCTGCCGTACCTGCGCCTCGGCGTGGGCGTGAACGTGGTGGGGCTGGCGGTGATGGCCGGGGCGGTCTCGGGCCTGAGCGGCATGGGCGGCTTCTGGGTGTACGTGCTGGGCTTCCTGCTGGTGCAGTTCGGGAACAACTACGCCACCGCGCCGTACTCGGCGCTGATTCCGCAGCTCGTGCCGGTGCGCGAGCGCGGACGGTACTCCGGCGCGATGGGCATGCTCCAGGCGGCCGGGCAGCTGCTGGGCGCGGTGGGCGCGCTGGTCGTGAGCCTGCTGAAGCTGCCGGACGCGGCGCTGTTCGCCCTGGTCGGCGTGATGCTGCTGCTCCCCGCCCTGGTCACCGTGCGCGGCGTGGGCGACGCGGACCGCGCCGCGCCCGTCACCCCGGCGAGCGCCGAACCGGAGCAGCCCTGGACAGCCCTGTTCGCGTACCGGCCGTTCCTGTGGGTGTTCGTCACGCGGGCGCTGTTCGCGCTGGGACAGTACTCGGTGCAGCCCTTCCTGCAGTTCTACAACCGTGACGTGCTGAAACAGGCCAGCCCCGTCACGTCGAACCTGTACATGCTCGCGGCGATCATCGTGGCGAGCATCCTGTCGGCGCTGGTGGGCGGGCGGATCAGCGACCGGGTGGGCCGCAAGCCCGTGATCTACGTGGCGGGCACCACCATGGCCGTCACGGCGCTGCTGTTCCTGGTCGCGCCGGGCTTCGGGGCGGCGCTGGGGCTGGCGGTGGTGTTCGGGCTGGGCTACGGGGCCTTCACGTCGGTGGACTGGGCGCTGGGCAGCGACGCCATGCCCAGCCGGGCCAGTTACGCGCGCGACATGGGCATCTGGCACGTGGCCTTCGTCGCGCCGCAGTTCATCGGGGGGCCGCAGGGCGCGCTGCTCGACTGGGGCAACGCCCAGACGCCGAACCTGGGCTACACCCTGGTGTTCGGCATCGCGGCCGTGTTCTTCGCACTCGGCGTGGTCCTGGTGCGCAACGTGCCGGAACGGGTGGCGCCGACCGGGCCGCAGCCGGCGTGACGCCCGGTCCCTGCAGTGGCCGGATGGTGCGTCCGCTCACCCTGTCTTGACCCGACGTTCAGACGGTGCCGCTCCTTGCACACGGCCGCGCAGGCGCATGTCAAGGTCACGCCATGAGCGACCTCAGCCACCAGGATGCCGTGAAGAAGATCGCCGGGATCATCAAGAACGTGAAGTTCGCGATGCTGACCACGACCACCGCCGAGGGGCACCTGCACGCCCGGCCCATGACCACCCAGGAGACCGAGTTCGACGGCGACGTGTGGTTCATCGGCGCCAGGGACTCCGAGGCCGTGGCGGACATGCGCGCCCGCCCGCAGGTGAACCTCGCGTACGCCAAGCCCGGCGACGGCGAGTACGTCAGCGTGAACGGCACCGCCGAACTCGTCGAGGACCGCGCCAAGCTCGACGAGCTGTGGAGCGACTTCTACAAGGCCTACTTTGAGGGCGGCAAGGAAGATCCCAACATCCAGCTGATCAAGGTGCACGCGAACGGCGCGGAGTTCTGGGAGAGCGACGGCAAGGTGCGCACGCTGTTCCAGCTCGCCAAGGGCGCCCTCACGGGCCAGCACGCCCACATGGGCCAGAACGACACCGTCAAGCTCTGAGCCCAGACACCACGCCGCCCGCGAGCACGGACTCGCGGGCGGCCTTGTGGCGCGTTATTTCAGGAGCTTCTGGACGGCGGCGGTCAGGCTGGTGCCCTTGTCGGCGTACAGCACGAGCTGCGTCTGCGCGGCGACCTTCTCGTCCATCACGATGGCGAAGCCGTTCGCCTTGGCCGCCTGCGCGACCGCGGCGTTCAGCTTGGTGCTCAGCGGCGCGAAGGCCGTCTGGAGCTTCTTGGTGTAGTCGGCCTGCAGGGTGGTGTACGCCTGCTGGGCCTTGGTCACGGCCTGCCGGTCGGCGGCGCTGCCCGAGGCGCTGGCCTTGGCGGCCAGGGTCTGGATGGCCGCGCGTTTGGCCTTCAGGTCGGTGTCGGCCTGCGTCATGACCTTCACGTACGCGGCGTTGTTCGGCATGGCCTTGACCAGCGTGTCCACGTTCACGAACGCGACGCGCGGTTTGGGCTGCTGGGCGCGGGGCACGGTCGCCAGGAGCGCCAGGGGCAACAGGATCAGGATTCGGTTCACGGAGGACTCCCCTTTCACGGCGAATGGAGGCAGGGGAACGCTCAGGGCTTGAGGGCCTTGACGGCCGCGTCGGTCAGTTCGGTGGCGGGGTCCGCGTAGATCACCAGACCGCTCTTGGCGGCCACGGTCTTGTCCATCACGACCGAGTAGCCGTTGGCCTTGGCGACGGTGCTGACCGCCGTGTCCACCGCCGTCTCGACGGCCGTGATGCGGGGTTCGTTCTGCTTGTCGTAGGCTTCCGCCTTGGCCTTGATGGTCGCGACCAGCGTCTCGCGCTGCTGCTTCTCGGCGGCGGTGGCGCCAGCGCCCTTGGCGTCGATGGCCTTGATCTGCGCGTCCAGCGGATCGAGTTCGGCCTTGGCCTTCGCGTTGGTGTCCTGGATCAGCTTGTTGTTGGGGTGGGCGGCGAGCAGTTTGCTGACATCGACGAAGCCGACTTTCTGGGCGCCGGTCTGGGCGTGCGGGGCAAGGGTGCCCAGGCCGAACGCGGCCATCAGGGCAAGAGGAGCAAGAGCTTTGGCGGAAATCTTCATGAGAGGGAGGCTAGCATGCACTTCTCTGAGCCGAATGAAGCGCGCCGTCACCTGCGGATCAGGCGGGGTGCGCGGGCGGGCCGTGGACTAGACTGCGCGCATGCTGGTGAAAGACTGGATGACCCGGAACCCCGTGACGATCACGCCCGACACGCCCGTCATGGAGGCCCTGCGGATCATCAACGACCGCCACTTCCGCCGCCTGCCGGTCATGGATGGTGGGCGGCTGATCGGCATCACGACCCGCAAGGACCTCAAGGACGCCATGCCCAGCAAGGCCACCACCCTGAGCGTGTGGGAACTGAACTACCTGCTGAGCAAGCTGACGGTCTCGGAGGTGATGGCCCGCCCGGTGGTGACGGCCGCCGAGAACGAGTACCTGGAGGACGCCGCGCTGCGCATGCAGGAGCACCGCGTGGGCGGGCTGCCGGTCCTGAACGACGCCGGACAGCTGACCGGCATGATCACCACCCGCGACATCCTCGAGGCGTTCACCAGCATCCTGGGCATGCAGGGCGGCGGTCAGCGCCTGACTCTGGAGATGGACGACGTGCCGGGCAGCCTCGCGGCGGCCACCAGCGCGATCCTGCCGAGCAACATCATCTCGGTCGCCACGTACCCCGGCGGACCCGGCCGCCTGCGCTTCGTGATCCGCGTGAGCGGCGAGGGCCTGCGCGACGTCCGCGAGCGGGTGCGGCAGGCCGGCATCAGCGTGCTGGACTGAGGGTCAACGGCTGCAGACCTCCACGGGTGGGGCCAGCCGCGACCAGCCCAGATCAGGAGCCGGAGCGCTCAAGCTCCGGCCCATTGCCGTCGGTGTCAGCCCTGGATCTCCGCGCCGGTCCTGGCACGCAATTCGTCCAGCGTGACGCCGGGCGCGAGTTCTACGAGCTTCAGGCCCCCCTCCGTCACGTCCAGCACGCCCAGGTCGGTGATGATGCGGTCCACGACGGCCTGACCGGTGAGCGGCAGGGTGCACTCGCGCAGGATCTTGTGCGCGTCCCCCTTCGCCACGTGTTCCATCAGCACCACCACACGTTGCACGCCCGCCACGAGGTCCATCGCGCCGCCCATCCCCTTGACCATCTTGCCGGGGATCATCCAGTTCGCCAGGTCGCCGCGCTCGCTGACCTGCATGGCCCCCAGGATGGCGAGGTTCACGTGCCCGCCGCGGATCATGCCGAAGGAGTCCGCGCTGGAGAAGATGCTCGCGCCGGGCAGCGCCGTGACCGTCTGCTTGCCGGCGTTGATCAGGTCCGGGTCCACCTCGTCCTCGGTGGGGAAGGGGCCGATGCCCAGCAGCCCGTTTTCGGACTGCAGCCACACCTCCATGCCGGGCGGGATGTGGTTGGCGACCATGGTGGGCAGCCCGATGCCGAGGTTCACGTAGTACCCGTCGCGGAGTTCGCGCGCGGCGCGGGCGGCCATCTCGTCTCGTGTCCAGGGCATCAGGGCCTCACCGTCCTCTGCTCGATGCGTTTTTCCGGGTGGGCGTTGAGCACCACGCGCTGCACGAAGATGCCGGGCGTGACCACGTCGTCCGGGTCGAAGGTGCCGGTCTCGACGATCTCCTCGACCTCCGCGACGGTGACCCTGCCGCTGGTGGCGACCAGCGGGTTGAAGTTGCGCGCGGTGCGGCGGTAGATCAGGTTGCCCGCGCGGTCGGCCTTCCACGCCTTGACCAGCGCGAGGTCGGCCACGATGCCGTGCTCGAGGATGTAGGTCTGCCCGCCGAAGTCCTTGTGTTCCTTGCCCTCGGCGACCAGGGTGCCCACGCCCGTCTTGGTGTAGAAGCCGGGAATGCCCGCCCCGCCGGCGCGCAGGCGCTCTGCCAGGGTGCCCTGCGGCGTGAACTCCAGCTCGAGTTCGCCGGCGAGGTACTGCCGCTCGAACTCCTTGTTCTCGCCGACGTAGCTGCTGATCATCTTGCGGATCTGCCGCGTTTCCAGCAGCAGGCCCAGGCCGAACCCGTCCACGCCGGCGTTGTTGCTCACGGCGGTCAGGCCCGTGACGCCGCTGCCCCGCAGCGCGCCGATCAGGGCCTCGGGAATGCCGCACAGGCCGAAGCCCCCGACCGCGATGGTCTGGCCGTCCTGCACGATGTCGCGGAGCGCGTCCTCGGCGCTCGGGTATACCTTGTTCATTCGTCCTCCAGTCGCGCCTTCATCATGCCCCGGCGGCCAGCCGCTCCTGCACGGGCCGCGCGTTCAGAAACGCGGTGACGTGCTCGCGGAACGCGGCCGGGTTCTCCTGCGGGAAGCCGTGCCCCACGCCGTCCAGGGTCACCGCGCGGGTGGTCAGGGCCTCGGCGGTGGCGCGCACCATGTCCGGCGTGACGAGCGTGTCGAGGGCGCCGCCCAGCACCAGCGTGGGCACGCCGCGCAGCGCGGCCGGGTCGACGTGCCACGCGGCCAGCGCGCGGGCATTGCCCGAGTAGTGACCGTCGTGCATGCGCCCGGCGTCCTCGACGTACTGCGCGAAGTTGCCGGGGCGACCCGACGGGAACAGGGCGCTCAGGCTGGCCTCGCGCACCGTGCGCACGGTGCGCAGGAGTTCGAGCACCGGGTAGTTCTCCTCGGGCGTGGCCAGCCCGGACGGCGGCGCGCTCGCCGCGAGGATCACCCCCGCGACGTGTTCCGGAGCCTGCGCGGCAAGTTCCAGTACGACCGCGCCACCCAGCGAGTGCCCCAGCAACACCGGGCGGGTCACGCCGCGCTCGTTCAGCCAGCCGGCCAGCCACTCGGCGTACGTGGGAATGGACGCCGCTTCCGGGGGGTGGTACGTGCCGCCGAAGCCCGGCAGGGTGGGCGCGAGCACCCGCCAGCCGCGCGGTGGATCGGCCAGCAGGTCGAACCACCACACCGCCGACGCGAAGTTGCCGTGCACCGCCACCAGCACCCGTTCAGTCATGCGCCTCCCCGCTTCCCACGCCCGCCGGCGCGGCGCGCGGCTGCGGCGTGGCCAGCAGGGCGCGCAGCGGGGCGGCGAAGGCGTGGGTGTCCATGATGCACCCCAGGTGGCCGTTCGGAGAGGGGAATTCCACGTGCGTGTGGGCCACCCCCGCCGCGCGGCTGGCCTCGGCGAAGGCGCGCATCTCGGCCGCCGGAAAGAACTGATCCACGGTGACGTTCGCGGTGAGCAGGTGCAGCCCGCCCGCGCGCCAGCGGCGATACAGTTCGTCCGCCGCGCCGACCTGCGCGAGGTCGTGCGTGAGCACCGCGCGGCCGATGTCCAGGACGTGCGGCAGGCTGGCCACGCCCATGCGTGAGCGCAGGTACGCGCCGAAGTCCGTGGCCGTGAAATTGCGCGCCAGGCCGTCCGCGCCGAAGCCGAACAGCGAGATCAGCCGCAGCGCTCCCTCCAGGCCACCGCTCGCGGCCACGTCGCGCAGCAGCGGCGCGAAGGCGCCTTGCAGCGCCGGCCCGGCCGCCGGGGACGCCGCGATGGCCGCCACGCGCGGCGCGAGCTCCGGCGTGCGGGCCGCCCACTGGAGCGCCTGCATGCCGCCGAAGCTGGGGCCGATCACCGCGTGCCAGCGGGTCACGTCCAGCGCGCGCATCACGTCAAGTTGCAGGGCGTGCAGATCGCCCAGCGTCCACGCGGGAAAGCGCCCGCCCCACGGCTGCCCGTCGGGGTGCGGCGTGGCGGGGCCGGTGGTGACCACGGCCGGGTCGAGCGCCTGCACGTTCGAGAGCGTGTTGGCGCACACCACGAGGTAGCGCCCGGTGTCCACCGCCTTGCCGGGGCCGATCACGTCGTCCCACCACCCGGGCGTGCCGTCCGGATTCAGGCCGGCGGCGCGCATGGTGCCGGTGTAGTGGTGGCACACCAGCACGGCGTTGTCCCGCGCGGAATTGAGGGTTCCCCAGGTCTGCGCTCCCAGCCGCACCGGCACGGCCTGACCCGCCAGCGTCGCGGTCACGTCCAGTACCAGCGTGCCCGGCGGCCCGGCGCTTCCCACCGCTCTGCCCTCCTGCGCGTTGTGTTGCATCGGGGCCCAGCGTAGGCGCGCCGCGTTACGGGCCGGTCACACGGCAGGGGTGTAACGTGACCGTGACGGCCGCGCCCTACACTCCGGGGCGAACATGAACAGAATCCTCCTGACGGGCGTCCTGCTCGCCGTGTCCAGCGCGGCCGCAGTGAAAGTCGGTATTCTCCTTCCCCTGAGCGGCCCGAGTTCGGTGTCCGGCCAGGCCGCCCAGAACGGCTACAACCTGGCCCTGGACGAGATCAACAGGGCCGGCGGCGTGCTGGGCAAGCCCCTGGAACTGGCCATCTCGGACGACGGCAGCGCGCCGGCCAAGGCCGTGCCGGAGTTCGTGAAGCTGGTCACCGTGGACAAGGTGGACTTCATGGCCGGCGGGGTGAGCAGCGGCGTGACCGTGGCGCTGTCCGGCCCGGCCAAGCAGTACAACACCTTCATGGCGTGGATCGGCGCGGCCGCCACGCCCGTCGAGGACGCCTTCGCGGGCTACCCGTACTTCTTCCACTACCACCCGTGGTCGTACTACAACTTCGAGGCGATCCTGGGGTACTTCAAGTACCTCAAGACCTACAAGAAGGCGAAGAACATCGCCATCGCCTACGAGGACGGCCCCTTCGGCAGCGCCGGGATCGACGCGACCGTGGACGCCTTCAAGAAAGCGGGCTTCACCGTGGTCATGACCGAGAAGTTCAAGACCGGCAGCGGCAACTTCGGGCCGCTGGTCAGCAAGGCCAAGGCCGCCAACCCCGACATCCTGTACTGGGTCGGCTACGACACCGACGCCCTGCCGCTGGCGACGGAAGTCAGGCAGCAGAACCTGAAACTGGGCCTGATGTACGGCACGCCGCCCTCGTGGCCGGTGGGCTTCGAGAAAAATGCCCTGTCGGACAACGTGGCGGGCCTGAGCCTGTGGCTGCCGACCAGCCCCACCAAGGAGAGCCGCACGTTCGTGGCCGCGTACAAGAAGAAGTACGGCACCGTCACCGAGGAGTACTTCGCGCCGCTGGCGTACGTGAACCTGAAGTCGCTGGCCGCCGCCATCAACGCCGCGGGCAGCACTGACAAGGACAAGGTCGCGGCGGAACTCGCCAAGACGAACATGCCCACGCCCTTCGGGCCCCTGACCTTCACGCCCAGCCTGAAGACCAAGTACCAGGGCTTCAAGGCCGGCAACTGGCTGCACTTCCAGTTCCAGAGCGGCGCGCGCGTGCCGGTCTTCCCGATCAAGTTCGCGCAGAAACCCATGGTGTACGGCAAGTAACGCGGCGCCGGGGACGCGGGGGCCGCGCAGCAGCACGCGCGGCCCCCGTGCCCGCAGAACACGGAACGGGGAGGACAACCATGACGGGAAACGTGGAATCGAGGACGGTGGACACCGCCCGCGTGCGGACGCGGGTACTGGAACGCCCGGCCGTGGTGGGCGCGCGGCGGCGGGTGCTGCTGGTGCACGGCAACGTGTCCAGCAGCGCATTCTTCCATGACCTGCTGCTGGCCCTGCCGGACGACGTGCACGCCGTCGCGCCGGACCTGCGCGGCTACGGCGGCACCGAGCCGCGGCCGGTGGACGCCACGCGCGGCCTGCGCGACTGGTCGGACGACGTGCTCGCGCTGATGGACGCGCTGGGATGGCCGTCCGCGCACCTGCTGGGCTGGAGCCTGGGCGGCGGCGTGGTCATGCAGGTCGCCCTGGACGCGCCGGGGCGGGTGCAGTCGCTCACGCTCGCGGCGGGCATTTCCCCGTACGGCTTCGGGGGCACGCACGGCGAGGGCGGCACGCCGAACGCCGCGGACTACGCGGGCAGCGGCGGCGGCACCGTGAACGCCGCCTTTGTCGCGGCGGTGGCGGCCGGCGACCGCTCGGACGCGCCGGGCAGTCCGCGCGACGTGCTGCGCAAGTTCTACGTGAATCCCGCCGCGTTCACGCCCACGCCCGAGCAGGAGGAAGCGTGGCTGGACGCCATGCTCTCGACCCGCACCGGCGACGACCACTACCCCGGCGACATGAGCGCCAGCGGAGCGTGGCCGAACGTCGCGCCGGGCACGCGCGGCGTGGCGAACGCCTTCTCGCCGAAGTACCAGAGTCTCGCGGCCTTCGCGCAGCTCTCGCCGGCCCCGCCGGTGCTGTGGGTGCGCGGCGACCTGGACGCCATCGTGAGCGACGCCAGCTTGTTCGACCTCGCGCAGCTCGGGGCGCTGGGGGTGGTGCCGGGGTGGCCGGGGGCCGAGAGCTGCCCGCCACAGCCGATGGTGACGCAGCTGCGCGCTGTGCTGGACGCCGCGCAGGCCGGCGGCGGATCGTACCGCGAGGTGGTGCTGCCCGGCGTGGGCCACTCGCCCTTCCTGGAAGCGCCGGACGCGTTCCTGGCGGCCTTCACTGCCCACCTGGACGCGGAATCCATCCCCGATACCCCATCCTCACTCAATACGGAACGCCTCTGAATGGACCTCTTTTTCCAGACCCTCATCAACGGCCTGCTCCAGAGCGGCATCTACGCGCTGGTCGCGTCAGGGCTCGCGCTGGCGGTGGGCGTGGTCGGCATCGTGAACTTCGCGCACGGCGAATACCTGATGATCGGCGCGTTTCTCGCGTGGGCCGGCAGCGCGTGGCTGGGCCTCGACCCCCTGCTGAGCCTGCCGGTCGTGGCGGTCGCGGTGTTCGGCGTGGGCGCCCTGACCTACCGCGTGAGCATCCGGCACGTACTGCTCGCGCCAGAACTCAACCAGATGCTGCTCACCTTCGGCCTGGGCATCCTGCTGCAGAACCTCGCGCTGATGGTGATGGGCGGCAACACCCGCACCGTCAGCACGCCGTACCAGGCGAGCAGCGTCACGCTGGGGCAGCTGAGCATCGGCGGGCCCAAGGCCATCGCGTTCGGGCTGGCCGCCGCCCTGCTGGGCGCGCTGTACGCCGTGCTGTACCGCACCACGCTGGGCCGGCAGATGCGGGCGGTGGCGCAGAACCGCCGCGGCGCGCAGCTGATCGGGATCGACGTCGACCGGGTGTACCTCATCGCCTTCGCGGCGTCGTGCGGGCTGGCGGCCATCGCGGGCGTGCTGGTCAGCGTGCTGCTGTTCGCCTCGCCCACCGTGGGGCTGGTGTTCGCGCTCAAGGCCTTCGCGATCATCGTGATGGCTGGCCTGGGCAACCTGACCGGGGTGCTGTGGGCCTCGGTGATCCTGGGCGTGTCCGAGGCGCTGGTGCAGACCTACGTGCCGGGCGGCGGCGGCTGGAGCGACGCGGTGTTCTTCCTGATGATCTTCGGCACGCTGGTGCTCCGCTCGTACCGGGGGGCAAGGTGAGACGCTTGCCGTCCACTGCGTCACCGAATCGGGAGGGCACCGATTCGGCCCGTGTTCAGGCGGGGGTCGTATGAGCGCCGCGCTGCCCGGCCGGGCCGCCCGCGCGCGCCCGGACGTCACGTGGCCCAAGCTGCTGCCGCTGCTGATCTTTCTCGTGCTGGCGCTGGCGTTTCCGTTCCTGCCGCTGGGCGACCACCGGGAATTCCTGCTCCAGATCGGGTATTTCACGCTGGTCGCGGGCATCCTGGCGCTGTCGTGGGACATCCTGGCGCGCTCCGGGCAGGTGAGCCTGGCGCACGCGGCGTTCTACGGCCTGGGCGCGTACGGCTACGCGCTGCTGCTGCGCGCCGGCGTGCCGTGGCCGGCCGCGCTGCCGCTGGCGGCCGTGCTGTCCGGCGGAATCAGCCTGATCCTGGGCGCGGTGACCATGCGCCTGAACGGCATGTACTTCGCCATCGCCACTCTGGCCTTCACGGAGGTCGTCCGCACCGTCATCCAGAACCTGCCCGAGAGCGTGGCGGGCGGCGCGAACGGCCTGCTGGTGCCGGCGCTGCTGGGCGGCAACTCGCGCGGGCAGTACCTGCTGGCCCTGACGCTGCTGACCGTCACGGTCGCCGCGAGCCTCGCCGTGCGCCTCACGCGGCTGCACCACGCGTTCTCCGCCATCCGGCAGGGCGAGGAAACGGCCCGCGTGCTGGGCGTGAGCGTCGTGCGCTACAAGCTGCTGGCGTTCTTCCTGTCGAGCACGCTGGCGGCGGTGGGGGGCGTGCTGTACGCCGGCAAGACCTTCTTCATCAACCCGCTGGAGACCTTCAGCCTCGCCAATTCCATCGCGCCGCTGACCACCTCGATCTTCGGCGGGCTGTACACCACGCTGGGGCCGGTGCTGGGCGCCACGCTGCTGCGCGTGGCCGAGGAACTGCTGCACGGCGCGGTCAAGAGCGGCTACCTGGTCGTGTACGGCCTGGTGCTGATGCTGAGCATCCTGTGGCTGCCGCGCGGCATCGTGGGCCTGTGGCGGCGCGGGCGCAGCGGAGGCGACCTGTGAGTGCCGGGCAGGACGTGCTGCGCGCCGAGGGCCTGGGCAAGCGCTTCGGCGGTCTCCAGGCGGTGCAGGACGTGTCGTTCACGCAGCGCCGCGGCGAGGTGCTCGCCATCATCGGGCCGAATGGAGCGGGCAAGACCACGCTGCTGAACCTGCTGTCCGGCGTGTACCGCCCCAGCGCCGGCCGCCTGCACCTGCTGGAGCAGGACGTGACGGACTCGCCCATCGAGCACCGCTGCCACCTGGGCCTGGGACGGGCCTTCCAGATCGTGCGGCCCTTCCCGGACATGACCGTGCACGAGAACGTCACGGTGGGCGCGCTGTTCGGCACGCCCGGCACGCGGCTGCGTGAGGCGCGCGAGCAGGCGTGGGCGCTGCTGGAACTCACGGGACTCGCTCCGCACGCCGAGAAGGCCGCGCACGACCTCACGCTGCTCCAGGACAAGCGGCTGGAGGTCGCCCGCGCCCTGGCCACACGCCCGCAGGTGCTGCTGCTCGACGAGGTGATGGCCGGGCTGCGGCCCGCCGAGTCGCAGGAGGCCGTGGGGCTGATCCGCAGCGTCCGGGACAGCGGCGTGAGCGTGCTGTTCATCGAGCACATCATGCCGGTGGTGCGCGACCTGGCCGACCGCGTGGTCGTGATGGACCAGGGCCGCGTGATCGCGCAGGGCACGTACCGCGAGGTCACGGCAGACCCACAGGTGGTCAGCGCGTACCTGGGCACGGAAGCGGAGTTGCACGCATGACCCCGGACCAGGGGCGGACGGCGCTGTTCCCGAGCGGACTTGCAAAGCTGCGAAGCAGAGCGAGTGGGGACCGACAGGGTCGGCCCACAGTGGAGCGGCGGACGGCGCTTTCCCGGCCGGTCCGGAACGGAGGGCCGATCCGATGACACAACGACAGGCGAACCCCATCCAGGGACAGGAACTGCTGATCGAGCACCTGGCGGCCGGGTACGGCAAGGTGCAGGTGCTGTGGGACGTGTCCGTGCGGGTGGGGCCGGGCGAGTTCGTGGCGATGATCGGCGCGAACGGGGCCGGCAAGACGACCACCCTGCGCGCGGTGAGCGGCGTGGTGAAGCCGACGGCGGGACGCATCACGCTGGGCGGCGTGGACGTGACGCGGGCGGCGCCGTCCACGGTGGTGCGCCTGGGCCTGGGCCACGTGCCGGAGGGCCGCGAGCTGTTCGCCCACATGACGGTGCGCGAGAACCTGGAGCTGGGCGCGGCCATGCGCCCGGAGGCGCGTGACGCGCAGGCGACCACGCTGGAGCGCGTGTACGCCCTGTTCCCGCGCCTGCACGAGCGCGCCGGGCAGCTGGCGGGCACGCTGTCGGGCGGCGAGCAGCAGATGGTCGCGGTGGGCCGCGCGCTGATGGGCTTGCCGAGCGTGCTGGTGGTGGACGAGCCCAGCCTGGGCCTGTCGCCGCTGATGACCCAGACGGTGTTCGGCGCGCTGAAGGCCGTGAACGACGACGGCGTGAGCGTGCTGCTGGTCGAGCAGAACGTGGGCCTGAGCCTGCGGCTGGCGCACCGGGCCTACGTGCTGGAGAACGGACAGGTCGTGAAGGAGGGCACCGGCGCAGCGCTGCTGGCCGACCCCGCCGTGCGCGGAGCGTATCTGGCGCTGTGAGGGCCGGCCCTGGAAGTCCAGGGCACAGCACCGAACGTTCGGTGCGGTCTTACTTCGGCAGGCCGCCCACGGTGGTCAGCGTCACGTCGCGCTGCCGGGCATAGCGCAGGAAGTCGCGCAACACGTCCAGCATCTCGGGCGCGTTGTCGTGCAGCAGCACGATGCCGCCCGCGTGCAGCTTGCTGCGGTACCGGGCTTCCAGGGTCGAGTCGCCGGGGTTCTGGAAGTCGCCGGGGTCGTCCGTCCAGAACACGGTGGTCAGGCCCAGGCTGCGCGCGGCGTTCAGCGTGCCGGGCGTGTAGTCCCCGCCGGGCGGGCGGAAGTAGCGCACCGGCTTGCCCGTGATGGACCTCAGCAGGTCGTCGGTCCAGCGCAGTTCGTCGGTGGCGTCGGGCAGCGACAGGGGCGGCAGGCGCACGTGGTGGTAGGTGTGGTTGGCGACCTCGTGGCCCTGCGCGGCCATGTCGCGCACGAAGTACGGGTACGCCTGGGCGTTGCGGCCGATCACGAAGAAGGTCGCGTGCGCGCCGCTGCGGCGCAGCAGGTCAAGCAGCAGCGGTTCGAACAGGGGGTGCGGCGCGTCGTCGAAGGTCAGGGCCGCGACGCCGTCGGTGCCCCGGCGCGCGCGGTAGAGCAGGCCGCCCACGTCCCCGCCGGTGATCTGCGCGCTGGTCACGCGCAGCTGCGTGCGGCTGCGCTGCGCGGGCCGCGCCGGCATGCTGGGCGAGGTGGTGAGGGTCGGGCCGGTCTCGCGCACCTTGTCCGGCTCGCGGTACGTGGGGAGGGCCTGCGGGCCAGGGTTGACCCACTGGCGGTCGTAGGGGCCGCGGCCGGCCGTCCAGGCCTCGAAGTCCATCGTGCGGGCGCGCGGCACGCTGGCGGTCAGCAGGGGCAGCGGCCCGCCGAAGCCCGCGTAGGATGACGCGTCGTACACGCTGACGTCCACCTCGGCCAGATCGGGGCGCGCGGCGTACACGCGGGCGACGACCGTCCCGGCGATCTCGCGCGCCTGGGCGTGCTGCTCGGGCGTGAGGGTCAGGATCGCGTGCGCGACCGTGATGAAGCCGTTGCCGAGCACGTTGATCACGTGGACGCCCGGCATCGCCGGCGTCAGGGTCAGGGTGGGCAGGGTCGGCGCCGGTCTGGTGCCGGGCGCGACGGGCTGCACCTGACCGGGCAGGGCCGTGGCGGGCGTCTGGGCGGAGGCGGCGACGGAACTCAGGGCGAGCAGGGCGAGGAGCACTCGAAGAACGGGGCGTCTCACAGGGACAGTCTCCGGATTGGGGGGTGGGGTCATCGGCGGGCGAACAGGGTCGCCAGGACGGAGGGCAGGTGCAGGTGGCCGGTGCCGTTTGCCCAGGCCAGATTGGCGGTCATGCCGGCGGGCATGTGCCCAGCGGCAGTGTAGAGGGCCGCCGCTTTGCGGTACTGGGCGCGGGCGTCGTCGTCTCGCCCCTGTTTGCGCAGCACGGTGCCCAGGACGCTCGCGGCGAGCGGATTGCCGGGCTCTTCCTGGAGCGACTGGCGCAGCAGGGCCTCGCTGGTCTTCAGGCCGTCCGGGGTGGAGCGGCCGCTGCCGGTGCCGAGCACGCCGCCCACCGTGCGCTCGGCGCGGTAGTAGTCGTACTGGCTCCTGATGTAGGCGAGGCTCAGGAAGCCGAGCTTCGCGGCGGGCACGCTGCCCCTGCCGTCGGTGCGGACATACGTGGTCATGACGTCCCCGTCGAAGGTGGGCGTCACGAAGCGCCATCCGCCGTCCACCCACGCGAGCAGGCCCTGGTGCTTGGCGGTCGGGGTGGGTTCGCTGGCGTCCACCTGCACGTCCCCGGTGCTGAGGCGCACCACGCTGGTGACGTGGCCCAGATTGCTCTCCTGGCCGCTGAGGCTCTTCCACACCATGACCAGACCCGCGTTCAGCCCGGCGCGCTGGAGCAGCGCCGCGATGATGGTGCTCTGCAGCAGGCACTGGCGCTCGCCGTACTTGGGAATGCTGGCGAACTCGTAGCCGCGTTCCAGGCTGAAGCGGGGCACGGCCGCCTTCACGAAGGCGTGCGCCCACGCGGCGGTGTCCAGCGCCAGCTTGTCGCGTTCGGCGCCGCTGGCAGCCTGCACCTGGGCGCGCCGGGCGTCCAGCGCGGCACTGAGGGTCTGGCCACCGGCCAGGGGCTTGCCGGTGCGGGTGTACGCGGCGCTGAGCCACGCGCTGAAGGTGCCGTCCAGGGTCGCGCGGCGGTACGAATCGGCCGCGAGCGCCGAGAAGGCCGGGCCGCCCAGGTGCACGTCGGCCGGAGCGGGCGCCGCGGCGGCCAGGGTGCCGGGCGCCAGGGTGAGGGTCAGGAGCAGGGTCAGGGTTCGCATATCGACCTCGGGGTCAGGGTAGAAGGGGAACGTCAGAGTTTCAGGATCAGGCCGCGCCGGGCCATCCACGCCAGGCCCAGCCACACGGCCAGCACGTAGCCCAGGGTGTAGGTCCAGCCGCCGGCCAGGGCGCCCAGATGGTCGCGGGCGACGGTGAGCAGGGCCGCGCCCATCGGCATGGCCTTGCCGGCCCACCCGACCACCCAGTCCTGCAGAATCCACACCTTGATCACGATGGGCAGCACGTAGCCGGCCAGGGCGTTGCGGCCGGGGATGGTCAGGGGCGCGAGCAGCGCCGAGCCGCCCGGCACCCGCCCGGCGTCGCCAATGAGCCACGCGAGCAGCAGGCCCAGGGTGCCCAGCCCGGCCGAGTACACGATGTACGGCGGCGTCCACAGCGTCTTGCTCAGCGGCAGGTGCCCGCTGGCGGCCCAGCCGAAGCCCACCGCGGACAGCAGCAGGCCCAGCAGCAGCAGCTTCGCCCACGCGCGCGGCTCGCGGCGTTGCAGCGGCGTGGCGGCGGCGGCCCCGAGCAGCACCAGCGCAGTGGTGGGAATCACCGACACCAGCCCGCGCAGCCCGATGGGATTGAGCAGCACGTCGTTCAGCGCCTGCACGGGGTTGTGCGTCTCGTCCACGATGCCCACGCCGGCCGGGTGCACGCCCAGCGTGAGGAACGCCGCGTAGCCGGTCAGCAGCGCGGCCGCGATCAGCACCTGCCAGCGCACCCGCAGGCCGCCCAGCAGCGCGCCCACCAGGGTCGCCAGCGCGATCAGCTGCAGCACGCCCAGGCCCAGCGTGAAGGTGTGGGTGGTCACGCTGGTCTCGAAGGCCCCGAGCAGGTACAGCAGGGCGGCGCGTTCCACCAGCCGGCGCACCCGCGCCGCGCCGGTCACGCCCGCGCGCGTCATGGCCGCGAGCGAGAACGGCAGGGCCGCGCCGGCGCAGTACAGGAACCACGGAAACACCAGGTCCGTCAGGGTCAGGCCGCCGAACGGCGCGTGCATGAGCTGCGCCGGCGTACGCCCGCCGAGCGACACGTTGTTCACCAGCAGCATCAGCAGCACCGTCAGGCCGCGGAACGCGTCCAGGGCCAGCAGGCGCGGCGCGCGGGTCGCGGGGGCGCCAGCGACCGGCGCGGCGGGCAGCGTGGCCGGTGGGGCCGGGGAGGGAACGGCCGTCATGCGCCCAGTGGAGCGCGGCCCCCTCAGGTACAGATGAAAGCGCGGCAGACGTCCAGCTTCGCGGGCCACGCTCCCTGATAGCATTCGCTGCGCATGACAGGTCGTCGGTTTGTTCCGTTCCCCGCGTGGGTGGACGCCACGTCGGGCACGTCGCGTCCGGACTCCTCCGCCCCTCCTCCACCGGGCGGGTCGGGTCAGGCCGGCGTCACGGCCGGGCCGGGCGCTCCATGAGCGTGTCGTGGCGTGACCTGACGTCGCCCCGGCGGGCGCGCTGGCCGGCCGCGTCCGGCGCGGTGGCGCGGCCACGGCTGCGCGCGCTGCTGGGCGCGTCGCCCGTGCTGGTCGTGGTCGCTCCCGCGGGCTACGGCAAGACCACCGCCCTGGCCGCCACCGGGCCTGACACGGACAGCGCGCGGGCGTGGCTCACCCTGGACGCCGACGACGCCGATCCGCAGGTGCTCGCGGCGGGCCTGGCGCTGGCGGTCGAGGGCCTGCCGGGCGGCGCGGCCCCCGGCGCGCTGCTGGACGCCGGGGCGAGCCCGCGGCGGGTCGCGGCGCGCGTGGCGGACGTGCTGGACGGCGCGCGGGCGCGGCTGGTCCTGGACGAGGCGCAGCACCTCCTGACGCCGCTGGTGGAGGGCGTGCTGCGCGAGGTGCTCGACTGCGGCGCGGGCCGCGTGACCCTGCTCTCGCGCGTGCCGCTGCCGCTGCCGGACCTGACGCGGCTGGAGGCGGCGGGGGTCGTCACGCGGCTGTCGGCGGCGGACCTGGGCTTCACGCCGGACGAGGTGGGCGCGGTGCTGCGCGCGCAGGGCCTCACGCCGGGGAACGCGGAGGTCAGGCAGGCGCACGCGCTGACCGAGGGCTGGCCGATCGCGGCGCGGTTCCTGGCGCATTCGGTGGCGCAGGGCCGCGTGGGGCTGCGCGCCCTGGCGGATCTGGACGGCGGCGAGGCGCAGCTGGGCACGCTGTTCGCGTACCTCGCGCAGGAGGTGCTGGGTCCGCTGGAACCGGCGCTGCGCAACGTCCTGACGCGCGGCAGCGTGTTCGAGGAACTCACCGCGGACCTGCTGGAAGACGTGCTGGAGGAACCACACGCGGGCGCGCTGCTCGAGGCCCTGGCACGGAGCGGCACCTTCCTGACGCGCACCGGGCCGGTCGAGGGCGGCGGCGGGGCGTACCGCGCGCACCCGCTGCTGCGCGCCCACCTGCGCAGCGCGCTGCCTGCGGGCGAGGCGACACGCGTGGCGGCGCGCGGGGCCGCGTACTTCGAGCGCACCGGGCGGCCCCGCCGGGCGATGGCTGCGCACCTGCTGGCCGGGAACGCCGGGCGCGCGGCCCAGCTGCTCGCCGCGCACGGCGACACGTGGCTGTCGCAGGGACGCGTCACGCTGGTCGAGCGCAGCCTGCACCGCCTGCCGCCCGACGCGTGGACGCCGGACCTGCACGCCCTGGCCGGCGACGCCCTGCGGCTGTCGTCGCGCTACGACGGTGCGCTGGCCGCGTACGCGCGCGCCACACCGCTGCGCCGGGCGCTGGGCGAGGTGCAGGTGGCGCTCGACACCGTGCAGCCGGACGAGGCGTGGGCACCGCTGGACGTGGCCGAGGCCCTGCTGACCGGCAGCGGCGACGGCGCCGCGCTGGTGGGCCTGCGCCGGCTGCGCGCCGAGAACCTGCTGAACGCCGGGCAGCCCGGCCCGGCGGTCGCGCTGGAGCCCGCGCTGGCCGGGGGCGCACGCCACGCGCTGCGCACGGGCGACCTGAACCGCGCTCTGGCCCTGGCGCAGGACGCCGCGCGGGGCGAGACGGGCGGCGCGCGGGCCGCGCAGAACCACCGCGAGGGCCTGCTGCTCGCCAGTTTCCTGCACGCCATCTGTGGAGACGCGCCGGCGGCCGTCCGGGCGGCCGGCGAGGGCCTGGCGGAGGGCGAGCGGCTCGACAGCCCCTTCGTGCGCGCCCTGGCCCTGGCCCGCCTGGGGCACGCCCACCTGAGCGCGGGCGACGACCCGGCCGCGCGCGCCGCCTACGACCGCGCGCTGGAGCTGGCGCAGGGCGTGGTGCCGCGGCTGCGCGTCGAGCCGCTGATGGGCCACGCGTTCCTGACCGCCCGCGCGGGCGACCCGCTGCGGGCGCGGACCCTGCGCGACGACGCGCTCGCCCGCACCGGTGGGGACGGGTACATGCGCGGCCTGGTGCACCTCGCGGCGGGGCTGGGGAGCATCCAGGCGGGCGACGCGGCGGGAACGGCCGACGATCTGGACGCCGCGCGGGACGCCTTCACCGCCTGCGGGGACGCCTTCGGGCTGGCGGCGGTCGCGCTCGCCACCTTCGCCGCCCACGGCCACGGCGCGCCGGAGGCGGTGCAGGGGGCCGCGCGTTACCCCTTCCTGCTGACGACCGGGGCGATGTTCGCGCCGCTGCGCTCCCGCGCGGCCCGCGCGCGGCTGCTGGCCACCCTGGCCGAGGCCCGGCCGCACGAGCGGGCGGCGCTGGCCAGCGTGGCCGCCGCGCTGGGGTACGCGGACGTGCCGGCCAGCGCGGACACGCCGGGCTTCGGGGTGCACGTGCACGTGCTGGAACGCGTGCAGGTCGTGCGGGAGCACGAGTCCCAGCCGCGCGAGTGGGGCCGCGCGAAGGCCCGCGACCTGCTGGCCCTATTGGCGGTGCACCGCGCCGGCCTGCCCCGCGAGGCCGCGCAGGAGGCGCTGTTCCCGGACGCCGAGCCGGGCGTGGGCGAGCGCAACTTCCGCGTGACGCTGCACGCGCTGGGGCAGGTGCTGGAGGACGGCGCGGCCAGCGGCGTGTTCGTGGAGCGTGGCGAGTGGCTGCGCCTGCGTCCCGGCCCGGACCTGTACGTGGACCTGTGGGCCGCGTGGGACATTCTGGCCATGCCTGCCGGCACGCCCGGCCGCCTGCCGGCCCTGGCACAACTGGGCGCGCGCGTGGCTCCCAGCGACCTGCGGGACGTGCAGCGCGAGGCCGAGCGCTACGCGGCGGCCCTGCCCGACGCCCTGGCGACCGAGGCGGGCGTGGCGCTGGAAGCCGGCGACCCGGACGGGGCGGCCGTGGCCGCCGAGCGGGCGCTGATCCTCGACCCGGCGCACGAGCCGGCGGCGCGGGCCGCCATGCGCGCCCACCACGCGCGCGGCCACCCTGCGGCGGCGCGGCGGGTGTACGCAGGGCTGCGGGGCGCCCTGTGCGAGCTCGACCTGTCTCCCCTGCCCGAGACCGTCGCGCTGCGGCAGGCACTGGGCGGCCCGGACGGCGCGGGCGGGTAACGGCCGGGTGACGGCCCCGCCCTACACTCGCGGCATGACGACCGGACTTCAGGAAGACCGCGCGGCGCTGGTGACGGGCGGCACCAGCGGCATCGGCCTCGCCACCGCGCGGCGCCTGCGCGACGACGGCCTGCGGGTCGCGGTGCTCGACCTCGACCGGCCCGCCGCGCGGGAGGTGGCCGACGCCGAGGGCTTCGTGTTCATCGGCGCCGACCTGTCGCGCCGTGAGGACTGCGCGCGGGCCGTGCCGCAGGCCGTGGCCGCCGTGGGCGGGCTGGACGTGCTGGTGAACAACGCGGGCTTCCAGCACATCGCGCCCATCGCGGAATTCCCGGAGGACACCTGGGACGCCATGCTGCACGTGATGCTCACCGCGCCGTTCCTGCTCACCCGGTACGCGTGGCCGCACCTGCGGCGCAGCGGGCACGGCCGGGTGGTGAACGTGGCGAGTATCCACGCGCAGGTCGCCAGCCCCTTCAAGGCGGCGTACATCAGCGCCAAGCACGGCGTGATCGGCCTGACCCGCACGGCCGCGCTGGAGGCCGGCGAGCAGGGCTTCACCGTGAACGCGATCTGCCCCGCGTACGTCCGCACGCCGCTGGTCGAGAACCAGATTGCGGATCAGGCCCGCACGCGCGGCATCAGCGCCGCCGACGTCGAGCAGACCGTCATGCTGGAGAGTGCCGCCATCAAGCGCCTGCTCGAGCCGCAGGACGTGGCGGCGCTGGCGAGTTACGTCGTCAGCCGCGCCGCGTGGGGCATGACCGGCGCGGTGCTCGACCTCGACCTGGGCTGGACAGCCAGGTAGGCAGAGAGCGGAGAGCAGACGCCTGTTCGCTCTCTGCTCTCTGCGCCTACCTCTGGTCGCTGCTGAGCACGATCACGTAGGCGGTGCCGCGCGCGCCGCGCACGACGCTGGCGCCGGCGCGGGTGTAGCGGCGCTCGGTCATCCAGTAGCAGTGCACGGGGCTGTGCAGCCACCACTGCATGGCCTGCTCGGGGTTCACGCCGCCGTTCATGTAGATGATCTCGGTGACGCTCACGGCGTTCACGCCGGTGCTGGCCGCGCGCACGCGGGGGGTGCTGCCGCCGGTACCGGTGTGCGACACCCGCCCGGTCTGCACCATGTATCCGGCCTGGAGCCGCGCCGCCTGGGCGTGCTGGGCGCTGGCCGTCAGCGCGCCGGCGGCGGGCCGGATGCCGCTGCCGGGGCACGTCACGCCCTGGGCGCGCACCTGGTTCAGGCGGTCGAGGAGCTGGCGCTCCGCCGTACTCTGGGCCTGCACAGCGCCCAGCGACAGGGGAACGAGGGCCAGCAGCGTCAGGAGAACCTTGAGCATCGTGAACGCAGCATAAAGCCGGCGCCCTGTCATCCGTCTTAAGACGGGGGCGCCGGCCAGGGGTGAAGGCTCAGGCGGTGGGCAGGATACCGCTGCGGCGCAGCAGGGCGTCCGGATCGGGGTCGCGGCCCATGAACTCGCGGTACAGCGCGGCCGGGTCGTCGCTGTTGCCGCGCGCGAGCACCGCGTCCACGAAGGCGCGGCCGGTGTCGCGGTTGAAGATGCCCTCGCGCGCGAAGCGGGTGAACGCGTCGGCGTCCAGCACCTCCGCCCACTTGTACGAGTAGTACCCCGCGCCGTAGCCGACCGGCGAGCTGAACAGGTGCCCGAACGACGCGACCATGGCGTAGTCCTCGGGCAGCGCGTAGGGGTAGAAGCGCGCCATCACGCCCCGCGCCACCGTGACCGGGTCGGCGTCGCCGGCCGGATCGTACTCCACGTGCAGCGTGAGGTCCGTCAGGCCCAGCGAGTACTGGCGCATGCTGAAGTTTGCGGCGCGGTAGTTGCGGGCGGCCACCATACGGTCATACAGTTCCGCGGGCAGCGCCGCGCCGGTCACGTGGTGCCGCGCGAACAGGTCGAGGGCCTCGCGCTCCATCACCCAGTTCTCCATGATCTGGCTGGGCAGTTCCACGAAGTCCCACGCGACGTTGGTACCCGCCAGGGATTTCACGGGGACGCGCGAGAGCGCGTGGTGCAGCAGGTGCCCGAACTCGTGGAACACCGTCTCGACCTCGCTGATGGACAGCAGGGCGGGCGTGTCGCCGCTGGGGGGCGTCATGTTGCCGCACATCAGGCCCAGGTGCGGCTCCACGCCGTGCTCGCGGGGACCGCCGGTGAAGAACGAATTCATCCACGCGCCGCCGCGCTTGGTGTCGCGCGGGAACCAGTCGGTGTAGAACGACGCGATGTGCACGCCCGCGTCGTCGTGGATGTCGTAGTAACGCACCTCGGGGTGCCAGCCGGGGGCCTGGGCCTGCGTGACGGTCACGCCGAAGACCCGCCGCGTGATCTCGAACAGCCCCGCCAGCACGCCGTCCATCGGGAAGTACGGGCGCAGCTGCTCCTCGTCGAAATCGTACTTCGACTGCCGCTGCTTCTCGGCCCAGTACGCCACGTCCCACGCGGCGAGCGCCGGAGCGCTGTCGCCGGCCTGCGCGCGGTAGTACGCTTCCAGCTCGGCGTTCTCGGCGTCAAAGGCGGCGCGGGTGCGGTCCTCGAGGTCACGTTCGAACTTCAGCGCGGCCGCGCCGCCGCCCGCCATGCGGTCTTCCAGCACGTAGTCCGCGAAGTCGCGGAAGCCCAGCAGCTCGGCCTTCTCGCGCCGCAGGCTCAGGATCTGACGGATCAGGGGGCGGTTGTCGCGGCCCGGTTCGCGGCCCACCCGCTGCTGCGCTTCCCACAGCTCGCGGCGCAGGTCGCGGTCGTCGGCATACGTCAGGATGGGGCCGTACACGGGGTAGTGCAGGGTCAGGCGGTGGCCCTCCTGGCCGTGCTCCTGCGCGTCGCGGCGGGTGGCGTCCTGCACGCGCACGGGCACGCCCGCAAGGCGACCTTCCGGCACGTACAGCTCAAAGGCGGCGGTGGCGTCCAGCACGTTCTTGCCGAATTCGTTGGTGATCTCGGCGAGCGTGGTGTTCAGTTCGGTCAGGCGCGTCCGGCCGGCCTCGGGCAGGTCGGCGCCGCCGCGGCGGAAGTCGTCGATGGTGAGTTTCAGGTGGCGGGCACGCACCGGGTCGAGCGCGGCGGCCTGGGGTGTGTCAGCATAGGCCTTCAGGGCGGCCCACAGGCCGGGGTGCAGGCCCAGCATGGTGCGGAACTCGCTGACCTTGGGAATGATCGCCTTGCGGGCGGCCTGCCACGCGTCGCTGGTGACCACGCCGTCGAGGTGCGACACGATGGTGTTCACGGTGTCGAGCTGCTCCGTGAGGGTGTCGAGGTCCTCCATGAAGGCCTCGAAGTTCCGCCCGGGCGCCGCGGCGAGCCGTTCGAGCTTCTCGCGGGTCGCGGCGAGCAGGGTGTCCACGGCGTCTTCCGCGTGCTCCGGCAGGATGCGGTCGAAGGGAATCTTGAACCCCAGGTTCAGGAGGGGGTTCGCCGTCAAGACAGCGTCAGGTGACATCCGGTGAAGTATAGGCATGGACCGCCAGGACCGCCGTAAGCCGGACGACGGATGCCTTTCCCCGCCGGGTGTGCTGCACTTCCGTATGGCCGAGCCCACGTCCCCGCCCGCCACGCTCCTGCCCCTCCCGGACGACGTTCAGCTGCGTCCCGTCACTCCGGACGACTTTCCGGCGTTGGCGGCGTTCCTGACAGCCGCGCATCCCGATCACCCGCTGGCGGCGGCGGACCTGGAGCGCCACGCGACCTTCCGCCTGCCGGACGAGCCCCACTGGCACGTGCTCGCGCAGCGCGGCGGCACGCTGGTCGGCATGGCCGAGGCCGGGGTGCCGCGCATGGACGGCCACCCCGGCTGGATCCAGGTGACGGCCACCGTGAATCCGCCGGACACCGCGCTGATGGGCGCGCTGCTGGACCAAGCCGAGGCGCGCGCCCTGGCCTTCGGCGCGCGGACGCTCACCACCGGCGCCCGCGAGGGCTGGTGGGAGGTGCCGCTGCTGGAAGCGCGCGGCTACGCCGTCCACGACCGCATGTGGCCCAGCGTGCTCGACCTGACCACCCTGGACGACGGGCGTTTCCGGGCGTTCGAGGAGCGCGCGGCCGCGTCGGGCGCCACGCTGCGCACGCTGCCGGACCTGGGCGACATCCACACGGACGGAGCCATGCAGCGCCGCCTGTACGACCTCGTCGCGGCCCTGCTGCGCGACGTGCCGAGCGCCACCCCGGTCAGCGTGTGGCCCTTCGAGACGTGGCAGCGCCGCTTCCTGAGCGGCCTGAAACACCCCGAGGGCGTCTTCGTGGCGGTCGCGCCGGACGGCGGGTGGGTGGGCGTGAGCGAACTGCACATGCCGATGCCCGCGCGGCCCGGCACGCTGATGATCGGCCTGACCGGCGTCCTGCCCGCGTGGCGGCGCCGCGGCCTGGCGTACGCGCTGAAACTCGCGGCCGCGCGGGCCGGGCACGCGCGCGGCTACACGAAGGTCTTCACCGGCAACCACAGCCGCAACGCGCCCATGCTCGCCATCAACGAGGCGATGGGCTTCGTGCGCGAGCCCGCCCGCCTCACGCTGACGCGGGAGGTGGAGGGCGCCACCGGCTGAGGATCAGCGACTTGTGTTCTCCAGCAGCATCGCGTCGCCCAGCGAGTAGAAGCGGTAGCCGTCCGCCAGGGCGTGGTCGTAGGCCGCGCGGATGCGGTCCTCGCCCGCGAAGGCCGCGACCAGCAGCAGCAGCGTGCTGCCCGGCAGGTGCAGGTTCGTGATCAGCAGGTCCGGCACGTTCACTCGCGTGCCCGGCGTGATGAAGATGCGGGTGTCGCCCTCGCCGGGCTGCACCCGCTCGCCATTCCACGCGCTCTCCAGCGTGCGGACGGTGGTCGTGCCGACGGCCACCACGCGCCGGCCCTCGGCCCGCGCGCGGGTGATGGCGTCGGCCGCCTGAGCACTGACCGAGTAGCGCTCGGCGTGCATGACGTGCTCGCGGACCGGCCCGCTGATGGGCTTGAAGGTGCCGGCCCCGACATGCAGCGTGACCTGAGCGCGCTCCACGCCCCGCCGGTCGAGGGCCGCCAGCAGTTCCGGCGTGAAGTGCAGCCCGGCGGTCGGCGCGGCCACGCTGCCGGGCGCACGCGCGTACACCGTCTGGTAGCGCTCACGCCAGCGGTCGTCCGAGTCGCCGGCGTCGATGTACGGCGGCAGGGGCAGGCGGCCGATGTCGTCCAGGTGCGGCGTGATGTCGTGCTCGAAGCGCAGCAGCCGGGCACCGTCGGCCTGCTGCCCGACGACCTCCGCGCGGTGCTCGCCCAGGAAGAGGACGTTCCCGGCCCGCTTCGCGGGCTTCAGGTACGCGCTCCACACGTGGCGCTCCTCCTCGCGCAGCAGCAGCACCTCGACCTGACCGCCGCCGTGCCCGTGGGCGTCCAGCGGCTTGCGCGCCATGATCCGCGCCGGGATCACGCGGCTCTCGTTCCACACCAGCAGGTCGCCGGGCCGCAGCAGCTGCGGCAGGTCGCGGAAGACGTGGTCCGAGACGGTGTCCCCCACCACCATCAGGCGCGAGGTGTCGCGCGGCTCCGCGCCACTCTGCGCGATGCGCTCCGGGGGCAGCTCGAAGTTCAGGCGCGCCAGGACGGCGTCGGGGTCGCCTGCCGCCGGACGGCCCGGCTCAGGGCTGGGGCTCATCGCCGGCGCCTTTCGCCGCGCCGCCGTTCTTCACGCGGGCGGGCATCAGGGCGTCGTCCACGTCCGGCAGGTGGGTGAAGCGGTCGGCGGCGTCGATGAGTTTCTGCGCGGTGTGCTCGCGGAACGAGATCACCTCCACGCGCTTGCCGCGCTCCTGCAATACCTCCACGATGTCCGTGAAGTCGCCGTCGCCGCTGCCCAGCACCACCACGTCCATCGAGTCCATCATGCGCACCATGTCCGCGACGATCCCCATGTCCCAGTTGCCCTCGTAGATGGGCTTGCCGCCCTCGGTGACGTGGTGCAGCGTGAGGTTCATGCGCCGCACCTTGAAGCCCAGGGTCGAGAGCTTATAGATGAAGGGCCGCGCGGTCGCCTCGCCCTCGCGCTCGACGGTGTACGCGATGGCGTGCACGAGTTCGCGGTCGCGGGTCGCGCAGCGCAGCAGCGACTCGAAGTTCACGGTGCGTTCCAGCAGGTCGCGGGCGGAGTGGTAGAGGTTTTGCGTGTCGATGAACACGCCGACACGGGGCCGGGATACGACGTACTGCATTGGGGATCTCCTGTTGGGCGGGGAACAAAAGTGGGCCGGAAAAGGGCGGGGCCAAAGGCTGGCCGCAGGGCGGTCAGCGGGGGGAGTCTAGCACCGTGCCCGCGCCGGCCCAGAGAACGTCAAACAACCGCCGGCCGGGTGGGGCGCGCGGGCGCTACCCTGGACCCATGACGAGTGACCGGCGAGCGGAAGCCCTGGCCAGGGCGCAGGCGGCCTACGACGGCGTGCGGGCGCAGGGCCTGAAACTGAATATGCAGCGCGGCCAGCCGTCCGACGCGGACTTCGACCTCAGCAACGGCCTGATGGGCGCGCTGGGCGAGGCCGATGTCACCATGGACGGCCTGGACCTGCGCAACTACCCGGGCGGCGTGGCGGGCCTGCCCAGCGCGCGGCGGCTGTTCGCGGCGTACCTGGACGTGAAGCCCGAGAACGTCGTGGTGTGGAACAACGCCTCGCTGGAACTCCAGGCCTTCGTCCTGACCTTCGCGCTGCTGCACGGCACACGCCACAGCGCCGGCCCGTGGGTGCAGCAGCGCCCCAAGATGATCGTGACCACGCCCGGCTACGACCGGCACTTCCTGCTGCTGCAGACGCTGGGCTTCGAGCTGCTCACGGTGGACATGCAGCCGGACGGCCCGGACGTGGACGCCGTACAGCGCCTCGCGCAGAGCGATCCGTCGGTCAAGGGCGTGCTGTTCGTGCCGACGTACTCGAATCCGGGTGGCGAGACGATCAGCGCTGCGAAGGCCGCGCGGCTGGCCGGCGTGCAGGCCGCGGCGCCGGACTTCACGATCCTGGCGGACGACGCGTACCGCGCGCACCACCTGGAGGGCGCCGACGAGACCGTGAATTTCGTGGCGCTCGCGCGCGACGCCGGCTTCCCGGACCGCGCCTTCGTGTTCGCGAGCACCAGCAAGATCACCTTCGCGGGCGCCGGCCTGGGCTTCGTGGCGAGCAGCGAGGACAACATCAAGTGGCTGTCGAAGTACCTCAACGCGCAGAGCATCGGGCCGAACAAGGTCGAGCAGGCCCGGCACGTCAAGTTCCTGGAGTCCTACCCCGGCGGCATCGACGGCCTGATGCGCGACCACGCCGCATTGATCGCACCGAAGTTCCGCGCGGTGGACGAGGTGCTGCGCGCGGAACTGGGCACGGACGGCACCTACGCCACGTGGACGAACCCGCGCGGCGGGTACTTCTCCTCGCTGGACACCACGCACCCCGTCGCGGCCCGCGTGGTGCGCCTCGCGGAAGACGCCGGCGTGAGCCTCACCCCGGCCGGCGCCACGTATCCCGGCGGACAGGACCCGCACGACCGCAATATCCGCCTGGCGCCCACCCGCCCGCCGCTCAGCGAGGTCCACACCGCGATGCAGGCGGTGGCCGCGTGCATCCGCCTGGCGACCGAGGAATACCTGGCCGCGCAGGCCAACCCCGCGACCGCCCCCGCCGGCGTCTGACCCACTCTCACCCGCAGAGCACGGCCGCCGGCAGCACGCTCCGGCGGCCGTGCTCCGTGATGCCCGCTGGGACCCGCACGGCGGCCCGGTTCTGATTCGGGTGAAATCCCGGCCGGCCCCTGGTAACGTTCCCACCTTCCCCGTGCGTGCGCCCGGCCCGGACGGAGCGTTCACAGACGGGAACGCGGCTCGACATCCACAGGCGTCCAGCACACGCTTTGGCGGATGAACGTTTTCCGACTGACCAAGTGCGCTTGACCGGGGCAGCGGTGGGACGCACCATGAGACGCATGGCGAACCGTTACGCGGGAACCGAAGCGGAGCGTGGGGCGCTGGACGCCTACGTGAAACTCTGGCGGGCCGCGCACGCGGTCGAAGTGGCTGCCAACCGCCACCTCATGGACCACAACCTGACCACCAGCCAGTTCGCGGTGCTGGAGGCGCTGTACCACCTCGGGCCGCTCAGCCAGCGACATCTGGCCGACAAGATCCTGCGCTCCAGCGGGAACCTCACCATGGTGATCGACAACCTGGAACGCGACGGTCTGGTCAGGCGCGAGCGCGTACCCTCCGACCGGCGGGTGGTCAGCGTGACCCTCACCGCGGCGGGGCAGGCGCTGATCGCCCGGGTGCTGCCCAAGCACGTGCAGGGCATCCACGACATCTTCGGCGTGCTGGACTCCGCCGAACTCGCCTCGCTGAGCGCCCTGACGCGCAAACTGGGCCACGCGGTCAGCCGCCGGCTGGACGCCGACGCGCTGCGCCCGCTCGGGCGGGGCCGGCCCGGCGCCCTCCCGGAGTCCTGACCGCCCCTCAGCGCAGCGTGGCGGCGATGAACACCGGCTCGGCGTCCGGGCCCTCGAAGCCCGGCCCGTAGGCGCGGACCGTGAGCAGCGCGCGGTCACCCTGCACGTCCACGCGTTCCAGGGTGTACCCGGCGGCGCACGCGCGGGCGGCGGGCAGCGCCGCGTCCTGGAACACGACCAGCCCGTTCACGCTCAGGCGGAACCCGGCGGGCACGAAGCCGCCCAGCATCTCCGGGTACGCGCACGTGGACGGCAGGGCGTACACGTCCAGCGTGACCGGCACCGGCCGCGACCACACGTTCACCGCGGTTCGCTCGGTCTGCCCGGACGTGGCGGCGTCGCTCCAGCGCGGGTACGGCGCGGCGTAGGTGCGGGCGAAGCGCGCGGCGTGCACGCGGCCGGGCCACAGGCCCCAGGTATGCAGGCGGGCGGCGGTGGCCGGCGCGTTCAGCAGCGCGGCGCGCAGGCTGCCGGGCGACGCGTCCGCCGTGCGGGACTGGCGGTAGAGGGTGGTGCCGCCCGCGGTGCTCAGCACGTCCAGACGCGCGGCGCCCTGGCCGGACCCGTCCTTCACGCCGGAGGTGAGCACCAGCACGCGGTCGCCCGACACGGAGAAGCGCACGTGGGTCACGGGCAGGCGTTCGTTCGCGAGGGCCACAGTTCCCGACGCGAGCAGCAGGGCGAGCAGACGGCGCATGCCCCACCGTACCCCCACGGCCTGAGCCGGCGCTGAACCCGGTCCAGCGGGGCTCAGCGGAAGCGCAGCGACGACAGCACCTTGCTGAACAGCGTGCTGGCTGCCGCGTAGCGCGCGGGCGAGTCGGTGAGCTGGAAGGAGTACAGGTTTTTCGCGCCGTTGCCGTACCACACCCGCATCCGCAGCTGGCCGCGCGGGTGCGTCAGCGTGTACTGGCGCTCGATGCCGCTGACCCCGCCGTACGTCGCGGCCGCGCTCGACTGCTGCTTGAGGGTCACGCCGCTGGACGTCACGCCCGCCTCGAACTTCTTGAATTCGCTGTTCAGGTTCACGGCGGCGCCGTTCTTGGGCGTGTACAGCAGCCGGATCAGCGTGGCGGGCGGGGCCTTGGCCGACACGACGCTCACGCCGGCGGCCTTGTCGCCGAAGTCGGCGCCCAGCCAGCCGGCAGGCAATGACACGCGGAAGGGCAGCTTGGGGTCGTCGACCGCGACCAGCGTCTGCGCGGAGGCGACACCGCCGGCCATCAGCGCGGCGGCCAGCACGGGAATCCGGACGTTCATGGGAGCGAGCGTAGCAGCGGGACGTGAGCGGGACCCCTGTTCAGCGGGGCACGGAACCGGGCTGCGGCCACAGGCGCACGTCGGCAGGCCCGGCCACATCGCGCAGCGCGACCGGGCCATAGGCGCGGCTGTCAAGGCTCTCGCCCAGGCGGCGGTTGTCCCCCATCACCCACACCGTCCCGGCCGGCACCACCCGGGCCGCCTGGTCCTGCACGAAACCCTCGCTGGCGTACGGCTCGGCCAGCGCACGGCCGTTCACGGTCACGCGCCCGTCCGTCACACCCACCGTGTCGCCCGCCAGCGCCAGCACGCGCTTGATGTTGTACGGGCGGTGGCGCACGCCCCACACGGTCTCGTAGGCGTAGGGACTGTCCGCGGGCGCCTTGAACACCACCAGGTCGCCGCGCCGGGGAAACGCGCCGCCCAGTCCCCACGTGCGCTGCCAGCGCGGGTATTTCAGCAGCAGCAGCACGTCCCCGGTGTGCAGGGTGGGGTTCATGGAGTCGCCGTCCACCCGGGCGAGGGTGCCCACGAAGGTCGTCAACACGTACACCGGCAGCAGCGCGCCCACGATCCACGTGCGCCACGCCGCCGCGAGCGGGTGGGGTGGGGTGGGGGTCGCGCCGCTCACAGCTGCCCAGGCTAGCAGAGGGACGGTCCGGGCCTTGGGCGGGCCTTAAGGCTCACTTCAGGCAGCGGGGAGGATGGCCAGAAGTCGGGATACCCTGACGCGCATGGATGAGCTCAAGGTCGAGAAGTATCACGAGGGCCACGGCGCGCCCGCCCAGCCGGGCAAGATGGTCAAGGTGCACTACACCGGCACGCTGGAAAACGGGCAGAAGTTCGACTCCAGCCGCGACCGCGGCCAGCCCATCGAGTTTCCGCTGGGCGTCGGCTACGTCATCAAGGGCTGGGACGAGGGCATCGCGCAGCTGAACGTGGGCGACAAGGCGAAGCTCACCATTCCCGCACACCTGGGCTACGGCGCCGCGGGCGTGCCCGGCGTGATTCCGGGCGGCGCGACCCTGATCTTCGACGTGGAACTGGTGGACGCCGGCTGACCGGTCCCCGTTGGCGCGGCCCCCGTGGACACCGTCCACGGGGGCCGTCCCGTGCTGCCCCACCACGCCGCCTGGCCGCCCCCACGTTTCTCATTTTCTTCTGGTTCAAGGATGACCCATGACCGACGCTGACGCCGCCGCGCCCCCACATCTCCTGCTGGGGTCCTGCGATTACCCGGAGCACGTGCCGCAGGACCGCTGGACCCGCTACGCCGAGCAGCAGCGCAGCGCGGGCCTGCACTTCGTGCGGATCGCGGAGTTCGCGTGGAGCCGACTGGAACCCGAACCCGGCCGTTACGACTGGGCGTGGCTCGATCACGCCATCGAGGCGTACCACGGCGCGGGCCTGAAGGTCGTGCTGTGTACCCTGACGGCCACGCCGCCCGCGTGGCTGATCCGAGCGCACCCGGAGGTCCTGCCGTACGACGAGCAGGGCCGTGTGCGCGAGTTCGGGTCGCGGCGCCACTACGACTTCGCGTCGCCGGTGTACCGCGAGCACTCGCGCCGGGTCACGCTGGCGATGGCCCTGCGCTACGGGCGGCACCCGGCGGTGGTGGGCTGGCAGACCGACAACGAGTTCGGCTGCCACGCCACGTCTCGCAGCTACGGCGGGGCCAGCGCGGCGGCCTTCCCGGAATGGCTGCGCCAGCGCTACACCGTGGTCGAGCGCCTGAACGAGGCGTGGGGCAACGTGTTCTGGAGCATGGAGTACGTGTCGTTCGACCAGATCCGCCCGCCGATCCTGACGGTCACGGAACTCAATCCGTCGCACGTGCTGGACTACGCGCGCCACTGCTCCAGCTTGATCGCGGACTTCCAGCGCGAGCAGGTGGAGATCCTGCGGGAGATGTCGCCGGGGCGCTTCATCACGCACAACTTCATGATCTTCGAGTCGGGCTTCGACCACTACGAGGTCGCGCGGGGCCTGGACTTCGCGTCGTGGGACAATTACCCGCTGGGCATGCTGGAGCACTTCGCCCCGCCCGGCGCGGGCGACGACGTGAAGACCCGCTACGCGCGCACCGGGCACCCGGACCTGATCGCCCTGAACCACGACATCTACCGCTCGCTGGCGTCGGGCGGCGCGGGCCTGGGGCGCGAGGGACGCGGCACGCCGCCCGGCATGTGGGTCATGGAGCAGCAGTGCGGGCAGGTGAACTGGGCGCCGTACAACCCGTTGCCCGCGGACGGCGCGGTGGCCCTGTGGACCGCGCAGGCGTGGGCGCACGGCGCGGACGTGGTGAGCTACTTCCGCTGGCGCGCGGCGACCATGGCGCAGGAGGTGATGCACTCCGGCCTGCTGCGCCACGACGAGACCGAGGACCGGGGGCTTGCCGAGGTCCGCGCCCTGGACCAGTCGCAGTTCCCGGCGGGCGACGTGCCGGCGCGTGTGGCGCTGCTCCACGACTACGAGAGTCTGTGGCTGTACGACCAGCAGCCGCACGCGGCGGGCATGACGTACTGGGCGCAGGTCGTCGCGTATTACGGCGCGCTGCGCTCGCTGGGTGTGGATGTGGACATCGTCCACGCGGACGCGGACGTGAGCGCCTACGCGGTCGTCGTGGCCCCGGCGATCACGCTGATGTCGCCCGAACGCGCCGAGCGCTGGACGCGAGCCGTGCAGGGCGGCGTGAAGCTGGTGTCCGGGCCGCGCACGGCCTTCCGCATGCCCGGCGGTCAGACCTGGGCGGCCGGCCAGCCGGGGCCGCTCTCGGACCTGCTGGGCGTCAAGCTCCTGCAGTTCGACTCTCTGCGGCCCACCCTGACGCAGGACGTGAGCGGGCCGGGCGGCGCATTCCAGGCGCAGACGTGGGCGGAGAGCTACCGCCTGGAGGGCGCACAGGCGACGTACACCTACGCGGGCGGCCCGCTGGACGGACACGCGGCGGTGGCCGCGCACGGGAACGCAACCGTGATCGGCGCCCACAGCCCCGACCTTCTCCGGGCGGTGCTCTCGGACGTGCTGGCAGGCGCTGGCGTCGAGGTCACGCACCTGCCGGAGGGCGTGCGCATCAGCCGCCGGGCCGGGCGGACCCTGGTGCAGAACTGGACCACGGAGCGCGTCACGTGGCAGGACCACACACTGGAGCCCGTGA
The DNA here is from genome assembly GCF_014201805.1 of Deinococcus metalli. Taxonomy (NCBI): domain Bacteria; kingdom Thermotogati; phylum Deinococcota; class Deinococci; order Deinococcales; family Deinococcaceae; genus Deinococcus; species Deinococcus metalli. The sequence goes on along the minus strand of NZ_JACHFK010000006.1, from coordinate 18,502 downwards.
GCTTCGAGGTGCTGGCCCATGCCTGAATGGACCCTGGCCGCCGACCCCTCCACCCTGCGCGTGCTGACCAGCGGCTATCAGTCGTGGAGCGAGGCCGAGCTGCGGTTCGTCACGGACACCCAGCCGCGCGCCCTGCTGCAGTGGATGACCGAGCAGGGCCAGGACCCCGCGTTCCCGCCCAGCGACGAGGCCGGCGTGTGGCGCTCGCACACCCTGATCGCCCTGATCCGCCCGGACGGTGGCGGCTGGGTGGGCTGCGCGCTGGACGCCACCCACACCTTCACGCACTGGGAGGCGCGGGCCGGGCAGGGCGAGGTCACGCTGACCTGCACGCTGGAGGGGCCGGACGTCGAGGTGGCCTTTGAGGAGACGGCGGACGTGATCGCCACCGTCGAGGCGCTCAGTGCCGAGCTGGGCCGGCGGATGAACGCGCTGACGCCCCCGCCGCTGCGGGTGTGGTGCTCGTGGTACTCGTACTACCGCTCGGTCACGCTGGAGGACATGCTGCACAACGCCCGGCGCGCGCGTGAACTGGACCTGCCCTTCGACGTGTTCCAGCTCGATGACGGCTTCCAGGCCGACCTGGGCGACTGGACCGAGCCGTCCGCGTGGTTCGGCGGGCACGCCAGGGACCTCCCCGCCGCGCTGAAGGCGCTGGGATTCCGCGCGGGCCTGTGGCTGGCCCCGGTCCTGGTCGGGCCGCACTCGAAGCTGTACGCGGCGCATCCGGAGTACCTGCTCCAGAACGAGGACGGCAGCGGGCCGCTGCTGTTCGGGAACAACTGGGGCGGGCCGTACGCGGCCCTGGACACCACGCACCCCGGCGCCCTCGCGTGGCTGCGCGACCTGGCCGCCACCGTGCGCGGGTGGGGCTACGACTACCTGAAGATCGACTTCCTGTACGCGGCGTCGCAGCCAGGCGGGCGGCACGACCCCGGCGTGGGCCGCGCACAGGCGTACCGTCAGGCGCTGGACGCGATCCGCGAGGGCTTTGGCGACGGCTTCATCCTGGGCTGCGGCGCGCCGCTGGCGACATCCATCGGCGTGGTGGACGCCATGCGGACCGGTCCGGACGTCGCGCCCTTCTGGGACGACGAGGGCCGCCGCGTCCACCTGCGCGACGGCGCCACCCCGAACGCCCGCAGCGCGCTGCACACCGCCCTGTCGCGCTGGTACCAGCACACGTGGTACCAGCCGGACCCGGACGTGATGATCGCCCGGCGGGAGCTGAGCATGCTGAATGAGCACGAGCGCCAAGCGGTGGCCGGCATGCTGGACGTGATCGGCGGCCTGCGCGCCAGCAGCGATCCTATCGACATGCTGGACGCCGCCGGGCTGGCCCTGCTGCGCCGCAGCCTGGAACTCAGCACCCCGGACCGGCCCACCACCCTGGCGCGCAGCAACGGCGGCGCGGTCACGCACTTCACGCGCGGCACCTTCAACCTGACGGACGCGGCCGTGGACGGCCTGCCGCCGCACACTTACCAGCCCACCAGCTGACCTTCCCGTGGGCCGGAGGACGTCGCCCTCCCCTGCCGCAGGCTGCCGCCCGGCCCCACTGGATCAGCCGCGCCCGAGCAGCGCGGCGCGCAGGGTATCCAGCGCCGCCTGCACGCCCTGCCGCTCGCCCGAAGGCGGCGCCGTGCTGGCCCGCACGACGAGATCCGGCACGGTGAGCACCGGGGGCGGCGCGGCGTCCTCACCGCGGTCCAGCAGCGACAGCAGGTGCGCGAAGGCGCGGGCGCCCAGCGTGGGAAAGTCCTGCCGTACCGTCGTGAGGGGCGGGATCAGCAGGGCGCTCTCCGGCGTGTCGTCGTAGCCGACCACCGACACGTCGGCGGGCACGTTCAGGCCGCGTTCCCACAGCGCACGCAGCACGCCCACGGCCATCTGGTCGTTCGCCACCAGGATCGCCGTGAACGGTACCCCGCCTGCGAGCAGCCGCAGGGTCGCCGCGTACCCGCTGGCCGGACTCCAGTCGCCCTCGACCACGGCCACCGGCGCCAGATCGCGGGCGGCGAGGGCGGCGCGCCACGCCTGCGGCCGGGCGTTTTCCACCACCGCGTGCCGGGGGCCATCCACGAAGGCGATCCGGGTATGGCCCAGGGCCAGCAGGTGATCGGCGGCCTGCCGCGCGCCGTGCCCCTGGTCGAGCAGCGCGGCAGGCACGAGGGTGCCCAGCGGCACGTCCATGAACACGCACGGCAGGCCCGGAAAGCGCTGGCGCACCGCCACGGCGTCGGCAGAACTCAGCGAGGCGTTCAGCAGCACGCCGTCCACCTGCCGCTCGCGCAGGCCGCGCAGCGTGTGTGTGACGGCCGCCAGCCCGTTCGCGGCCACGATGGACACCAGCAGGCTGTAGCCGGCCTCCCGCGCCGCGTGCTCGATCCCGGCGGTGAGCTGCGACGGGGCGTGCAGCGACAGGTCATTGGTAGCGAAGCCCACCGAGTACGTGCGCTGCCGCGCGAGGCCGGTGGCGAGGCGGTTGGGAACGTAGTTCAGCTGCGCGATGGCGTCGTTCACGCGGGCGCGCGTGCGGGGCGCGACCGGCCCGTGGCCCGTGACCACCCGCGACACGGTCTGCTGCGAGACGTCCGCCAGCGCAGCCACGTCGGCCAGCGTGACGGTCCGGTTGCGGTCGGTCATGCTCAACACCTCCAGCCGATTTCTGTTAAGGCTAACACTCGGGCATTGTCGAGGCCAAGACTGACTTGAGGGTGCGCCTGCGGATCCCACGTCCTTCGTCAGAGGACGCTCGCCCTTCTGCAAAATCTCCGCACCAGATAACAGAATTTCGCTTCTCTCTTCAGGCTCATCAGCAGTTATCTATTGGGCCCCAGGGTCGCATTCAGCGCTGGCACACAACTGTTAACCATAACACTCCGTACGCTGCGGGCACATCGTCATCCGCCGGCGCCACTGGGCGCCCTCCTTCTCCGCACGTCCGGCCTGGACGGCGCGCGGACCCGTCTTGTCCTCCACCGGGAGAGTGTCATGCCGTCTGAATCCCCTACCCCTTCCTCCCTGCTGCTGGGCGTCTGCGATTACCCGGAGCACGTCTCCCCCGACCTGTGGGCGGACTTTGCCCGGCAGCAGCGCGAGCTGGGCCTATCGTTCGTGCGGCTGGCAGAATTCGCGTGGAGCCGTCTGGAACCCCGCGCCGGCGAGTACGACTGGGCGTGGCTGGACGGAGCCATCGAGGTCGCGGCGGCCCAGGGCCTGAAGGTCGTGCTGTGCACGCCCACCGCCGCGCCGCCCGCATGGCTGGTTCAGGCGCACCCGGAGATCCTGCCAGTCGGCCGCGATGGCCGCGTCAAGACCTTCGGCGCCCGGCGGCACTACGACCCGGCCAGCCCGGTATTTCGTGAGCATTCCCGGCGCATCACGCGCGCCCTGGCCGAGCGCTACGGGCAGCACCCGGCAGTGATCGGGTGGCAGACCGACAACGAGTTCGGCTGGGGCGACACCGCGCAGACGTACACCCCGGCGGCGCAGGCGGCGTTCCGCGCGTGGCTGGAGGCGCGCTACGGCACGCTGGACGCCCTGAACGCCGCGTGGGGCAACGTGTTCTGGAGCATGGAGTACAGCGACTGGGCGCAGATCCCGCTGCCCGGCCAGGCGGTCGCGGCGTGCAGTCCGTCGCACACGCTGGACTTCATGCGCTTCACGTCGGGGCTGCTCGCGGCGTTCCAGGCGGAGCAGGTCGCCATCCTGCGCGAGTGCTCGTCGGGCCGCTTCGTGACGCACAACTTCATGGGCTTTTTCAGCGCGTACGACCACCACGAGTTGAGCGTGGGCCTGGACTTCGCGTCGTGGGACTCGTACCCGACCGGCACGCTGACCGCGATTGGCGAGTGGAACGTGATGGAGCCGCAGGTCGCGCTGGAATACGCACGCACCGGGCACCCGGACATCACCGCCTTCAACCATGACCTGTACCGCGGTCTGACCGGCCGGGGCCACTGGGTCATGGAGCAGCAGTGCGGGCAGATCGACTGGGCGCCCAGCAATCCGCTGCCGGCGGCAGGCGCGGTGCCGTTGTGGACGGCCCAGGCGTGGGCGCACGGCGCGGACGGCGTGGCGTACTTCCGCTGGCAGGCCGCCACGATGGCGCAGGAACTCCTGCACTCGGGCCTGCTGCGCCACGACGGCACCCCGGACCGTGGCCACGCCGAGGTGCGGGGCATCGACGCGGCAGCCCACCCGCTGGTGCCGGTCGTGAACCGCGTGGCCGTGCTGCACGACTACGACAGCCTGTGGGCGTACAACGCGCAGCCGCACTCGGGCGGCCTGAACTACTGGGCACAGACCTTCGCGTACTACCGGGCGCTGCGTGCGCTGGGCGTGGACGTGGACATCGTCCATCCGGACAGCGACCTGAGCGGCTACGCCGTGGTCGTCGCGCCCGCGCTGACGGTCATGACGCCGGAGCGTGCCCGGCATCTGGAGGCCGCCACGCACGCCCGGCTGGTGTTCGGGCCGCGCACCGGGCTGCGCCAGCTCTCGGGCCGCGCGCAGGACGGCGGAGGCTTCGGCCCGCTGGCGGGGCTGCTGGGCGCCCGCCCGCTGAACTTCGACTCGCTGCCCGCCGGCCTGGAGCAGACCGTGGCGCTGGAGGGCAGCCCACACGCCGCGCGGCTGTGGGCAGAGGCGTACGACCCGCATGGCGCGGACGTGCTCGCCACCTACGCGGGCGGCCCGCTGGACACTCTGGCCGCCGTGGTCCGGCACGGCACCGTGACCGTGATCGGCGCGCACAGCGACACGCTGATCGCGGCCGTCCTGCGCGGCGTGCTGGCGGACGCCGGCATTGAGGTCACGCCCATGCCGGAGGGCGTCCGCGTCTCGCGGCGCGGCGGCCACACCCTGGTGCAGAACTGGACGGCCCGCAGCGTGACGTGGCGCGGCCACGTGCTCCCGCCGGTCAGTTCGGTGCTGCTCGCGTCCCCCGTGTCCACTCTGGAGGAATTCGCATGACTGCCCTGATCCCCCCCACGCTGCTGCTCGCCCTGACCGCCGGCCTGATCTCGTGCGCGTCGTCGCCGGATGTCCAGGCCAGGGCCACCGCCCCGCTGAGCGCCCAGGCCAGCCCCGCCAGGGACAAGGACTTCGCGTGGATTCGTGGCGTGGACGTCTCCGAGGCGCGGGACGCCGAGCTGCACGGCGTGCAGTTCAGGGACACGGACGGCAAGGTCCGGCCCGCGCTGAAGATCGTCAAGGACCACAAGTTCGGCTGGGTGCGCGTGCGGCTGATGGTCGATCCGGACGGCCGCTACGGTCTGGCGCAGGACCTGCCGTACGTGAAGGCCATGCTGCTGGACGCCAAAAAACAGAACCTCCACGTGCTGCTCGACCTGCACTACTCGCACTGGTGGGCCGATCCCGGCGGGCAGTGGACGCCGCCGCGCTGGCAGGGCCAGGACGCCAGGGCGCTGGAGACGTCGGTGTACGACTACACGCGGGACGTGATCACGCAGCTGCGCGCCCAGGACACCCCGCCGGACATGGTGCAGGTCGGCAATGAGATCAACGGCGGAATGCTGTGGGAGGTCGGCCGCATCCGGAACGACGACATGACCACCTTCGCGAAGCTCACGAACGCGGGCGTGCGGGCCGTGCGTGACGCGAGCGGCGGCCCGGCCACGACCCCGCCCGTGATGATCCACATCGCCAAGATCGGGGACGCCGCCGCGACCGTCGCGTGGTACCGCGCGTTCCAGCAGGCCGGCGGGCAGTTCGACACCATCGGCATCTCGTACTACCCGATGTGGCACGGCTCCTTCGCGGAGCTGGACGAGACCATCCGCGCGCTGAACGCCGCCTTCGCCAAACCCGTGTACGTGGCCGAGACGGCGCTGTACTGGGCGCCGAACGAGAAGGGCTACACGAACGTGCCGTACCCGCAGACGCCACAGGGTCAGCTCGACTATCTGCGCGCCCTGTCACCGGTCGTGCAGCATGCCGGCGGACACGGAATTTTCTACTGGGGCGCGTTCTGGTCGCAGAGCGCGAAGTGGCTCAGTGCCCCCGGCTGGACCGACGACGACGCCTCACGCCGCGCCCTGTTCGACGACGACGCGAAGGCCACCCCGGCCATCGACGGCCTGAACTGATCCGCCTTCCCTGAACACCACGCCACCCGTCCCCAGGAGGACTCCATGAACCGACTGCTCACCCTCACCGCCCTCGTACTCGCCTCCCAGGCGTCGGCCGCCACGCTGACCGTGTGGAACCACTTCACGGACGCCGCCGAGGTCGCGTGGCTGCGCGCCCAGGCCGCCGCGTTCCAGAAGGCGACCGGCACTGCGGTGAACATCGTGGCCCTGCCGCTCGACCAGATCCCGGACAAGCTGCTCCAGGCCGCGCCCAAGGGCCAGGGGCCGGACATGGTCGTGACCCTGCCGCAGGACCGCCTGGGACAGCTCGCGTCGGCGGGCATCATCGAGCCGCTCGACAAGTACCTGACGTCGAAGACCGACCTCGACAAGACCGCGCTGAGCGCCATGACCTACAACGGCAAACTGTTCGGCCTGCCGATGTTCGCCGAGTCCGTGGCGCTGATCTACAACAAGAAGATCGTGAAGACCGCGCCGACCACGTGGGACGAGTTCATCAAGGTGGCGCAGGCGAACACCGGCAACGGCAAGTTCGGCTTCCTGGTGGACCTGACGAACGCCTACGCGAACTACGGGATCTTCAGCGCGTACGGCAGCTACATCTTCAAGAACAACGGCGGCACCCTGAACGTGAAGGACGTGGGCATCGGCAACGCGGGCGCGCTGAAGGCCGTCAGCGTGATGAACGACCTGCGCTACAAGTACAACCTCGTGCCCGAGGGCGTGACCGCCGACGCCGCCAAGGGCGCCTTCGTGGACGGCCGGCTGGGCATGCTGATCACCGGACCGTGGGACATGGGCGACATCAAGAAGGCCGGCATCGACTACGGCATCACCACGCTGCCGACCCCTCCCGGCGCCACGTCAAAGTGGTCGCCCTTCGTGGGCGTGCAGGGCGTGATCCTGAACGCCTACGGCAAGAACAAGGCCGCCGCCGCGCAGTTCGCCAAGATGCTGGTCAGCCAGGACTCGCAGACGTCGTTCAACCAGGCGGGCGGGCGCATTCCGGTCAGCCTGGCGGCGCGCACCAAGCTCAAGAACAACCCCATCGTGCAGGGATTCGGCAAGGCCATCTCGGCCGGCACGCCCATGCCGAACGTGCCGCAGATGGGCGCGATCTGGGGGCCGTGGGGCAGCGCGGTCGCGCAGAGCGTGCAAAAGCCCAACCCGGACTACCGCTCGATCCTCGACAGCGCGCTGAAGGAAGTCAGCAGCAACATCAAGTGAGCGCGTGCCCCCAGGGGCAACGGAGCCCAGCGCGACCGGATACGCAACCCGGTCCACGCTGGGCTCGTCATGTAGACATCCGCCGGGATTCCCCACGCGCGGATTCCGGAGGGTCGTCCGGGGAAAGGTAGGATACTCAGCATGCACCAACAGGACTTCACGAAGCCGGACGGGCGGGCGCTGACGCTGTACGGTCTGCACCCGGTCCGCGTGGACAGCGAGATCCCCAGCCCGAGCCCGGACCCGGTGGACGCCCGGCCGGTGATGCGCTGGCATCCGCTGCGCAGCGAGTGGGTCATGTACGCCGCACACCGCATGGGCCGCACCTTCCTGCCCCCGCCCGAGTACAACCCGCTGGCCCCCACCAGCGACCCCGAACATCCCACCGAACTGCCGCGCGGCACGTACGACATCGCGGTCTTCCAGAACCGCTTCCCCAGCCTGACCCTCACCGCCCCGGACCCCGGTCTTGGACCGGCCGACACGCGCGCCGGGGTGGGCGCGTGCGAGGTCGTGGTGTTCAGCCAGGACGCGGGCGGCCGGCTGTGCGACCTCTCGGACGAGCAGATCGGGCTGCTGCTGCAGGTGTGGGCCGACCGCACCACCCGGCTGGCCGCCACCGGCAAGATCAAGAGCGTGCTGGCCTTCGAGAACCGCGGCGTGGAGGTCGGCGTGACGCTGCACCACCCGCACGGCCAGATCTACGCCTACGACCACATCCCGCCGGTGCAGGCCACCATGCTGCGCAGCGCCGAGGCGTACCACGCGGACCTGGGCCGGCCGTGGCTGGCGGATTTCGTTCCGCAGGAACGCGCCTCGGGCGAGCGGGTCATCCGCGACGACGGCGAGGCCCTGAGCGTGGTGCCGCCGTTCGCGCGCTACACCTACGAGACGTGGGTGCTGCCCGCCCGGCCGGTGGGCCTGCTCTCGGAGCTGAGCGACGCCGAACGCGCGAGCTTCGCGCGGGTGCTGCGCGACGCGCTGCGGCGCCTGGACGGATTGTTCGGCGGGCGCATGCCCTACCTGATGACGGTGCACCAGGCCCCGCTGGACGGACCGCACCCGGCCTTCCCGCTGCACATCGAGATCTACCCGTACCTGCGCGCGCCGGGCCGCATGAAATACCTGGCCGGCACCGAGCAGGGTGCGGGCGAGTTCGCCAACGACAAGTACCCGGAGGCCGCCGCTCAGGAGTTGCGCGCCGTGAACCTGGAAGACGTCAAGCTGGACGGGGGCGACCAGTGAGCAGCTTCGAGACGATCTTCGGCCGCGCGCCGGAGGCGACGGCGTCCGCGCCGGGCCGCGTGAACCTGCTGGGCGAGCACACCGATTACCAGGGCGGCTTCGTGCTGCCCACCGCGATTCCGCAGCGCACCACCGTCAGCGTGGCCCGCAACGGCAGCGCCGAGCACGTGCTGCACAGCGCCAACAGCCACAAGACCCTGCGCGTGACGGTGGGCGAGGTCGGCACCGACTTCGCGCCGTACCTGACCGGCTGCCTGAACCTGTGCGGCGTGCAGGAGGGCATGGACGTGTACGTGCAGGGCAATGTGCCCAGCGGCGGCCTGAGCAGCAGCGCGGCGCTGGAGGTCGCGGCCCTGCGCGCCCTGAGAACGCTGTACGGCCTGGCACTGGACGACGTGGCGCTGGCGCTGCGCGGCGTGCAGGTCGAGCACGAGTTCGTGGGCGTGCAGTGCGGCGTGATGGACCAGATGGCGTCCAGCCTGGCCGACACCACCACCATGCTGCTGATCGACACGCGCAGCCTGGAGCGTCGCGCAGTGCCGTTCCCGGAGGGCGCGGAGGTGCTGGTGATCGATTCCGGCGTGCCGCGGCGCCTGGCCGAGAGCGGCTACAACGAGCGCCGCGCCCAGGTCGAGGAGGCCTCGCGCCTGCTGGGCGTGACGGAACTGCGCGACGTGACGGACGTGGCGGCGCTGGACGGCCTGCCCGAGCTGCTGAAAAAGCGCGCCCGGCACGTGGTCACCGAGAACGCCCGCGTACTGGCCGGCCTGGGCGCGGACGCAGCGGCCTTCGGGCAGCTGATGAACGCCAGCCACACCTCGCTGCGCGACGACTACGAGGTCTCGCACCCGCAGGTGGACACGCTGGTGGCGCTGCTGCAGGCGCACCCCGACATCTTCGGGGCCAGGATGACCGGCGCGGGCTTCGGCGGGGCGGTCGTGGCGCTCGCGCGGGCCGGGCAGGCGGCCGCGGCAGCCCAGGCCGTGCTCGCGTCGTACGGCGCGGACGGCCGCCGCGTCGTGCCGTAGGCCCCGGACACTGCTGACAGGAACGCGAGACAGGAGCGCGGGGCCACCCACCAGGCGGCCCCGCGCTCCTGTGGCCTGCACAACGTGGACAGCTGAGGCGCTCCCCACGCCCCGAGCGGCTATCTTCCGTGTCAGGGATGCGCCCAAGGAGGGCAGTGGATGAAGTATGAGCCGGGCAACCAGTTCTTCGACGAGATGTTCACCGCGCAGGGCGACGTCCGTCCCCATTACCAGGGCGTCCTGGAGTACCTCGACCGGCTGGGCGTGCGGGAATTCCAACGCCGGCACGAGCTGCTGGACATGGCCTTCCGCAACCAGGGCATCACCTTCACGGTGTACGGCGACGCGCAGGGCACCGAGCGCACCTTTCCCTTCGACCCGGTGCCGCGCATCATTCCGGCCAGCGAGTGGGCGCACGTGGAGGCGGGCCTGACCCAGCGCGTGAAGGCCCTGAACGCCTTCCTGCGCGACATCTACTCCGCCGCCGAGATCCTCGGGGACGGCGTGATCCCGGCCGAACTGGTGTACACGTCGGGGCACTTCCGCCGCGAGGTACACGGCGTGCTGCCGCCCAACGGCCTGTACACGCACATCGTGGGCACCGACCTGATCCGCGACGAGCAGGGCAATTACCTGGTGCTGGAGGACAACCTGCGCTCGCCCAGCGGCGTGTCGTACCTGATGGCCAACCGGCAGGCCATGACCCGTATCTACCCGGGCATGTTCGAGAACCAGGGCGTGCGGCCGGTGCAGCACTACGCGGCCGAGTTGCAGCGGCTGCTGTCGTCGGTCAGTCCGCGCGAGCACGGCACGGTGGTGGTGCTCACGCCCGGCATGTACAACAGCGCGTACTTCGAGCACGCCTTCCTGGCCCAGCAGATGGGCGTGGAACTCGTGGAGGGCCGCGACCTGTTCGTGGACGGCGGCCGGGTGTGGATGCGCACCACCGGCGGGCGTCAGCAGGTGGACGTGATCTACCGCCGTGTGGACGACGACTTCCTCGACCCGCTGGCGTTCCGGCGCGACTCGTCGCTGGGCGTGCCGGGCCTGATCGAGGTCTACCGGCAGGGCCGCGTGGCGATTGCCAACGCCATCGGCACCGGCGTGGCCGACGACAAGGCGGTGTACGCCTACGTGCCGGACATGATCCGCTACTACCTGAACGAGGAACCCATCCTGAACAACGTGCCCACGTACCTGGGCTGGAACGCCGAGCACCTGGAGCACATGCTCTCCAACGCGTCCGAGATGGTGTTCAAGGCGGTGGGCGAGGCCGGCGGCTACGGCATGCTGATCGGCCCGTCCGCCACGGGCGCCGAGATCAGCGAGTACCTCGAGAAGGTGCGCGCCAACCCGCGCGAGTTCATCGCGCAGCCGGTGGTGGGCCTGTCGCGGCACCCGACGTTCTACCCGGACAGCGCGGAGTTCGAGGGCGCGCACATCGACCTGCGGCCCTACGTGCTGTGCGGCGATCCGGTCACCATCGTGCCGGGGGGCCTCACGCGCGTGGCCCTGCGCCGCGGCAGCCTGGTCGTGAACTCCAGCCAGGGGGGCGGCAGCAAGGACACCTGGGTGCTCGACCACGATGGCCCCGCCACGCCGCTGGGCATGAACCAGCTGATGCACGGGGACGTGACGGACGCGGCGGGCGTGCAGTCCCAGTCGCAGGCGCAGTTCCAGGGCGGCTTCGGGTCCGTGCCCATTGACGCCACGCCGGATCGCCAGCACGTGGCGTTCTCGCCGGAATATGCCCAGCTGCGCGAACGCGTGGCCGACGAAGCGCTGACCTCGGCGTACGAGCAGAGCCACGAGCCGCGCCCGGACGGCGCGGAGCCGCACCAGTCGCAGTCGCAGAGCCAGTCCCAGTCCGGGAGCGGGCAGCAGTCGCAGAGCCAGTCCCAGTCGCAGGGCGGCGCGGTGTCGCCGGGCGGACGGTCGTACCAGCAGCAGCTGGAGAAGGACGAACTGACGGGGGGTGAGGGCTGAGTGCTGCTGCTCTCGAGACTGGCCGAAAGCCTGTACTGGATCGGGCGCTACATGGAACGCGCGGAGAACGCCGCCCGACTCCTGAACGTCAACTATTACGCGACCCTGGAGATGGCCGGGCGGGGCCGCGAGCACTGGGCGCCGCTGCTGGAGCTCACGGGCGGCGAGGCCGCTCTGCGCGCCAAGTACGGGCGGCTGGACGCCCGCTCGATCTCGTCGTGGATGGCCTTCGACCACGACAACCCCAGTTCGATCGCCAGCTCGCTGATGCGCGCGCGTGAGAACGCCCGCGGCCTGCGCGACCGGATTCCCAGCGAGATGTGGGAGAGCCTGAACCGCGCGTACCTGACGCTGTGCTTCGAGAACGGCGACATCCTCGACCGGGACGGCCTCTTCGAATACTGCGTGGCGGCGCGCGACGCGTCGCAGTTCTTCTTCGGTATCGCCTTCGCGACCCTGCCGCGCGACGAGGGCTGGTCGTTCATGCGCGCCGGACAGACCCTGGAGCGCGGCGACAACACGCTGCGGGTCCTCCAGAGCCGTCTGAAGGACGCGGCCGTGCAGGCGCTGCGCGACGACCCGGCGGGCCGCACCCTGCAGGACCAGCGCTGGGTGAGTGCGCTGAAGGGCGCGAGCGCCTACGAGGCGTACCGCAAGAGCGTGCATACCGGGATCCACCCGCTGCGCATCGCGGAGTTCCTGCTGCTGGACGAGTTCTTCCCGCGCTCGGTGCGCTACAGCGCCGAGAACCTGCACGACGCCCTCACGCAGATCGACCGGCACCACCCGGGCGCCCACCCGGAAATCCTGAAGCTGTCGCGCTGGCTGGTGGCGCGGCTGCAGTTCGCGTCGGTGGAGCACATCGTCGAGGACGAGTACCCGTCCATCGAGGAGCTGCTGAGCGATTTCAACCGGGTGGGCGCGGCGATCAACGCCGCCTACTTCGAGCAGGAATGAGACCCGGCCTGAAGCGGTCCTTGACCTCCGGAGTGTCAGGACGCAGAAGCTGTCACACTGCCCGCCGGAGGCCGTCCGGCCAGGGGCACGACTGATGCGCTGCGAGATCCGCCACACCACCGAGTACCGCTACCCCGTCCCGGCGTGGGATTCATTCAACCAGGTGCGGCTGCACCCGTCGCAGGAGGCCCGCCAGTCGGTGCGGTCCTTCCACCTGCACGTCGCTCCAGAGGCAGAGATCACGTCGCGCAAGGACTACTTCGGGGCGATCGTGCACCACGTCCACGTGCACGAACCGCACACACACCTGGTCATCGAGGCGCAGGCCATCGTGGACACGCACGCGCTGCCGCTGCCGCCGCCCACGCCCGTCAGCGCCCTGCGCGCCGAACGGCGCCGCAACACCGAGTTCCTGGTCGCCAGTCCGCGCGTGCCGGCCGGCGACTGGCCGGAGATCTTCGGCGTGACCCGACCCGGCCAGACCGACGACCTGCCGGACTTCATGATGGACCTCACCACGTACCTGTACCGGCGCTTCACGTACGACACGCGCGCGACCGGGGTACGTACCCCGCTGGCGGAGTTCGCGCAGCACGGGCGCGGCGTGTGCCAGGACTTCACCCACGCCATGCTAGGTATCACGCGGCAGCTGGGCATCCCGGCACGCTATGTGAGCGGCTACCTGTACTCGGGCGGCGAGATGAAAGGCGCCGAGGCCACGCACGCGTGGGTGGAGGTGCTGATTCCGGATTACGGCTGGCTCGGCTACGACCCCACCAACAACTGCATGGCACAGGAAAAGCACGTCAAGATCGGGCACGGCCGCGAGTACAGCGACATCTCGCCGGTGCGCGGCACGTACTACGGCGGCGGCAAGGGCGAACTGGACGTGGCCGTGCACGTGTACGGCGAGCAGTAGCGCGCCCAGGGAAAGGGCATGCAGGAAGGGCGCGGCCACTCGAGCCGCGCCCTTCGCCTGGATGGAACGTCAGTTGCCGCTGATGGCGCGGCCGACCGCGAAGAGCGAGGCGAAGAAGCCGCCGACCGCCGCGGAGACCAGGAAGCTGGCGATCCACGCCAGCACCAGCGTGGCGATGGACTGGCCCTGGTCGCGCAGGTTCATGCTGGACTGCACCGCCAGGAAGCCGAAGTAGATCATCACCAGGCCGATCAGGAACGACACCAGCCAGCCCAGGACCGGGATGATACCGATCAGGGTGCTGACGATGCTCAGCGGCACGAAGAACAGCGCGAAGGAGTACGCGACCTCGGAGAAGGTGCCGGTGCCCTTGAAGAGGTTCTTGCCGATCAGGTACACGGCCCCGGTGAAGATCAGGAACTGCACGGGAATGATGATCAGGCGCGAGATCAGCTGGCCGAAGAACGACACGTCGGAGTGGAACAGCGCGAAGAAGGCGGCGATCACGGCCGACACCACGGCGGCGACCATGACGTACAGCAGCGCGGCGTTCAGGTTGCCGCGGCGCTCGTAGCGCTCGAAGGTGGCGGGGCTGGGCTGCGACAGCACGGCCACGCTCTGGGCGAACATTTCCTGAACCTGGGCGCGGGCGTCGGTCTGGACTGGGCCTCTCATGCCCCACAGTACGGCTCCCATGTCAGGTGCGTTGCCTCATGGAAACTTCATCAAACCTTTACGATCGGCTTCGCCCGATGGTGGCCCACGCCGGACGTCCAGCGGCTCACCCATGCGACAATGACCGCGATGACCGATCTTCACATGACCTCCAATGATGCGCCCACGGACAGCCACAGCGGCTTCGTGGCCATCGTCGGCAAGCCCAACGTGGGCAAGAGCACCCTGCTGAACGCCTTCCTGAACACCAAGGTGGCGCCCACCAGCCCGCGGCCGCAGACCACCCGCCGGGGCGTCCGCGGCATCCACACCACCGACACGCACCAGATCGTGTTCGTGGACACCCCCGGCGTCCACAAGCCCAAGGACGCCCTGGGCAAGTACATGAACCAGGAAGTGCACGCCGCCCTGGCCGACGTGGACGCGATCCTGTGGGTGGTGGACCTGCGCCATCCGCCCACCGACGAGGACAACATGGTCGCCCACCAGGTGCGCGATCTGCCCAAGCCGCTGTTCCTGATCGGCAACAAGCGCGACGTCGCCAAGTACCCGGAGGAGGCCATGAAGCTCTACCGGGGGCTGCTGGAGGGCCGCAGCGGCGACACCACCGAGCTGACGCTCTCGGCGCAGAACGACACCGCCGCCGTGGCGACGCTGCGCGAGCAGGTGATGGACACCCTGCCCGAGAGCCCCTTCTTCTACCCGCGCGGCGGGGCGTCTGACCAGACGCGCGAGATGTGGGCGGCCGAGATCATCCGCGAGGAAGCCATGAAGAAGCTGCGCGACGAACTGCCCTACGCGGTCGCCACGCGCGTGACCTCGTGGACGGAGCGCGAGGACGGCCTGCAGCGCATCGAGGGCGAGGTCGTGGTCGAGAAGAACGCCCACAAGGGCATGGTGATCGGCTCCGGCGGCAAGCAGCTCAAGGAGATCGGGCAGGCCGCGCGCAAGCAGCTGGAGATCTTCCTGAACCGTAAGGTCTACCTGGGGCTGGAAGTCATCGTGATCCCGGGCTGGCGAGAGGACGAGGAAGCCCTGCGCGAACTCGGCTACGAGTAACCGGCGTTCTGGGCTATAGGGTGGAACGGCTCGCCGTGACCGGGGGCCGCTGCTCGCTGTCACGCTCCCTCAGCACGTCCTCGTAGAACAGCTTGGTGTGGTACATGCGGAGCAGTCCGGCGTCGTACAGGCAGTCGAATTCACGTCGTGGTATGAATCGCACGTCCGCGACCTCGCCCGGGATGGTGGGACGGTACGTCGAGCCCGGGAGCGCCTCGGCCAGCCACGCGTGCCTCAGCACCGGCTCGCCGTCGGGAAAGCGGCCCAGGTATACAGCCAGGAAGCGCGTCAGGCGTACGCGCACGCCGGCCTCTTCCCAGGCCTCGCGCACCGCGGTGTCCTGGGGGTTCTCGCCGTCCTCGACCGTGCCGCTGGGAATGTGCCACAGACCGGCCTTCTGGCCCTCTGCTGGCGCGCCGTGCTCCTGCACCAGCAGGATGTCCCCGGCCGGGTTCAGGATCACGACGCCGGCCGCGCGGTGCGTGATCGGCGTGTGGAATTCGGGGCCGAACTGCACGCGCCCCGATTACCAGCCCTGCCGCTCGCGCAGGCCCGTGATGTGCGCCACGTGGTGCCGGCCGTGCCACGCGTACATACCGAGCAGCGTGTCGAGGGTATACGTGCGGCCCTGCGCGGGGTGCGTCCACTCGCGGGCGAAGTCGGTCACGCCGCCCAGCACGGTGACCAGGCGCGTGTGCAGGCCATCCAGCAGTTCCAGACTGAGCGCTGGTGGCAGCGCCGAGTCCGGCAACTCGGCCCAGAGCTGCTCCTCATAGGGCTTCACGGTCGGGTTGTCCTCGGTCAGGGCGAGTTTGACGCGCACGTAGGCGTTCATGTGGCTGTCCGCGACGTGGTGCACCACCTGCCGCACGCTCCAGCCGCCCTCGCGGTAGGGCGTGTCCAGCTGAGCGTCGTCCAGGCCGTGCGCGGCGGCGCGCAGCTCGACCGGCAGCGCGCGGATGGCGCCCAGCGCTGCCTCGCGCTCCTCGGGGCTCAAACTCAGGTGAATGGGCATCGGGCCGATGGGATAGCGGGGGTCGGTCATGGCAGGCTCCTGAAGGCGCGGGGCAGGGCGGACTGCTGCCGAGGCTACGGGCCGCCCTCCGGCAGATCAAGGGCCACTCTGTTCCGGATCTGCGCTCAGGGAAGCGTCCTTTCTCGTCCAGCGGTCGGCGTCGCGCGTCTCGACCTTGTGCATCATGCGCTCAAAGCCGCGCTCGAGGCTCAGGCCGCGCTCGTTGGCAAGGCAGACCATCACGAACAGCAGGTCCGCGAGTTCCAGTTCCAGGTCGCCGGGGTCCTCGCCGGGTTTGGGCGTCTTGCCGTTCTGGTGCGCCAGCACGCGCGCGACCTCGCCGGTCTCCTCCGTCAGGCGGGCCAGCATCAGCAGCGGCGGAAAGTAGCCCTCCTTGAACTGCGAGATGTAGGCGTCCACGCGGGCGCTGGCGTCAGCGAAGGTCAGGGCCATGTGGGTCAGCATAGGTCATGCCCCGTGCGCTGGGCTGGCCGCCCGCCACGTAGCCGATGCGTCTCCCGCCCGCTGGCCGGAAGCCTGTGGACGGCCGCCCCTCTCTGCCTGCTCCGTGCTGGCCCACCCATGTGAAACGTGGTCCGAGCGCCGTACCTGCGCGGCACGCAGCGCACTGAGCGCGAGGCCATAATCCACACGCAGAACAGCGTCGGAGCGCAGAGATGTCCTGCGCTCCGGTCTCTGATCGTGGCGTTGCGGGGTGCGGGCATGCCGGTCGAGCCCAACTGGACGGGCCGGCGGCCGCGCCCTCAGCGGATGTAGAAGAAGGTCTCCTGCACGTCGCGGTCGGCCTGCGGGTAGGGGCTGACGTAGGCGTTCGTGAAGGTGTTCCAGCGGTCGCCGTCGTAATAGCCACTGATCACGAGGTCGGTGGTGGGACGCACGCGGGTGAAGATCGCACGGACGCGCTGGATGCCGCGGGGCGGCGCGATGGTGTACACCACCCCGTCCTGGGCGCGCGGGAAGGACGTGGTGCCGGGCTGCACGTACACGTTGCGGGCGAGCACACTGGCGTAGCCGTTGCTCTGCAGCGCGACCAGCGTCACGTAGCCAGCGGCGCGGGTGCCGACGTTGATACGGACGTTCTCGCCCACGGCGTAGCTGCTGCCCTCGCCACGGTCCGGCTTCAGGCCGCTGATCAGGTTCCCGCCGCTCGCCTGGAGGGTCAGGTTCGGGCGGACGGACACTGTGCACGCGCTGAGCCCCACGGCGAGGGCGCTCGCGATCACGGCGGTGGTGTGAACTGGACGCATGGCCGCAGCATACGGGCCGGGCCTGACGGAAAACTGAGTGCTGAGCCGGGCCACTGTTCACCCAGTGGGCGGGACGGCGTCACGATGTCCGCGCGGGGCGCTGGCGTAGCATGACGCATGGTCCGCCCGACGCGCATGTCGTTCCAGTCCAGCGAGCGGCCCGCCGCACACCGCGGCGGCTGGTGGCCGGTCGCCGCCCTCCTGGCTCTGCTGCTGGGCAGCGCGCCTGTCCACGCACAGGCGACCGCGTCGGCCAGCACCGTCCAGTCCGGCACGGTCGCGGCGGTTCCGACGGCGCGCCTGGGCGGCGGCTACTCCACCAACCGCTTCTTCGACGATCTCAAGCGCGGACGGGTCGCGGCCGTCACGCTGGACAGCCTGGGGAACGCCACGGTGAGTTTCATGCCCTGCCGCACCAGCGACGGCTGCGACGGCCAGGACAACGGTGGCCGGGCGCGCACGCTGGTCGTCCCGGCGGACGGCGCGACCCTCGACCGCATCCGCGCGGCGGGCGTGCCGCTGCGGGTCGTGCCGGGCGGTTCGGCCTTCGGGTGGATCGGTCAGGCGCTGCCGCTGGTGCTGACCGGCCTGATCCTGCTGGTGCTGTGGCGCAGCATGCGCGGCAGTTCCGGCGCGGGCAGCGCAAGCACGTTCGGGAAGAGCAAGGCGGCGGTGATCGCGGAGGGGCAGATCAAGCTCTCCTTCCAGGACGTCGCGGGCTGCGACGAGGCCAAGCAGGACCTGCAGGAAGTCGTGGACTTCCTGCGTGCCCCCGACAAGTACCACGCCCTCGGCGCCCGCATCCCCCACGGCGTGCTCCTCGTCGGTCCCCCCGGTTCCGGCAAGACCCTGCTCGCCAAGGCCGTCGCCGGGGAGGCCAAGGTCCCGTACTTCTCCATCTCCGGCTCCGACTTCGTCGAGATGTTCGTCGGGGTCGGTGCCGCCCGCGTGCGGGACCTGTTCGAGCAGGCGCGCAAGAGCGCGCCCTGCATCGTCTTCATCGACGA